>JAEOTF010000229.1 GCA_016840025.1 Candidatus Hodarchaeota archaeon
GATAAACGTTATTCTATCACTTTCAAAATTGTAGGGATTTATTATTCCAAAAAGATAAGCCGTCATGGAAATGGCGTTATTGACCCAATCGACATTGGAATCATCAAGGATGACCTCTTTCCTAATTCATATTCTGCAGAAAGGGGCATAATCACGTTACTCCCGTCTTATAACGCTACAACTAAAGAATTAGTATTAGGTCATACCATTTGGGGATTATCCAAAGACTGGGAAGGCAAATATAACAATTTCATCTGTGTTTTGACCGAAAATCAAAA
This sequence comes from Candidatus Hodarchaeota archaeon, assembly GCA_016840025.1. Next base: position 279 of record JAEOTF010000229.1, read on the forward strand.
GTTTGAGGTAAGAGAATTCATACAATATTCCTTGACCGCTGAAACAGAAAAAAGAAAGAATTTTTTCAGCAAATGGTCACCCATGGCAGCACACGCTTTCGAATTCTCAGAAAGAGGTCCAGAAATGTATGTTCTCAATTCGGTGCGATGGTTTGATCTTCGAAATCTCGGTCCAACATTGGTTTTGTTAACTATTACTGCATTTATCATTCTTAATGCCTTTTTAGGGTCTGTGTACGAACGAACATCTGAAATCGCCATTTGGACCAGTGTGGGGGCTAATCCAGGCGATATTTCAAGGATTTACACTATGGAAAGTCTTCTAATCGGATCAATCGGTGGATTATTCGGATATATACTCGCAATAGGACTTTACTACCTTAGTAAAACGATAAAAGCCCTTCCCGAATTTCCCAATGAGTCGGTCACAGATTTCTTATGGTTATTCTATGCTTTCATTCTTTCCAATATAGTTACTTATCTAGCTTCACGATATCCTGCAAAGCAGGCTAGTAAGCTTGTGGTGCCTAGCCATAAACGTCGATGGAGACCTAAAGCCTCTATAGCGATCCGAGGAATAGGAAGAATTCAGAACGAGGAACTGCCTATTACATTGGAATTAGAAGAAACTAGAGATTTTGTTTCCTTTCTTTTTAGTCCAAAAGGCATGGATAAACCTGGTTTTTATGATCTCCATGATAAATGGGGAATCAAGGTTAAAAGACGAGTAGATGGTACTCGATGGCATGAATTCGGTTTTAAATGTTCTTTAACGCAACTTGTGAATGCTTATGCAGATATAACATGCAGAATAGTGAGGAAAGCGGGGAAATCCCGAGCAAGACTCTTCGTAGATGTTGTTCCTTTCACTTTGGTTACTGGACAAATGGAAGGAGGCGGGTTCATGGGTAAAGGAAGTGGTGGGGTTAGTAGTGGTGAAATGAATACTTCTATGCTTGGTGAAATTTCATTACAAGCAATGGAAGGCATAAGACAGGCTATCCTCACATGGCGAGTTGAAGGGCGTAAATTTGGTATTGATCGTAAAAAGCTCAAAGAAGTGGAAGTAACCGACTTAACGGAGCAAGATGCAAGTAAAGAGAAAAGAAAGAATTAATCGAAATTTTGCTCATCTAAAAAATATACTTTATCCCCTGTTTTGTCATTTAAAGGTTTATTTGTGCTTAAAGTTCCATAATTTATCCCCCACCCAATGAACATTTAAAATAGATTTTCCTTTCTTTTGCACTTCTTCGGACGGTACACATGCGATTCCTACACAAAGGATAGTCTTACGAGAGATATCTTTAACGACAACAACAGCTTCAGCTTTGAATTCATCTCTCCGTACTATTCCTGGTCCAAATACATCGGCTCCATTAATTAAGTGCGAAAGAGCTCCTTTATCAACCCACACAGATGGCAGGATATCGGGAATTTTTCTTAAAATATGAATTGTAGGAATGAGTTGACTTTTTCGCTCGAAGGCAAGGACGTTACCTGTATTTGATGAAAGATAAAGGATATTATCATCCTGTTTCATTAAAAATATGTTTTCCTCGACGAGAATGTTGGCAAACTGGGAATCTAGCTGATGGGCAGCCTTAAGGAGGTTCTTTTTTTGTTTCTTAGAGAGTTCAATCTTTTTCATGGTAGTCAGCCTTCCTCATAAATTAATTGAATAACGATTTGGAACCATCTATAATTCTATTAGAAAGTCGTCTTCATTCTGTACTAAAAAATTTCTATAAATTTAATCTTCTGAAAAGAGAAGGAAATGTTTGGCATTTATATTTCGAAATCTCTTGATTTGACAAGCGAGTTTATGTTATGCTGTGATTTATTACGCTAAACGGATGGACTCAAGGTTTTGAGGAACTTGTGTTCGAATTCTATACTTCTTCTCAATGCTTTGAGCCAGAGAGTCGGACTTGAATTGCTGACCATGTACTAACACTATACGTTCTGGACGAGGAGTCACTTTACGAATGTAATTCATCAACTGTCGGCGATCTGAATGCCCGCTGAAACCTTCAATGATATTTACATCCATGTTGACGGGAATCATGTCTAGTTTGCCGTTTTTATAGGTTCGGAACTCTTTTTGACCATCGGCGACCCGACGCCCGTGTGTACGTTCTGCTTGATAACTTACAAAAATAATACTATTTTTTGGATCGTGGGCCAATTGTAAGAAATAGTCAAGAGAAGCACCGCCTGTTAGCATACCGCTGGTTGCCATAATAACACAAGGATCGCCCGAGACAACTTCTTCCCTTATTTCTTTTGAATCGACTTGTACGAAATACTCACTAAGGAAGGGGTTCTCCCCAGCATTAAAGATAGTATTCTGAAGATCGGCGGATAAATATTCAGGATGACATGTATGAATTGCTGTGGCTTCAGAAATCATCCCATCAAGAAAGACAGGACATTCTTCTAACTGCTTCATTCGGAAGTATTTATCGATGACAATCAAGAGTTCTTGAGCACGACCTACTGCAAGACTAGGAATAAGGACCTTCCCACCTCTACGGACGGTTTCATTAATAATGCGTACTAATTGCCGTTCTGACTCTTTGCGGGCAGGCATCATGTCTGTTGGGCCACCGTAGGTTGATTCAATTACTAAGGTTTCCAGACGGGGGAATTTCTTGTTAGCAGGTTCTAAGAGTCGACTTCGTGCAAACTTAAAATCATGAGCAATAGCAAGATTGTATTGTCCATCTCCAATATGAAGGTGGATGATGGAGCTGCCAAGAATATGCCCTGCTGGGCTTAATGTTAATCGAATATCGGGTGAAAGATCAGTTACTTCTCCATAACGTCGTGGAATAGTGTGAAGAATGGTTGTTTTGATATCTTTTTGGGAATATGGAAGTATTTTTCCTTCTTTTGAGGCAACATTAAGATAATCCATCTGAAGGAGTGTCATTAAAGAACGAGTTGCCTCATTGCAATAAACAGGACCGCGAAATCCCCATTTATAAAGAAATGGGAGAAAACCACAATGATCTAAATGAGCATGAGAAATTACAACGGCATCTAAATCACGAATATCAAACTCAGGTGCATTAAAGTAGGGAAACATATTCTCAGGAGAACTAGAACCCACATTGACTCCCGCGTCAATTAATACTCTAGATTCTGTGGTTTCAAGAAGTAAACAACTACGACCCACTTCACCAGCTCCACCAAGAGGAGTCAAACGTATCCAATTTGACCGCGTAGGCAAAGATTCTCTGTGAATTCGCTCTCCAATCGCTAAAAGAGCACGCCTTCGCCTTAAACTTTCGGAAGCAAGAATATAACGGATGTTACTAATCATTTTTGATTGAATTGGAGGAGTACGAACAACAGTAGGACGCCAAAATACTAAACGGGTGATATCGCGCAAAGTAGCTCCGTTGCGACCTATAACGAGGCCTGGTTTCTTAGCTTCTATCACAACTTCCCCAAGAACATCATCAAAAGCCATATCGGTGATTTCTGCCTCTTCAGGGACTATTTCTTTGATTTTTTGAGCCGCTTCTTCCCTATCCATTCTCACACGAAGGTCGGATCGAATTACAATTCTTTTACGAAAGTTTTTAGCTAAATCTTTAACAATTGTCCCGTCGGTCATAAGAACATCAGGGCTTCGCGAATAAACCACAATAAAGGGGCCCTCGGCTTCTACACTGGAGACCTTAGCTGAAGAAGGTAATTTCTTCGTCAATGCGTTTCGTAACGAGTCTAAGTCTACTGGAGCATCGTTTCTCTCTCTAGAGTTCATTTTTAAAATCGTCCTGTTGATATTTGCAATTTTTACTATCAGAATAGGAAATCTTTTTTTACGTCTGCAGCTCCCATTAAGAGATTATTTCTTTGAAGTTCGGGCATCTTTAATCAAGGCATCGATTTGCTCTTCAGACAAAAACACACAACCATCTGTCTGAGTAATAGTTGCTATATTGAATCCATTGCCTGTGGCTGCATCACGTTGGGATGCTGCTCTTACAGCTCGTAGACCAATGTTTAATCCCTTTTCAATTGGCAAAGTGGGGATGTAATTGTCCTCTAAAATTCCATAGGCAACAGGTGACCCTGTGCCAGTAGCAACAAAGGTTTTTTCTTCAACAACACTACCAAGGAAATCAAGAGTATAAAGATGAGGATTAGAAGTGTCTATACCTGCAACAATGCTCTGAACTATCATAGGAAATAGACGATGAGAGAATAGCATGTTACCTAAGAAACGAGCCGCTGAATGGACAGGGATTCGTCGTCCTTGATTTAGGTAATAAAGAGCAAATTCAGCCTTTGCGATGTCCATAATTTGCTGAGCGTCAGCTACGCGTCCTGCGATTGTTGCTGCCACGAACTTATCCAGTTTATACACCTTAACTGCGCGTTTATGTGCAATTAAAAAGCCTGCAGTTGCTCTTCTATCCGTAACTAGAACAACCCCGTCTTCACAACATAACCCGACAGTTGTTGTTCCTTTCAGGGCTTGACCTACCTCGGTAAGAGAAGGTTCTTTCGGTATATCACTAGCTCTAAGCTGCCTGTCCCTAAGCGACCACATAAGAATCACAATACTAAATTACGGTAGTCACCAATTAAAAATTGGGAATAATGAGCTGAAAAAACTCAAATTGGGAATAATGAGCTGAAAAAACTCAAGTATTTTTGTGTTATTCTTTCTAGAATAATGTGCGAAAATAAATGTTTTGATATTTTTCTACCTTCATGAGATGTTAATATGGTTAAAAAGGTTAAAATTAACGGTCCCTATTTCTTTCTAATTGCACTCAATACTTTTAAGTAACTAATATCCTTTCTTCCGAAAAACCTGTATAATCAGCTAAAATGAATGAGTGATTGATGAATGGCGTCAGTTTATATTGTACCCCCTGGCCTTCTGATTAAAAAAGTTGCAGAGGAGCTAAAGAGTTACGACGCAATTACTCCTCCCGAATGGGCGCCTTATGTAAAAACAGGGGTCAGTCGAGAAAAACCACCAGAAGAGGTTGACTGGTGGTATACACGTGTAGCAAGTATTCTGAGAAAAATCGCTATAAAGGGTCCAGTAGGCGTATCACGCTTAAGAAACTACTATGGAGGGGTAAGAAATAGCGGATCAACACCTAACCACTATCATCAAGGTAGTGGAGCGATAGTGAGAAAGGCAATTCAGGGACTTGAGAAAGCTGGCCTTATTAAAGAAGTTAAAGGCAAAGGTCGAGCCATTACAGGCCAAGGCGTCAGTTTTCTTGAGAGTATTGCATATCAGATAAAAAAGGAAATCCCTGAGCTCGAAAAATATTAATCGAAAGGATAATTGAAAAATGGGTAATGATCCTGAAATTAAGGCATTACGCCTAAAACAAATGAAAAAATTTCAAAAACGGATCGAACAAGCCCAACAAATAGAGGAAAGAAGATTAGAGGTAGAAAGAAAGCGTGAACAGACCTTGCGCGCTATTCTAACTGATGAAGCTAATGTTGCCTTGGAGAAAATTAAAAGCGTTAATAAAGGCGAAGCACAAACCCTTGAGGATCAATGTCTTCAATTGTTTATGAGCGGCTATCTCAGAGCAAAAATAACAAAAAAAGTATTAGAAGAGCTTCACCTTCAACTCAGAAGAGACAAACACGAAACAAAGTTCATTAGAAAAAGTAAAAAGAAAAGGGAAGAACTTTTTAATAGTAAAATACAAAAATGAGGGAAAAGAGGCCCTTAACATGGCAGTCACCGTTACATTCGCTTGGACAAGAAAAGCAAATTTAGGACTCATTTTGATCACGTTTGGGTTATTCGCAATTTCTCAAATCCTAATTCTGTTTCATATCAAGGAATTTACTACTATTGCTACTGAAGAAAATATACCATTCCTCTTAGGCGGCGCAATTGGAATAGCAATGGGTTTAACAGCTATAACGTGCTTTTTAGCCGAACATTATCAACGTGAAGGCAGAATTGTCCCTTCTATTCTTCTCTTGAGTACGTATCTAGTACTAGTAGTTTATTTTTCAGGTTATTTCATTATCTTTCAACATGTCCCAAATTATGTCAAAGAACTTCAAGTAGAAGACTTCTTTCTTTTCTTTTGGTCACAAATGGGAAGTTTAGCATTAGCATCTCTATCAGCTATATTCATTCATGAAATAGGTCAGCGATAGTATTACTGCATGACCCAACAGCTAACTTAATCTTCTGTATCATAGTGGAGATGTTCATAAATTATTTTAGCAATTTGAGCACTTATTCCTGGAGTCTGCTCAATTTCTGAAATAGAAGCCTGTTTTACATTCTCAACAGATCCAAAATGGGATAAAAGAGCATCTTTTCGCTTTTTCCCTATTCCTGGAATAGAGTCTAGACGAGACTTATGTAGTGTTTTCTCTCTAAGGAGACGATGATAACCTATTGCAAAACGATGAGCTTCGTCCCGGATCCGTTGAAGAAATTGGAGTGCCGATGAATTCTTAGGTAAAATTAGCGGTAAGGAACGACCGGGGACAAAAATCTCTTCATTTTTCTTAGCAAGACCAAGAATTGGTATTGTTGTGACCTTTAGCTGCTTTAATTCATTAACAGCCGTAGAAAGTTGTCCCTTACCGCCATCTATTAAAATCAAATCAGGAAGAGGCCATTCTGGATGCAGAGAATATCTCCTTCGAATAACTTCTCCCATCATAGCAAAATCATCTTGCCCCTTTACTGTCTTAATTCTAAAGCGACGATAATGGGATTTTAATGGACGACCTAAATGAAACACTACCATTGAACCAACAGCTGCCGAATTTCCTAAATTTGAGATATCAAAAGCTTCAATCCTGTTCGGTAACTTATGTAATCGAAGACAGGATCGTAAATCCTCTACAGCCTCTATAGTGTGCTGGCTTTCTCGCTCTAAGGCTTCGAGAGTGAGGTTAGAACACTTTTCAAGAAAAGCTTCTTCCAAAGGCGTATTTGGACCTCTAATTATTACGGAAGACGTTCGTTTTTTTGAAAGCCAATTTAATAGGTCTTCATCTACAAATTCGGCTTCGTGGGGAATAATAATAGTTTCAGGGACAAATGAAGAATTAAGATAGACTTGCCGAATGACCTCGGCATAATCGATCTGTTGAGGAAAATTATGAACAAGAGGGAAAACCAAATGGTCTTTTATATTCTGATTCTCAATATTTAGAACTCCTACCATTGTTAAGTTAGCATAATGGACAATATAAAGTAAATCTAAGTCTCTTTGAATTAATAGACGTTTTTTCTCGGTTATTCTGTGTAAATCATTAATTTTATCTCGAAAAACCGCAGCTTGTTCAAATTCTTGATTTTCAACGGCTTTACTCATTTTGATTTCCAAATTGGAGAGAATTTTTTCGGTCTCACCCTTTAGAAAGGCTAGTAATGAGTCCACTACTGATCTATAATCACGAACAGATATTTTCCCTTTACATACACCTAAACAAAGACCCATGTCCCAGTCATGACAGAAAATTTTCTTTTTGGCTTCGATTATGGGTTTTTTAGAATTACAAATAGGAAATTGAGAACGAAGAAACTTGATACTTCTCTTTAATGACGCTTTGCTTGAATAAGGACCGAAGTAGATTGAGCCATCTTGATCTAATTCCCTGACAATGAGAAGCCTCGGGAACCTTTCATGGATAGTAACTTTCAAATAAGGGTATCTCTTGTCGTCCTTCAGACGAATATTAAAACGGGGCTGATATTGTTTGATAAGTTCCGCTTCTAGAAGAAACGCATCTTGAATTGTGTCTGTAGGAATAATGTCTATTTTATTAACGTGTTCTTGAATCGTTTGAGCTTTGTTAGAACCAGATTTCAAAAAATAACTAGAGACGCGGGAGACTAAAGAAGTTGCAGCCCCTACATAAATTACTTGATTCTTTAAATTCTTGAAGAAATAAACTCCACAAGTGCTAGGAAGACTTTTTATCTGTTCTTTAAATCTATCCAATCTGTTTAACGAGTTTTGGTTCAAAAAAACCCCTCTGAAAGGAAGAGAGGAAAAAAAATCAAAGAAATTTCATTGTTGCAATTTTTCAACCCATATTAGAAGTTCTTCATGAAGTTTAGGACTTGCGATTATGAGTTGATCAAAGATTTCACTCGATGGCACAATTTCTTCACCCATAAGATTAGTTACTTTAACATTCATCTTTTCGAGGAGTAATAAAGCCCCAGCAATATCCCAGTAGTCGCCTTTGCGTCCAGATCCCCAAAAAACTCCACCATCTAGTGTTCCTTGGGCGATAAGTGCTAAATGTTGTGCAATACTTCCATCAAAACGGAAAATACGACCTATCTTTCCCGTAAGGTCAGCAGTAGCTAATATAGTTCTCAAACCACAAGGGAGTCTCCCACTAAAATCTATGAGCATCCTCGCATCCGAAAGTGGAACTTCTCTGCGAGGGGGTATGGGGTTGTCATTCAATAGACCAAGAGAAGTTCTTGAGGCCGAATACAGCATATCAGTAAAAGGGTTATAAACCGCTGCAGCCACAAGTCCCTTGGAATCTCTGGCAGCAACAGAAAGAGAAACAAAAGCAAATTGACCCTTTGTAAAAGCTTTTGTCCCATCGAGTGGATCTACATACCAAAATATCTCCCCTTCTTTTATTTCTGAAGCTGCACTCTCACTCGACTCTTCAGCACGGATCTGATGTTCTGGAAAGTACATTTTAATGTTATTCGTTATTATTCGTTCACTTTCGAGATCAAATGTCGTTACAACATCATCGATGCCTTTATCAAAGATCTGTAAATCTTCAAATGACATCAAACGCAAAAAGGACCCAGCTATCTTCACTGACTGTTCTGCAACATCCAAAATTCTTTGATCATCTGTCATTTTTATTAATCACCTCAAAGAACGAGTTGTGAAATCCTATGACGGATTTGATTACTTAACCCATCCAAAAGAGTCATAACATTAGCAACGCTTCCAGCTGCACATTGAGCAAAAAGGAACAACTCAGAAGCCACCGGGGTGATAAAAAATTCTCTATCACCTGCACGAAAGACCATCATATCTACAATTTTATCCGACCTTCGTTTTAACGCACCTGTAAGTTCCTCAAATGCCATTATACCTAAAATATTGGCAGATTCATCTCCTTCAGTAGGACAATTCTTGGTTGAAAATAACTCCATCGCATCTGAACTAATGACCGAAATACAGAGAGGAATCTCTACATTTCCAAAGACTGCCTCTATTTGTTCAATAATTTCCCTTGATTCTGACATTGTCTTTCCCACTCAGAGGAGAAAAAAGCTAATTAAAAAAGTTAAATGTATAATGATGGAAAATGAAATAATAATTCAGGAATTATTATGGTTTGTAGTAGAAGAATTGCAGGTTTGTTCATTTTAATAATTAGTATTCACAACTGCATTGGCTCAAATGCCTTATTTGGTGGACTTAGTGCGACAGATCCTCCTGGAACGGGTTATGATGGGACAGATTTCTACATGATTAATGAAACGCGGACGATTGTCTCTCAAGGCATTCATGACGCGTCTTTTCAAGTAAAACTTGGAGTATTCCTTAATTATACGAGTAATTATCTCGAAATTATTGTGAATGATGAAAATACTATTCTTTCTAAAAATAAGTCCTCGTTTGATAAAAAATTTACCAGTGGAGAGTTTATTTTTCAATTAAAGAGTGAAGGAGAATCAAAAGGGAGCTATTGGTGGAATAGCACGATAATAGGACTAAATGGTATTATTGATGGATGGAATGGAGAGATCGTTTTTGTAGTATTATGGTTAATTGGAATAAATATTCTTATTCGACAACGAAGATATAGAAATGGCTGAATGCGATGTAATTTACTGACTAGAATCTCGAAAAGCTCAGATTAACAGATTTTCACTTTCATTATAGTCTTCAACAACAATAGTTGACTGATTATCTAAAATTAAACGATCAAGAAAAACAAGTTGAAACTAATGCGAATCGGTATGAAGTTTAGTCAATAACACAGTTAATCTCTTCGTCAGTCATTATGACTAGTACCAGCCCAATCTGATGACATATTAGTCTTTAAATGACTGTAAATCAGTTTGAAACTTATCTCTCAGTAAGCTTCTGAGTTCTTCTTCTAATTCTGTTCTTCCCTCTTGGTTTGTAACTCTTGATAGTAGATCCTTGATTGTGAAGAATTCCACCTTGGTATTATTAATATAAAATGTTTCTTGAGGATTTTTTAAACACCAGACTTGTATGTACTTATAATAATTAGCATAATTTTCTATATTATCACCTAGAAACTTTCCATTTGTCTTCGCATCAATGACAGTATCCGAAAATTTTGATGTTGCGGGAAAACTGACGTCAGGTTTTCCAAAATGATAAGCTTTCTGGAATTGAGGGTTTAGGTTTTTATATATTGTTTTAGCTAAGTTTTCACACCAATCTTGCCACTGCTTCCATCGCCTATCAATTTTAACCCGCTTTACAGCACATGGTAGACATCCACCCTCATTTGTACGTGAATTGACAGTTGCTCGGTAAATATGGTTGCATTGTGAACATCTCCAATAAGCTTTGAAGCCTGATCCGGCAGAGAAATATTCGGGTTTATATCTCCCATTTAATGGTTGAAACCACTCATTAATAAGAGTGGGAAAATCTGTTAGGGGTGTCCTAGGTCTTCTAACGGTTAGCCGATTATAGAATGTATCCATATTTATTCCTAATTCTTTTGTGAGCGTTTCCACATCTTCCCCTTTTAAGTACCGATCAACGTAGTCAGAAGGAATGGTATTCATAGGTTGGTAGTTTTCCTTCACAATATAAATTCCCCTAGAACCTCTTAATATTATCCCCATATCTTTAAGACGCTGTCTGAATCTTTTAACAGACATATTTAACTCTTTCGCGATAAATTTCGCTGCTTCACCTTTTAGATAGCGCTCAATGTGTTCAGGAAGGATAGGAGATTGTCTCATTTCCCATACGAGGATAGCAGCTTCTGATCTATTTCTTAATTTCACTCCCACACGTTTTCTGAATGTATCTATTGATATTCCTAGTTCTTTTGCGAGTTTTCTGGAGCTCTCTCCATTTTGGTATCGTTTAATGTAGTCATTAGGGATTAGTACTTTAGGAGGTTTAGATTCTTTTTTACTCCTTACTTTTATACCGGCCGACTTAAGAGCTTTTTTGAAGGTTTTAGGGGCTATCTTAAGCTCTTCTGCGAGTGAGGTGAACCCTTCCCCGTTTTTATACCTTTCATAGTATTCAGGAGGAATTGGCTTTGTTGGTCTTCCTTGTTTATTTGGGGGAGGTCTCTTTATAGTATTAATTAACCGTGTCTTCTTCTTATTCTTGGATTTTCTTCGCTCGTTATCTAATCTTATTTGTTCTAATTGTGTTCTAATTTTTATTTTATGTTTTAATCTTACCCACAGACACAAATCTTCCTTATTAACACCTAGATGACGCGAGATCCTTGCTATTGATTCTTTTTCATCCAAATATAGTTTTCTAAATAACTCAAATGGAGATTTGAAGGTTATATCAAGGCATTTGGAGAGTTTTTTTTCAACCCTGTTGAAAATTCTTGATAGAAACTCGTTTATTGTTAGTTTTGATTTTTTGAGTCTTCTTAATTGGTTTTTATAGAAATATGCTATTCTTGGATCATTCTGTTGATAGGTTAGATTTTGGGAGTCTGTCATTAGTTTTTGGAAACGATAATTGGTCATTTTCTTCCCAAAGTATTATATATCGTTTATAATATAAACAACAAAAGGAGTTAGTGAGCAGAAATCTTTCATTTTATACTGTCGAAATCCCTGCAACAGTGTACGCTAAATTAAGTTTGATGGGATTTCCTACCCACATTTAATAATCGTTCGTCGACTGATTAATGAGGGTATAGAAAACTTATTGATTACTCTTTATAAGGTAATTGTGTCTGAAAATTCATACTAGCTCTTACTCATGTTTAAGTTTACTTTCATTATTGTCTCCATTGGTTTTATAGATAATTAAAATAAGGGGCTATGAAAGGTGAAACATGCAACCTAGTTATGATCAGTAGATTATCTCTTAGATTTAGAACTAAGGTGTAATTCATGCCTCATTTTCAATTAATCTCTTCATTTAAGCCTCAAGGAGATCAACCGCAGGCAATAAAAAGGTTAACAGAAGGATTGGAGAAAAATAAAAAATGGCAAACGCTGTTAGGTGTAACAGGCAGTGGAAAGACCTTTGTTATCTCCCATGTAATTGCTAACGTCAATCGTCCAACCCTTGTCATCACTCATAATAAAACTTTAGCCGCTCAACTCTATCAGGAATTTAAAGGCTTTTTTCCTAACAATTCTATTCAGTTCTTCGTAAGTTATTATGACTATTACCAACCTGAAGCATATATAATACAATCAGACAAATATATCGAAAAAGAGACCGATATCAATGAAGAAATCGACCGTCTCAGGAATTCCGCTACCCGTTCTCTTCTAGAACGACGGGACGTGATCGTCATTGCGTCTGTTAGCTGCATTTATGGTCTCGGCTCTCCAGAACACTACCGTGCTCTCAGTGTAACTGTTGAAAAGGGTATGCAAATTGAACGGAATGACCTAATTGCTAAATTGGTTGATATTCAATATACACGTAATGATATAGCACCAAAGAGAGGGAATATTCGGGCTCGTGGGGATACGATAGAGGTATATCCTACTTATGATAATATTAAAATACGAATAGAACTATTTGACAATGTTATTGACCGAATAATCCAAATGGAATCATTCATTGGACAAGACCAAGAAGAACGGGAACGGATATGCATTTTTCCAGCCAAACATTATGTTACTCCTCAAGAAAGTATTGAAAGGGCTATTGAATCAATTGAAGTAGAGTTAGAGGAACGATTGAAAGAGCTAAATGCTAAAGGGAAATTATTAGAAGCACAACGGCTTAAACAACGAACTAGTTTTGATCTAGAAATGATTCGAGAGACGGGTTACACCCAAGGAATTGAGAATTACAGTCGTCATTTTGATCAGAGAGAACCAGGAGAACCGCCAAGTACATTACTAGATTTTTTCCCTGAAGACTTTCTTCTCGTAATAGATGAATCACATGCAACAATCCCACAAGTCCGAGGTATGTATGAGGGAGACAAGGCTAGAAAAAAAACACTGGTAGAATATGGCTTTCGACTTCCATCGGCAAGAGATAATAGACCGTTGACCTATGCAGAATTTGAAGCTCATCTGAATCGGGTAGTTTGTATGAGTGCCACTCCAAGACAATATGAGCGGCAAAAAAGTTCACAAATCGTAGAGATGATCATCAGGCCAACATTTCTTGTTGATCCAAATGTGGTAGTGAGACCTGCTCAGGTTCAGTTTGATGATTTAGTTCATGAACTTCATCAAGTCTCGGAAAATGGTGATAGAGCACTTGTAACCACCATCACTAAACGTGATTCAGAAAAACTTGCCACATATCTCGGTGAACTGGGAATGAGAGTAAAATACCTCCATTCTGAGATAGATACTCTGGAACGTGTTGAAATTCTTCAAGAATTGCGATTAGGGAAATTTGACATACTAGTTGGGGTAAACCTCCTTAGGGAGGGGTTAGATCTCCCCGAAGTCACACTTGTTGCGATTTTAGACGCAGATAGGGCAGGTTTTTTGCGAACTGAGACAGCTTTGATCCAAACCATTGGGAGAACTGCAAGAAATGTACGCGGACAAGTAATTCTTTATGCAGATGAGCACACACCCGCTATTAAAGAAACACTCTCAGAAACCAACCGACGACGAAAATTACAGCTCGAATATAACAGGAAACACAGTATAGAACCAAAAAGTATTGAAAAAGAAGTGCGACAGGTAAGTCTAAGGCGTAAAATAGATGATGAGGACATAACCGATCAATTTCCAGAAGTAGCCGATGAAGAGCTAGTTGAGCATATAGATTTACTAGAAGAACAGATGCGACTTGCTGCAGAGAACCTTGAATTTGAACGCGCAGCCAAACTAAGAGATCGCATTAGAGAACTCTCAACCCAACAAAAATAGCTTACTTGCTATTCAAACTTCTCTTCTCTTTCTAACATTAGGTTTTTTCAAGGTATTATTCTGTACAAAAAGTAACGGAAAATATTAAGAGTTAAAAGTCTATTTTTTTTATAAACTGGTGAATTCTCTTTTCTATTGACTTTAAAATAGATGATAAGGATTATGGAACGATTTCCAGAAAAAAAAGATGAGATGCAACCTAAACTGATTGAAGGCTTTGAGGAATAGATATGCATGGCTGCCGAAAACTTGAATTTAAACAAGCAGCATAACTAAGAGAATGTATTCAAGAGCTTTCAAGTCGGTTAAAATAGCCAAATATAGGTGCATCCTTCATGAAGATTGGAATCTCAGCTCAATATGATAATGAAATTCAATGGGTCAAAAATAGGATTCAAGCTCTAGATAGCTCCATTCAATGTATTTCTTTTGACCAACTTTGCACCGAACCCGAAGATATAGATGACTTAGCCTTTTTCTTAACTGTTGGAGGAGATGGATCAGTCGCTTGGCTTGTTAGGGCCTTTTTTGATTTTTTTGACCAACTCAAGCAGATCCCCCCAATTGTTCCCGTGGTACGACCTGAATCTATAGGTTTCCTGCGACAATTGGATATGAGTTCATCTAAAGCCTTTGAACAGGGATTTCGGCAAATTTTAGAAGGAAAGGGGAAAATTGTCGAAAGAACAGTGCTTCAAACCGAATTTGATGGCCAAAAGTTTGTAGCTGTAAATGAAATTGCCCTTTTCTGTCAACCACACCTTGGGGAATTTATGATTCAACTAGATGGTACAACATTATCACGAATGCGGGGAGATGGACTGTTTGTATTATCAAGCCTTGGATCTACTGCGTGGGGCTTATCCCACCACGGAGCTATCAGTGTTGATGAAGATGCCTTACAGATTGTTTGTGTGGGAGGGATACCCGGTACACCAAATTTTGTTATACCTCGACGACCTCTCACTGTCTTTTGTAAGTTAAAGAACCCCGCAATTGTAGATACAACTATTCGGGCATACCAACAAGCCCGTACACGGTTACAGCTAAGTTTGGATGAAAAGCCACAAGAGACCTTGATGACGGTTTTTGATACACGACTGGTAATAGATGGAAAGATTTGTGGTTTTGGGGTCACAAAAATAAACATCGATTCTTCTATACAAATCCCTTTCCTCTCATTATCAGAAGAAATGCCCGTTACCAAAGCCAGTAAATTAACAGATATTTTTACTGCTGCTAAAGATCTAAAAAACGGTTAATTATAAATTAAAGATTTAAAATTGCTTTATTATAGAGATAGCCAAAGAAAATGTGCTTTAAATGAACGCCACTTCTCAATTATTGATTATGACCACTAATCTTCCCTAAATATGCAACAAACTTTGTTCCCTTTTATCTCCACAGAAATTACCGAAAAAACTGGTGGGCCTGAAGGGCTTCGAACCCTTGATCTCTCGGTTATCAGCCGAGCGCTTTATTACCTCGCTTCATCTGAAGATGAACGTCCAGGCTAAGCCACAGGCCCTTTGTAAAGATAAATTGGCATGATTGACAAGAAAAAATAAATCTTCCCTTGTCTAAGTAATCTTCCTATATGCTTTGAAATTTAACGATAACTTTTCGTACGTCTAGCTCGTGCGCCTTTACGACCAGCCTTTTTCCTTTCTTTACGTCTTGGGTCGCCTGCGAGAGTACTACGATCATATTGCAGTAGTGCAAGCCGAAGTTCCTCTGAGTCAGTCCAATTTACCAAAGCACGAGCTATAGCAGTTCGGATTGATTCGGTTTGACCCACGATACCCCCCCCATGTACCCTAATCTTAATATCAACCGAATTGCGAAGTTCCTCGGGAACAAAATGAAGAGGTTCTTCGATTTTTTGTCTGTAAAGTTCAGGTTCCCAGATCTCCAAGGGTTTGGAATTAACTCTAATCCGACCTTTTCCTTCGCGAATAACCGCTCGAGCGATAGCAGTTTTTCTCTTACCACTGCTTAATATTACTTTCATTCATCTACTCTCCAGAATTTATTATCAGATCCTAGTCGTCTAGCCAGATCACCTACGTGAATATATCGACCTCGGAATTTTTTACCTATAGCAGGGGTAAGTACTTCCATTTTTTCATCTGCTATTTCAGGTGGAATACCCACACAGACTTTTAGGCGCTTGTAAGCTTTCTTCCCATGGGGTTTCTTTCGAGGTAACATACCTCGTACGGTTTTCCGCACTAAACCTTCTGGGGTTCGGGGATGAAATGGTCCTTTCAATGGATTACTCTTAGTGCGAATTCCAAGACGTTGAGCATATTCATCGGTCGTTTTCAGAGGTTCTCCCATTATAAGAATCTTTTCCACATTACAGATCGTAATTGTTTCTCCTTCTAAAAGGCGCTTTGCCACAAAAGATGACAAACGTCCCAAAATACAGTTCTGTCCATCAATATAAGTTGTCATTATAAGTTCTCCTCATTTCAGAAGGCGAATATTATGCCCACCAGGATTAAGAGCAAGGAGTTCTAATATTGAAATGCATTTACCACCTTGTTGTGTGATTTTTTCCTTTGCAGCGTCCGAGAACGCGATTGCTGCAATTGTTATCGAATGTTCAAGATTTCCTGCTCCCAACACTTTTCCTGGTACCAATATTGTTTCTCCTTTTTTGGAATGACGATTTACAACGCTTAAATTGACTTCAGGGCGAATCCGTCGTGGGTTTGATAAAATTCGTGCAACTCTTTTCCATATAGTAGCATTTTCTTTTCCTGCAATCTCCCTTAGTTTACGAATAAGAGACACTGTATTGGGATCGGTTGAACCAGTAACTTTGACCATTATGAACACCGTGATATTAATCTTCTTCTAGAGTAACTATGTTATGATATAGCTCTTGGGATTTGTTTTGGAGAATCTTTAGAGCTTCAATTAGAATTTTACGTGCTGGCAATGTCCCGGTACTTTCCACCTGAAAGACAAAATCCGTACCAGTATCGGTCACCGTAATGGCGTTTTCCGGACAAAGATCAACACATTGTTCACAGAACATGCAGTTAATTATATCTGTAATTTTGATTTTCTCTTTTTTGTTGCTAGAGGCTTTAAAAACATGACGCGGGCATTTTTCAATGCATTCACCGCATGCTGTACAGGCTTCTAAGTCGATCGTAACTACTGGGTAATATTTATACGCCGCTGTAGCCACTGGTTGCCATTTAGCATTTTGTTTACCTTTTCCGAGTCGTGCTATAGCCTGAAGGAGCACTTGTTGTCCCTTCGCCATTTTTAAAATAGGAACCTTAGGAGAAACCGGTATGATTTGAGGATCCTGCGACTTTAAGTCTCCAGAATAGAGAACTTCTAGTTCCTCTTTCGCTTCTTTCTCCATTGTAAAACTTACTTCACAAGCTGTACAACCTACTCCGCCGCACGTGCATTCTGAAGGAAGTTTATAACTTTCTAGATCGGTTTTAAGAGGAGTCAAGCCTAGCCGATGAGCTAATATTTCATCATAAAGGGGACTAGTGTTATCCAAGATCATTATTTCGTCAATGGCCATGCATGGTACGTCATTAAGCATAATACGGCGTAGAGCATTGACAAATGCTGGACTTGAATCCGAAAGGGCGAATTTCAAGTAATCAGGATTTTCTTCCAGTATCTCAATTTCCACTTTGTTCACCAAGATGGTGGTGAGTAAACAGTTCTCTGGCTACCTTCAAGTCTATCGACAACTAGAGCGCTATTTTTTCTGATTCTATGTTTTCTCATATCCTTATTTGGCAGAACATTTGAGCGAAACAAAAGGTTTTTCTTTCTTCTGATTAATCGTAAAATATTATTATACAAATTATAAAGTAGAAAACAATGATCCCACTCCCTCTTCGATCAGAAATTATACAAGCAGCGTGTGATGGAGTATATTTACTCGATCGTGGTTATTCTAAAGACTCCACAATTAAATTTATTGCTAATCATCATGTCTTATTAAAAGAAGAACGTAATCTCCTCTTCCGGGGAATTTGTGCCTCAAATACAGCTAAAAAAACTCGTAAGAAGATAATAACTTCTTTTGATAATAAGTGTCTGTCCAAGTTAAATTCTATTGGAATAGATGGCTTTAACCTGCTTATTACATTCGAAACAATGTTAAAGGGAGAATCGGTCATTCTCTGCTATGATGGTCTAATAAGGGATATTTGTGCCATTCACGGAAGATATAAACAGTCTCAATGGACTAGAACAGCTATAGAAAAAATAATTGTGATACTTGAAGAGAATTTAAATGAGAAAACAATCAATGTATACCTTGATCAATTAGTTAGTCGAAGTGGGGAAATAGCTGCGCATTTTCGTCAGAGTTTAGATAAAAGTAGTCTAAAAGGAACAGTGTATTGTTGTAGAAGCCCAGATCATGAGATATTAGAGAAT
Organism: Candidatus Hodarchaeota archaeon; assembly: GCA_016840025.1. Next base: position 18,775 of record JAEOTF010000229.1, read on the forward strand.
GAGCTTATAATTTCTCATGATTCTATTGTTGCGCAGAAAGCTGAATTTGTGCTTGATTTACCTAATATATTTCTTATAGACGCAGGGAATACATCGCAAGCTGTGAATTTAGTAGAAATAATACACCAAAATTGGCAAAAAATTCAGAATAATGTTTTGACCCTAGATACCAACCTTAAAGATATGAACAATGACTAAACGACTATATTTTAAGGAAAAAGACAATAATTTTGGGAAAATTATATCGTTCTGATTAAAAAAATACTTTTAATCCTAACATTGATATCAATAAAAGAATCCTAAATCGACAAATTACTTAACAAGTGTCTTGATGATACTAATTATATTAGAAAAGAAAGGATGTTGAGTGAGGAAACATTGGTTGACGCTTTAGATTTTGATGAAAGCATTAATGCTATCGAAAAAGTCAAAAATTCGATTATAATGATGAAGGATAAGCTAAATAAGCTAAATGTCGAATTAACTGAGAAAGAAATACAATTGACTGAACGAGAGAAGAATCTGGAGACAGAAATTCAACGGACGCAACAACTGGAAAAAGAAATATCGGAACGGAAGACAAAACTGGAAGCAGAAATTCAACGGACGCAACAACTGGAAAAAGAAATATCGAAAAGGGAGATAGAGGTTAAAGAACTGGAAAAAGAAGTTTCAGAACGGAAAAGAAAATTGGAAGAGGAAGTTCAACGGGGTAAACAGTTAGAATCTGAAAAGACGAATATTCAGGAAGAACTAGATCGAATTTCTACAATGTACAGCGAATTAACAGGAAAACAACAGGATGTTGTTAGTATCAAGAAACTTTTAGGAGTATATGTCACACTTCTCGAAACGATCTACTCAGATAAGCCCCATGTTAAAATGCTCTTATTATTAATGGATGTTGAAGGAAACTCAATGACTAGAGAAGCCTTAACTAAGAGCACAGGTTATGTCCCTGCAGCAGCAAGACATGCGATTCATGAGTTAGCGAATGAAGAATTAGTTACCTTTGATGAAGAGACCAATATCGTGACTTTAAATGAGACGAAATTCTAACGGATTTTTATGAGTGAAAAAAACGAGAAAATCCCCCAATTCCCCCTCTATTTAGATTTAAAAGGCTTTAGTCCATTTTTTTGATGGATGACATTTTTAGCATAGTAGGTTATTATCAGTCAAGCATTCTATGAATATTTCTTCTTTTCATGATTTTTTATATCGGTAGACCAGGGATAATACGTCCTTTCACTTTTTTCGTATATTCTAAGTATTCTGACCCCAGTTCACGTTCCAAACTTTCCTCTTCAAGTATAATATGGAATAAAAGACCGATCCACCAAAATGGCACCAAAATAATCCCTATAATGGATTCAAACATAATTGCCCAGCCAAAACACCATAAGATTTCACCTAAATAAATTGGATTCCTAACAATTGCATAGAAACCCGTTTTTTTTAGCTTAACAGATTTATCAGGGGAAGTAAAAGGACTAATATCAAACGCTGGAAGACAGAAAATTAATCCTACAATAAAGAATGCGCTCCCAACAATCCAGTGCCAAATACCGATATCAAAGCGAGGTTGTTCACAAATAGGGAAAACGAGGATAAATCGACCCAAATCAAAGATTATAACAATAAAAGCGCCAAGTATCGGATTTTGACCCACTTTTTTGCTGCCTACTACTCCGCCTGCCATAACGAGGCCAAACATGCTTAAAAAAGCCCAAAATAAAGGATCGGTAAGGAATGACATAGTAAATCAGACCGATGTGATTTAGTGCAATTGATAGAAAAATTCATTATAACTTTGATTTTCAATATCTTAGTTTTTGCATGACGTTCAAGGACATTTTATCTTCTAGTATTCCAAAAAAGAGCTAGGATGAATCAAATAATGGCTAGTAATGAATTAAACTTTACCAATCTTTGGATGCGAGGGATACTTCTGTTGTTCATGCTATTTTTATCATTTATTCCCACTATTAATGAAACTATACCTATTACGATGCAAAATACGGATAAAAACACCATAGATGGGGTTGTTTTAAACAATGAATACCGATATAACGTTACTTTTGGAGAGGGGGTCTTCAAACTCTTTTGGGAAATTGCCAATGAGGAAGAAATATATCTGGGATTAGTTGGACAAACAGAGGGATGGGTTACTCTCGGCATCGATCCTGAAGTAAGGATGAAAGGTGCAGATATGCTTTTTGGGATGGTAACTAGTGAAGGTCAAGCTATAGCACAAGATGCATACTCTAGAGCGGAAATTGGTAACGATCATCCATCTGACACGATTTTAGGCGGAGAGAATAATATACTAGAATTTAATGGAACAGAAGAAAGTGGTACTACAACTATAGAGTTTAGACGTTTTTTAGTAACAGGTGATGAATACGATAAGGATATCCCTGCCAATGGAACCCTCACAATAATCTGGGCTATCGGTAATGAGGACAACTTTGAGACAAGTCATGCAGAACGAGGTGATGGGCTTTTAAATATGACAACAGGAGGGTTAACCGAGACAGATGAAGAAATCCCTGTAGAGCATTACCTTATTCTTGCTTCTAGCCTATTTGGTGGGCTTTTCATTTTATTAGTAGTCGTGGATAGCGCAGGAAGAAGTAAAGAGAAGAAAATCACAGAAAATAGCGAAGATGGAGGAATTACATAAAATGGCGGAAATTCATCCTATTACGGTGCATTTTCATATAGCATTCTTCACGTTCAGTATTTTTGCAACCATTGCTGCAGTTATTCTTTCACTTCTCTGTAAACTTAAGATTTATACTAAAATAAAACAGTTAGATGAAGAAACAATCTATAAATACATTGATCATTTGGAATTTGGATCGTTCTTTGCAATATTATTGGGTATAATCGATGTTCCTATTGCGGGATTAGCAGGGCTATTGGACGCTTCTGGACGAATTGGGGAAGTAAGTTTGGAAGCACTTAGGCTGGGTATGAACAAAGCAAGTGAAAGTAGTATAATCTCCTATAAAATGAACTGGGCCATAGTAGGAACATTTTATTTTGTGTTTGTCGCGGCAATGCGAGTTTATTATGTTAATTATCGTAAAGAACGCATATATGATCAAAATATACTAATTCAACTAGTTTATGTTATCAATCAAATTATTGGGTACTTATTCATAACCTTGGTTGGTGGAACAGGCGCCATTTTGGTATTTGGTGGGACAACCATTCAGGATATCCCAATTATCAAAGAATTACTTCCTAATGGGAATATTGATCCATTAATAATCGTGATTTTGGGGGTGGGTTTATCTACTATTGCAATTTTAGCTTCAAGTCTGACAAATCCTACTCCAGTTTTGGAAATACCTGATGAGCCTGCTGAACACGAGCATGAAACTTCCCTTTGGCCACCTATTTTGGGTTTAGGAACAGGATTAGCTGCTTATGCCATTTTTCTCTTATCACAAGATCAGGTTATTATTGCTCTTGCTTTTATGTGGGTATTTATTGTTCTAATTCTTGCTTTTATCTTTAAAGAGACGTACAATCGAGTTATAACCAAAGCAGAAGATTACTCTTGGATTTGGTATTTTCTAGCTTCTGAAGTTTTGTTTTTCTCTATAATCATTGGAACATCGTTTAGTTTACGTTTAGGAAGTCATCATTGGGAAGATCCCTCTGAAGTTTTAAATGTACCATTAACTGCAGTTAATACATTCATCCTAATTATAAGTAGCTTTACTATGGTAAAAGCTGTAGAAGCTATTCAAAAGAATAATCTAAAAATGTTAAAAAGTTTTTTAGGGGCTACTTTGTTATTGGGCGCAACTTTCTTAAGCATTCAAGTTGTAGAATACCTTACTTTGTTTGAAGAAGGGCATACACCTGATGTGAATTTATTTTGGTCAACATTTTATATACAAACTGGTTTTCATGGGGCCCATGTTTTTGTTGGTCTTTTTTTACTTGCATTTATTACGCTAAAAGCAGTACGGGGTGGTTATACCCGCGAAAACCATACTGGAGTTGAACTTATAGGCATCTATTGGCATTTTGTGGACTTAGTCTGGATTATATTATTTACATTAGTCTATTTGATTGATTAGGCAAATATTAGAATAGTAATAAACGTAAATACCAACCAGAGATTATGAAAATTGAAACAGCGTTTTGCTGTGGAAATAGAAGGACTACGCCAGAATTTGTAAATTGAGAAGAAGAAAAACAAATTCGGAAGCAACAATCCTAAGAACCCCCAGATTTTTCCATTTCCCAGCCAAAATACTAAAACTGAAGAATACAATATTAATATTGACCCTAATATAAATATTACATTAGCAGTACGTCTTAATCCATGAACTGCGGGTAAAATAGGCACTTTTGCGAGCTTATAATCTTCGTGATATATTGCTGCAAGTGTCCAAGTGTGAGAAGGATTCCATAGAAAAATAAGGAGACCAAGAAGCCATGTTTCTAGTGGAATATAATTCAAGGCAGCAGCATAACCAACAAATACTGGGGTTGGGCTGGCTAATCCTCCTGCTACTGTATTAATTATAGTTGCACGTTTTAAATACAAACTGTACCCGAAAATATAAAAAAGCACACCCCAACTCACCAAGATAGCTGTAAGTGGATTAAATACTATTAAAGCAAGTAAAATTGCACTTGTAATAAGTATTATTGCAAAACTGAGCATTTTTCTAGGATTTAGTGGCTCAGACCCAATACTAGGTCGTTTAGAAGTTCTAACCATCAAAATATCAATATCTCGGTCAATGACCATGTTAATTGCCATGGCGCCGCCAGAAGAAGCATAACCAATATAAATTGCGGAAAAAGTGTCATAAACGGTAATATTTCCTTTTGCTGCTATGAAATAGCTAATCAAACCCGTTAATGCAAGTAATGCCACTACTTTGGGTTTTGTTAAGGCAAAATACTTATTTAGATTCTTGAGCATTTAATTTAGAACAGTTATAGTTTATAATTAATAGCAGTAATGGCCAAATTATTTTTTTATTTAGAGGAAAATTAGAAATTTGATAATGAAATGAGGGTATTAAATGCGAAAAAAATTCTTTTTCACTTTCATATTTTCTTTTTCAGGTATGGTTTTCGGTATATTTGCAATTCCTGCGGCTGCCAACTCAGGATCTACCTTTAGTGATGATATAGAAAACTTATTTTGGATAGGAGTCTTGTTATCTCTCATTATTGTCATTATCGTTTTTGGTTTACTGGGGTACATTCTTTTTAAGTTCCGAGAGTCAAAAGATACAGAACGCAAGAAAATTAAAAACCAACAACGGGTGGAAATTGCTGTAATTTTATTTGCATTTACTTTTATTGCTATAGCTTTCCTTGTTAGTCTTCCTATTGTTCTAGATATTAATACTATTCCTGAAGGCGATCATGAAGTAATTATGGTATATGGTCAGCAATATAATTTCATATTTGAACGAGAAAACGGAACAAGAACAACTGATGAGCTAACAATTAATCAAGATCAAATCTACGTATTTAATTTAACTAGCCTTGATGTTATACATTCATTTCATGTACCCGATCTTTCCATAAAAGTAGATATAGTTCCAGGAAGATACAATGTAATTTGGCTGGAGGTTGAAGAGCCAGGAGAATACATGGTGCACTGTGCGGAATATTGTGGATTTGAACACTATGACATGCATGCCAAAATCATAGTTGTATGACAAGTAATGGAGTATATCGCTAATGGAAGGAAATCAACCGATGAAAAAGGAACGGAAGCCATTTTATAAAGATTGGAGAACTTTACTTGGTACCACTAACCATGCTGATATTGGTCTATTATACATAGTTTTTGCTATGATCAATTTTGTTCTTGCTGGATTACTAGCTATGCTTATACGTATTGAATTAATTTCTCCTGGTCAAACTATTATTGATTCGGATACTTATTCTATGAGCTTTACAATCCATGGAACTGTGATGATCTTTCTCGCTGTGTTTCCTCTCGGTTTAGGTCTTGGTAACTATCTAGTTCCTAAGTGGATTGGAGCCAAAGATCTCTATTGGCCTAGATTAAATAATACCGCATTTTGGATGATGATCCCGTCGGCTTTCTTTATTTATGCTGGTAGAGCTTCTGTGGGTTGGACTGCTTATCCACCTTTGAGTGTTATTGCTGATTTTTCGGTTGATTTATGGATTTTGGGATTATTACTTTCAGGAATATCTTCACTAATCGGTAATATCAATTTATTGATGACTATAATATCTATGCGGAAACCAGAAATTACTTGGGCTAATATGGACTTATTTTCATGGTCAATCTTTTATACTGGAGTGATTCAACTATTTGCCTTACCAGTAATAACTTCTGGTCTAGTTATGTTATTACTGGATAGAATTATCAGTACAACATTCTTCACAGTGGGAGGTTATAGTGGTCCACTGCTATGGCAGCATCTGTTCTGGAGTTATTCGCATCCTGCTGTATACGTAATAATTCTCCCTTGGATGGGTCTAACTTCTGTCTTAATTTCTAAATTTGCCCAAAATGAAGTATTTGGTTATAAGGGAATGGTTGCATCCATGTTTGTAATCACTGGACTTGGATACTTTGTGTGGGGGCATCATATGTTTACTTCATATGGTATTGGACCCGATGTTGTCTTTAATTACCTGTTTAATTTTACTACCTTCTTGATTGCAATTCCTAGTGGAATCAAAACGTTCAACTGGGTATTAACCATGTATGGTGGAAAAATTAAGCTAGAGGCTCCGTTACTCTTCCCAATAGGCTTTATATTTGGTTTTGTCATTGGTGGAATTAGCGGTGTCTTTCTCAACATTTTACCTATTGATATGGTGGTACATGACACCTATTTTGTAGTTGGGCATTTTCATATGATAGCTTTAGGGGGAGTAGTGTCTACTATGTTTGGTGTTTTCTATTATCTTTGGCCTTATATAACTGGGAAAATGTATAATCGAAGATTGGCCTTTATTCATTGGATCATATGGATGATTGGTTCTACACTGTCGTTTGGAATAATGCATGTCTTAGGGCTCTTAGGAATGCCACGCAGGTATTTTGATTATTCATCTATGAACGACCTTTCTATTATCACTCTTTTAAACCAGTTAGCGACAATTGGAGCAATATTACAGGCTATTGCAATCTCAATTTTCCTGGTCAATATAGCCTTTAGCTTGTATAAAGGACCTCCTGCAGAGGACGATCCTTTCAATTTTGGTCCTGAAAATGAGAAATATAAAATTTAATGCATAAAAAATCCTTGAAAGTCATGAGATGGATGAAAAATGGAGAAATCTAATGAAATAGTTGGAGAATTCAACCGTCCTTTTGGTAAAATCCTTATTATATTATTTATTCTAACAGTTATCGAAATTGTAGTGGGTTCATTAGAGCAGATCACAAATAATGATTGGAGTGCCGAAAAACCTATTATTATAGCAGTATTAGTCAGTCTAGCACTATTAAAGGCCTTTTTTGTGGCTGCTTTTTTTATGGGCATTAAATATGAAGAGCATCCATTAATTATAACAATCATCACTTTCGCTATACCGCTGTTTATCGGTATTCCGATAGCGTTTTTATCGGGTATGGGTGGTCATTAATTCAAAAAATGGCTATTTTTTAAAAATTAGTAGAGGGACTAGTATTATCCAATTAAAAGGGATTTTTAGCATATTGCCGATTCCAGATTCTAATTTTAACATTTTTTTTCTTCCCACCAGTTATGTTAAGAGAAGTTTTACTAACAAGGCAAAATATCTCAATATAATCAAGACAAAAGGATAATTATAAGGAAACAAATCTTAATGCAAAAAATACTCGTCAAAACGTTCTTTTCTAATATACAGAAATAACGTTTGAGAGACTGAGAGATTAAAATTGGAGTCTATTAAGAAAATTTTCGGGTTTATTCGCCTCTTAAGGCCACAATTTCTTCTAGCCTACCTCATTGTTGGTATAGGTGGAATTGCTATCGGATTTACACAAGATCAAAAGCTAACAACTAACAGTTTCAGTATACTGGGATTCTTACCGATAATTCTCGCTGCAATGGGGGTACATCTCCGAGATGAAGCATCTGACTGGGTGAACGGTTATGATACAGAATATGGCGGTATGGGTGTAATTAGAGAGGGGCTCTATTCGGTTAAAACTGTTAAGAGACTAGGATTTCTTTTTACAGCCATAGGAATTATTTTGGGAGTGTTACAAGCATTTTTTCTACCAATTCTATGGTTTATCGGTATTCCAATGCTTATTGTCATCATATTTGCGAATTACTTAACAGAGGAGATTTTTCTCGGGCATGAAATGGTTACAGCCAGTACATACTGGGGAACTTTCCTCTGGGTTTATTTAGCTCAAGATTGGCAAATTACTTTATCCATTGCTTTATTCTCGATATTTATCTATTTAATAGTATTTGCCCTAATCCCCTATCAGGACATCGGTGATTATGAAGTAGATAAAAAAAACGGGAAGAAGACATTAACTGCAAGACTTGGTGTCGATGGAATTGGGCAATTAAGTGTGTTTATTGGGTTATTTAGCCTTTTGATGCTTTATTCAGCCCTTTTGAATGCTTAAAACATTACTAAAAGTAAATTTACATAAGTTTGGACTAACTGCTACAATTAGAGGATGTTAGAAATGAGTGCAAATAGTGAATATGTGATATGTCGCTTATGTGGGTATATTCGTAAAGCTAATTCAACAGGAGATTGCCCTGCCTGTGGTGCAAAACCAAAGGCGTTCGTACCTTACAAGCAAAAAGTCTCTACCAACCGGCTTAGATTTCTTAAACTTGATATTCACCCTGTTACTGTTCATTTCACAGTAGGGTATACTGTTTCTATAGCTGTACTTTTCGTTATCTCACAAATTACTGATGAATTATTTGATATCACTATCGAACCTGTCCTAGACTTTTTCGTTTATCTACTCCCTATATTTGTCCTCGCGGGAGGAATAACTGGAGTTATAGATGGAAAAGTGCGATATAGAAGGTTAAAAACGCCTTATTTGAGGCTTAAACTGATCCTCGCTGTTTCTTTACTTCCTATTTCGCTACTACTGGCATTTATTCACGCTGCTCATAATGATGATTTAGTATATGTAGCTGGAGAAGCTTTCTTTATTCTTCTGTCAACCATTATTGTTAGTTTTCTCGGATTGGTCGGTAGTAGGTTAGTAGCCCCGATTGTACCTAGAGGAACTGAAATAAAGAAAGAGTAGCGTAGTTCACATGGGAATGGACTATCTTGAATATAGAGCTATGGTCAGTCCCTTAAAGAAACTAATGCAGAATAACTTCGAATTTAGAGTGTTTAAACGATTTCTTGCATCCTGTCAGGTTAATTTAACAAAAAAAACAATATTAGAAGTAGGTTGTGGAGCGGGGTTTGGATTAGAACTTATTTCTAAAGAATTCAAACCAAAAAGGCTTATTGCATTTGACATCATGCCCGAAATGGTTACTTTCGCAGAACACTATACCAAAAAGAGAAAAATTCCTGTGGACCTCTTTGTGGGAGATATCATAGATAGTAAGTTGCCTTCCAATACTTTTGATTGTGTCTTCGTCTTTACGGTTTTACACCACACACCTAAATGGCCTGAGGCTCTGAAAGAGATAAATAGGGTTTTAAAACTTGGTGGTGTATTGTTAATCAATGAACATGACAAAGTAACTGTTGATCGTTTCGAACGCTTCTTTAAAGTCAAACATCCGAAAAAATCCAGATTTTTATGGGATGAATTTAAAGAAGAAATAGCAAAAGCGGGTTTTAAGATAATTAGAGAAAAAAAATTTATGTTTGGAGTGGGCCTACACTTCCTTATGTGTATTAGAACAAAAAATCCTATCTCAACTTAGAATTATGGAAAAATACCTCGCAATTGGGTAGCTTGGGCAACTCTTTGAATAGCTAAAGACATCGCTGATGTTCGGAGATCTGTAAGATTGTATTTTTCTTTCATTTTTGCAACATTATCATAAGAATTACAGAGAATTTCGCGTAAGTAATCATTGACCTGTTTTATATTCCAAAAGAAACTCTGCAAAGATTGAACCCATTCAAAATAAGAAACTATCACACCACCCGCATTCGCTAGGATCCCTGGTACAACAGTTATTCCCTTCTCATTTAGAACATCATCAGCTGCGGGAGTAATCGGACCATTTGCACCCTCTATTATTAGGTTAGCTTTGACTTCATCTGCATTTGAGGTTGTAATTTGGTTTTCCATAGCACATGGGGTAAGAACATCAACTTCTAGCTTAAATAATTCTTCATTGGTGATAGATTCAGCGTCGGGATATCCATCAACGGATCGTTTTGGATGATTAGCCACATAAGTTGCAACTTTTGTGACATCAAGCCCCTCAGGATTATAAATCCCACCAAATGCATCAGTAACCGCCACAATTGGATATTTATGGGCATAGGCTATTTTGGCAAAATTTGATCCTACATTACCAAATCCTTGAATAGCGACCTTTTTTCCATAACAACAGTCCACACTTTCTCGCTTGAGGGATTCTTCCATGCTAATAAAAATACCACGCCCTGTAGCTTCTACTCTACCTAAACTACCTCCTACAACCAATGGTTTACCTGTAACGACGCCTAATTCCGTATGTCCTCGAATCATAGAATAAGTATCCATAATCCATGCCATTACCAACTCATTTGTGCCCATATCGGGTGCTGGAATGTCTCTATCAGGACCGATCATGTTTATTAGGCTGTACGTAAAACGTCGAGTTAAACGTTTTAATTCCTCTACACTAAGTTTGTAGGGGTCAACCACCACCCCGCCTTTCGCACCACCATAAGGGATATTAACCACAGCAGTTTTATAAGTCATCCAAGCAGCAAGAGCTTTGACTTCATCTAAATCAACATGAGGAGCATATCTTATTCCACCTTTTGTAGGCCCTCGAGCGTCATTATGTTGTACCCGATAACCCTCAAAAACTTCTATACGTCCATCATCCATTGTAACTGGAAAATTGGTAATAAAAACGCTTGCTGGCTTTTCTAATATTTTTACAATATTCTTATCAAGATTGATTACTTCAGCTGCATTATATAACTGTGTTAGGGCACTTTCCCATGGATTTAATTCTTTATCTTTCTGCATAAATTCACCATGCCTAGCCTTGTTATAATTGGTGGAGAAGAACGTTTAAAGAAGGAATATTTATGCTCGAGTTTTTGAAGCGAAAAGCGACTTTAATTTTTCTTTATCTAGAGATCGGTTAAACAAAGGCGTTTTATCGGTCTCATATACGCCGATAGACTCTTCAAATGTTGGTTTGTAAGGATCTTTGTAAAAAATCCCTAAGGGCAGTTTCTTCGTTTCCATTGCTCTCTTAAGTGCCTCAATTCTGTCATGTGGTTTGTAAGTGTCCTCAAGATAATAAGTATTCTCCTTGTACCATTTATTCGTCTGAACTCTGTTGAAACTGACACAAGGTTGGAAAATATCTACAAGAGCATATCCCTTGTGTGTGATGGCCTGTTTTAGTATATCTTTAAGTTGTTCTCCATCGCCAGAAAAAGCTCGTGCAACAAAAGATGCGTTAAGAGAGATTGCTACAGATAAAGGTTGGAAAGGTTCAAGGATGTTACCATGAATTTGTAAGGTTGAAACATAGCCACGAGGACTTGTTGGCGACGCTTGTCCCTTTGTCAAACCATAGACACCATTATTGAAGACCAAATTTGTAATATTGGGATTAGCCCGGATCGTCGACAGGAAATGATTACCCCCCTCTCCATATGTACAGCCATCACCACTAACAGCTACTACATGGAGATCAGGATTTATAACTTTAATTCCAAGTGCTGCGCTCAAATATCTCCCATGTAACCCATTGAACATATGTGCATTTAAATATTGAGGGGTTTTTGCCGCTTGGCCTATGCCTGATACAACCACAAGCTCTTCAGGCTTGATTTCTAGCTCCATTAAAGCTAGCTTTAGAGTGTTTAATATAGGATAATTACCACAGCCTCCACACCAGCCAATCTGGTTTATAGGAATATCCATGTCAAAAAGTGTTTCTACCATACGTGAACCTCCTAAAGTATCTCCGTTATTTTAGTAATAAGTTCTTCTACAGAAAATGGATGCCCGCTATATTTTAGAATGCTATGGTGAATCTCAATTCCAGTGTGTAATTTTAATAATTTGCGGAATTGAGAAGTAGCATTGTTTTCGATGACTATCGTCTTTTCTGCCTTCCTCAGATATTTTTCTGTGTTAGAATGCAATGGATAAACTTGTTTGAAGTGAAGAAAAGCAATTCCTTCTCGCGCTAATTCACTTACGGCCTCTTGGATTATATGATAAGTAGAACCCCATGCGATAATTAGAACCTTATAATCGTCCTTCCCTATTAATTCTGGTGGAATTGCTTCGTTATGCAATGCATCGAGCTTCTTTAACCGTTTATCAACCATATTTGTCCTAATTATTGGATCTTCTGTGAGATGACCGTCCTCTGTATGCTCATGACTGTCAACCTTTACGATTCCATCCCCATATCCTGGGATTCCCCGCGGAGAAATTCCATCTTCAGTCAGTTGATACCTATTATATGTTTTATCGGTTTTTACGAAATAGTGGTCAACTTTTACTTCTGATAAGTCCAACATTGGTAGGTTGTAATAGGTATTCATATAGTATTGATCTGTTAGAATAAAGACCGGAATTTGATATTTGTCAGCAAGGTTAAAGGCCTTCTGAGTTAAATAAAAGCCATCTTGTATTGTCCCAGGAGCAAAAATAACTCGGGGGAATTCCCCATGACCCGCATAAAGGGCTAATTCTAAGTCACCTTGTTCTGTCCTTGTTGGTAGACCAGTTGCAGGACCAGGTCTTTGAGCGATATGAACAACAAGCGGCATTTCTAAGGCAACCGATAGACTTAGACCTTCTTCCATCAGCGCAAATCCTCCACCTGAAGTATTCGCCAGGGCTCTTCCCCCTGCATACCAAGCTCCAATCGCTTTATTGATGCCTGCAATCTCATCTTCTGCTTGATCTACTATAATTCCAAAATTTCTTGATTGTTGTGAGAGAAAGGTCAATACACCTGTGGAAGGAGACATAGGATAGGCCGAAATGAAGTTACACCCACCGGCAATGGCCCCAATGCTTACAGCTTCAGTACCATTTATGAGAAGCTCATTTTTTACACTTGAACGAGATTGTAATTCTAAGGTAACTTCTTTAGCGTGAGTAAGACCTTTATTATAACCGATTTCAGCGGCAATAAGGTTTTTACTGACTATATCATCTCCTTTCGCAGAAAAACGGTGTCTTAGATATTCTTGCAAAGATTCTAGGTGAATATTAAGAAGTCCGATAATGAAGCCTGCGGCAACAATAGAAGTGAAGAGTTTGCCACCTGCTTCCACTGCTAGTTGAGCAAAAGGGACATCTAATATGTCATCACACATGCGACATTCATCCTCAATAAACTCGGGTTCACCAACAATTATCGTTTGTGATGTTACTCTACTTTTCAGACGTGTGAAACTCCCCTTATTGAGTAATACTAAAACATCAATTCGATCTACAAAAGCATTAACACGATCAGAGGATACTCGTATTTCCGTTGAATTATTGCCACCCCGAATTCGGGACATGTATTCTCTTGTAGCAAAAACATTCAAACCTGAGAGTTTGAAAACCTTGAGCAATACTTGTTCAACGGTAGCTATCCCTTGTCCTGCACCCCCGCTTAGCACTATTGAGACATTGTTATTATTTTTTGACATTAATGAAACCCCTTTGATTCGGGTTTGTTCTTTCATTTTGGAGAAATTTTTCTCTCTAAACTCAATATGAATCTTTTCAGAATTTTTGTATTTAGGTATCATTATTTTGATTAAGGCGATTATTTTTGAAAACTCTTCCATTTTTCTTCTAGTTGAGGATTTTGAATAGTTTCCATTATGTATTTACCGAATTCTTCACCAGTTGCGCCATTTTTTCTTCCAGTCATGACTAATTTCTTTTCATATTCATTACAAATATCGATGGCCATCTCTAACTTCTTAGCTTTGCCAAGAAATCCAATATGATTAAGTAATAAGGCTGTAGCTTTAATAATACTCGAGGGATTAGCGTATTGTGCTCTTCCGTCCTCAACCATTTTAAGAGCAGACCCATGAATAGCCTCAAACATAGCATACCGCTTACCTACGTTGGAGGCACCCGCAGTTCCGACCCCACCCTGTATTTGGGCTGCTTCATCCGTAATAATATCACCATAAAGGTTAGGAGCCACAATTACTTTGAATGAGCTAGCTCTGGCTGGATCTATTAGTTTTGCAGTCATTATGTCTACATACCAATCATCCCATTCTACTTTTGGATAGTCTTTCGCAACTTTTTCTGCAATTGCTAAGAACTTCCCATCAGTTGCTTTGACAACATTAGCTTTTGTTACGACAGTAACTTTGTTAATATTATTCTTGTGTGCATATTCAAATGCTGCTCGAATAATACGCTTTGATCCCTGATCAGTGATAACTTTGAAATCAATTGCTAAATCCTCGGTTACGTGAACTCCACTAGATCCTAGAACATATGCTCCTTCTGTGTTTTCGCGGAAAAATACCCAATCTATATCTTTTTCAGGAACTTTCACTGGACGCACATTGGCAAAAAGATCTAATTCACGTCGCATGGCTACATTCGCACTTTCTATGTTTGGCCAAGGATCCCCTTTTCGTGGAGTCGTAGTAGGACCCTTCAAAATAACATGACATTTTTTGAGTTCTTCTAAAACGTCATCTGGGATAGCCTTCATCACTTTTGCCCTATTTTCAATCGTTAAGCCTTCAATATTTCTAATCTGGACTTTTCCTTTCTTGATTTCTTCCTCTAATAGAAAATTGAGAATATTTACAGCATGTTTTGTGATTTCAGGACCTATACCGTCTCCGCCACAGGCGCCAAGAATAATAGGCTTAAGACTATTATAATCTAACCAATTGGGCTCTTTTTTTAGCTTTTCTACACGAGATAATTGCTCTCTTACAATTTTTTCAAAGTGATTTTTTGCGTTTTTGATGATTTCTTCAGTCATATTATTTCACCAGTTATTACATATTTCCTTACATTATTTCTGATTAAATTCCGTTTCCCTAGGATAAAGACATCAATTTCACATAATCAGCTCTGTAAGGTAACACTTCTGTTATATTATGGCACAAGATTAAGTTAAGACCTTTTTTCTTGGTTTTGTGTTTATTTTATGAGTTAAGGACATACTAACTAACTCCTATTAGTTAGTTTGAGACGCCTAATAGCTTATACCATTGAGTACTTTCGTTTATACCCAAACAGAGATTTTTAGCCTATTTGTTAAAGGGAGGGGAGTTTTTAATAAAAAAGGTTTCAAAGTGTAATGAAAAGAAAAACAATGGGTGCTAGTTTGGGAAAGGTCGAAAAGGGATTAGAGAACATAAATGTTCTAGAGACAAAGATTGCTTTTATAGATGGGGAGAAAGGGATTTTAGAATATAGAGGAATCAATATTAATGAAATTGTTAACCTTCCATATGCTGCTGTTACGTATCTTCTTATGTATGGAAAAATTCCAAGTGAAAACGAGTTATCTGCATTTTCAACAGAGTTACGAGAGAATAGAGAAATTGACAATGAGATAATAGAGGTTGTCCATGCATGCAACTTTAATGTTGAAGCAATGGACGTATTACGCACGGCAGTTTCATATCTTTCTCACTGTGATCCAGACCTAAGTGAAAATACATTAGAAGCTAATCTAAGGAAAGGAATGAGGATAATAGCAAAGGTTCCCACTATTATAGCAGCTTTTTATAGGACTAGAAACGGTTTAGAACGGATCTTGCCTAACCCTAATCTCTCTCATGGAGCAAACTTTCTTTACATGTTGCGAGGAAGCAAACCTAGTGAAACTGAATGTAGAGTTATGGAAGCGGATTTTGTTATCAGCGCAGAGCATGAGTTGAATGCATCCACCTTTTCTGCGAGGGTTACGATAAGTACACTCTCTGACCTTCATTCAGCAGTCTCTGCGGGAATGGGCACATTAAAAGGACCATTACATGGTGGGGCACGACTAGAAGTAATGAAAATGCTTGATGAGATCAAATCACCAGAAAAGGCTGAAGAGTATGTGTTAAACCTTATGACGAATAAACAACGGATTATGGGATTTGGGCATAGGGTATACAAGACTTATGACCCTAGAGGAGTGATATTTAAGAGACTTGCTAGAGAAATTGCAGAAGAAAAGGGGGATATGTGCTGGTATGAGATTGCTGAAAACATAGAAAAAACTGTTATCAGAGAGTTGGTTGAAAAGCGTGGAAAACCAATTTATCCAAATGTAGACTTCTATATTGGTGTAATCTATAAATATCTAGGCATTCCACCATCGCTGGCGACTTCAGTGTTCGCTATTGGCAGGTGTGCTGGATGGGTAGCCCACTGCATTGAACAATATGCCGATAATAGGCTAATACGCCCCCGTGCAAAGTATACGGGCGAGCGTAATTTAGGGGTTAATTAAAATGTAGGGTACTTCCTCAAATGCTTATTATTATACTATACTTCAGTAAGATTAACTTTAAATAAAATAATGTAGATAAAAAATTAGTACTCCTCTAGCTATCCAAAATAGATGTGACTCAGAGTGAAATAAGGTTGGAGTGAGTCCTTATGGCTGATAAACCTAGATTCTATGTAAAGTGTAATACATTAGTAGAAATTAATGAATACTGTCCTACCTGTGAAATGATTTTATTTGAAGGATGACGGGATGAGTCTGAAAAATAACAATAAGAGGCTTATTAGTGGGGTTTGTCTTCTCCTGTTGACCAGTGCGCTCTTGCTATTGCACTCTTCGACCACTCATAGAGGTACTATTCACCTCGACCGACCCTCAAGGCTTTCAGTGCGGTTACCTATCTTGCATCGCACTTTGTCTTATACCCCCCATGACCCGATTCATGTCTCAAATGACGCAGAATTAGCGGCAGTTGCGCTAAATGGGTCGGGAACTAAAGTAGAACCCTATCTTCTAGGAGGATGGAATATCACCACCTCAGCGTCTCATGGAATTTATATTCACGACACAACGGCGCATTTCATTATCCAAAATTGTTGGATTACGACCGAAGATAGTACAGGAATTTACATTGTAAATGTCAAACTGGGGACAGCAACTATTGATCAAAATACCTGTCAAAATAATACCGAGGGTATTTGGCTTTCTAGTTCCCACAATGTGACTCTCAGTAACAATACTTGCATTCAAAATAGTCGGAATGGCATCCGACTTTCTTTGTCTGATTCAGCAACCATAGTGAATAATACTTGCGTCCAAAATGATCGAGTTGGCATCTATCTATCATCTTCGAATTCTGCCCTCCTCAATAACAATACTTGCGCTCTAAATAGGGCTTATGGTATCACTCTTTACGGAGTTGATACCGCAATGATAATGAATAATACCTGTTCCCAAAATAATGATGAGGGCATCCAAATAAGTGAGTCTGATTCAGTAACGATAGCAAATAATCTCTGTTCCCAAAATAATGGTGATGGGATCGGGCTTTCTTCTTCTGAGTTGGCGATGATAGTGAATAATTCCTGTTTCCAAAATAATAATGAAGGCATTAATCTTTATTTTGAATCTGATTCAGCGACCCTCTGTAATAATTACTGCCAAAATAATCGATGGGGCATCTCTCTAGCAAATTCTGGGAATGCACTCCTGAATAACAACCATTGTCAAAATAATTTCTATGGTATCCGGCTTTCTTTGTCTGATTTTGCTACCATAGTCAATAACATTTGCACCCAAAATTATGAGGCTGGTATCTCTCTTTATGGATCTGCGAATGTGAGCCTTAATAATAATACCTGTTCCCAAAATGATAACATTGGCATTAGTCTTACCTATTCTGGTTATTATTATTGGGCAGGCTTGTGGCATCCAATTTCTAGTTCTTCCACCATCATTGAGAACATTTGCACCCAAAATAATAAGTATGGGCTCTACCTTGATTGGACTGATAATTGTTCAGTTAGTAGGAACTTTCTACGAGAAAATCAAGTTTATGGGGTGTATCTGAGCGCTACAAGCGCTAATAATCGTATTCATCACAATACGTTTCTTAATAACACAATGGGAATACATTTGTCTCAAGCGTATGATGATGGCACCAATAATCAGTGGTATGATTCTTCTACTAATGAAGGAAACTATTGGTCGGATTATAGCGATTCGGGAGCCTATCAAATTGCCGGAGAAGCAGGAACAACTGATTTGTATCCCTTAGATGTAACTCCCACTCCACAACCAACAACCCCAACCACGATGCCTAGTATTTCAACAACCCCAACCACGATGCCTAGTATTTCAACAACCCCAACGACTTTACCAAGTACAACAACACCTGATCGGGAGAGGATAGTGCATGGTTTCCAAGCTGTTTATACTTTGGGGTTACTCTTACTC
Organism: Candidatus Hodarchaeota archaeon; assembly: GCA_016840025.1. The sequence goes on from JAEOTF010000229.1 coordinate 37,329, forward strand.
GTTGTTATCCCTATTATTCATAGACGTTCTAAGATTAAGTAGCATCAATTCTGGTGTGATTTTAGTCCTACAATATTGCAGCTAATTAATTTATCTAAGTTTCTTAGGCTGTTATTGGTATGTCTGATAGTTTTAAAAGATATTAAACTGTCAATAACTACCTATAATTTATTTTTTTATACTATAAAACAGAAAAACCTTTTTATTGATGATGAAAACACCGTTAATCTTAACGACTAAGGAAACATAATATTTAGTATTTATTAAGTTAATTATTGCTTGTGAATAAAAATGAGTACAAACAAAGATCCTTTTGGAGCTAAAGATATAATTAAGGTGAATGGGAAAGATATTACAATTTATCGAATAAAAAAGCTTGAGGAAGTGGGATTAGGTAATATTTCTCTTTTTCCTTATTCGATTAAAGTATTACTTGAAAATGTCCTGCGTAATGTCGATGGAAAGCTTGTGACAAAAGAAGACGTTGAAAAAATTATAAAGTGGAGCCCCAAAGAGCTATCTGGGGATATTCCTTTTATGCCTGCTAGAGTTTTGCTCCAAGATTTTACAGGTGTCCCTGCGGTAGTTGATCTCGCTGCCTTGAGAGCTGCAACGCAACGACTTGGTGGTAATCCTACTAACATAAATCCTTTAGTTCCAGTTGATTTAGTCATTGATCATTCTGTTCAAGTAGATTACTTTGGAACTGTAGATTCACGGGCTAAAAATGAAGAAAAAGAGTTTGAACGGAACCAAGAACGCTATAAATTACTCCGTTGGGCGCAAACAGCATTTAAGAATTTCCGTGTCATTCCGCCTGGAAGAGGGATTTGTCATCAAGTTAATCTTGAATATCTGGGTGCAGTTGTTCAAACAAGAGAAAAAAATGGAGAATTAATAGCATTTCCTGACACTCTCATTGGTACCGATTCACATAGCCCCATGATAAACTCGTTGGGATTTGGATTCGGTGTAGGCGGAATAGAAGCCGAAGCCGTAATGCTGGGTCAACCTTACTATATGCCCATTCCTGAAGTTGTAGGTTTCAAATTAAATGGTAAGCTAAGTGAAAATACGACCGTAACTGACCTTGTTCTAACAGTTACCCAAATGTTAAGGGAACATGGGGTTGTAGGCAAATTTGTAGAGTTTTATGGTCCTGGTTTGAAGAACCTTAGTGTCCCAGATCGTGCTACTATTGCGAACATGGCACCCGAATACGGAGCTACTGTGGGTTTCTTTCCTGTGGATGAACGTACATTAGAATATCTTCGAGATACTGGACGATCAGATGAATTAATTGAGCTTGTTAAGGAATATACTCAGAAACAGGGGTTATTCTTAACTGATGGTTCCCCCACGCCTGAATTCAGTTCTACTCTAGAATTAGATTTAACTACGGTAATTCCGAGTCTTGCGGGTCCAAAAAGACCACAAGATCGTATCAAACTTGAGGATATGAAAGAGCGTTTCCATGAAGCAATGCATAAAGTTTTTGGGAAAGATTCTCAGGATGAAATGAAGGAATTTGAAAGTCATTGCTGGTTGGTTGAAGGTGGCGATCACAGAGCGGATGAATTAGTTGAAACCGATCCTAAGTATAAAAAATGGTTAGAAAGCGCGAAAGATTATTCCAATATTATTTTTGAAAATTGTTACTTTAGACATTTTAGTAGTTATGATCTTACCCATGGTTCATTAGTTATTGCTGCGATTACTTCATGTACAAACACGTCTAACCCCTCTGTATTAATAGGCGCAGGTCTTCTGGCTAAAAACGCTGTTGAAAAAGGATTAAAGGTTAACCCTTATGTTAAAACTAGTTTAGCGCCGGGTTCTCGAGTAGTTACTCAATATTTAAAGAAAGCGGGATTATTACCGTATCTTGAAGCATTAGGATTCCATGTAGTAGGATATGGATGCACTACATGCATTGGAAACAGCGGCCCTCTAAAAGAAAGGATTGTTCAAGCGATTCGGGAAAAAGATCTGGTTGTTGCTGCTGTATTAAGTGGAAATCGAAATTTTGAGGGTAGGATTAGTCCACATGTGAAAGCAAATTACTTGGCGTCTCCACCTTTGGTGGTCGCATTTGCCTTAGCAGGCAGAGTAAATATCGATATAACTACAGAACCGTTGGGAAACGATCCAAATGGAACTCCTGTGTACTTAAAAGACATATGGCCTTCACAAGAGGATATTCACCATATAATTAATAATATATTGAGTTCGGAAATGTTTAAGGAACAATATGGGGCAGTTTATGAAGGAACAAAGACATGGAATGATTTGGATATTCCTGTAGGAAGTCTCTATGATTGGGAACCAGACTCTACCTATATTCAAGAACCACCATTCTTTCAAGATTTTCCAATTGAACCTCATGAGAAGAGTGACATTATAGGGGCCCGTGTAATTGCTTTAGTCGGTGATACAATAACAACGGATCATATCTCTCCCGCAGGAGCAATAGCATCAGATAGTCCTGCTGGAAAATATCTTATATCACGCGGAATAGATGTAAAGGACTTTAATTCGTACGGAAGCCGGCGAGGAAATCATGAAGTTATGATGCGTGGAACTTTTGGTAATGTAAGATTCAAGAATAAACTTGTACCTGGAAAGGAAGGGTGGTGGACCTTCTATCATCCAACAGAAGAAGAAATGCCTTTTTATGAAGGAGCAATGCGTTATAGAACAGAAAATATTCCCCTGCTTGTCATTGCTGGTAAAGAATATGGCACCGGCAGTTCTCGTGATTGGGCAGCGAAAGGCACCTATCTTTTAGGCGTTAAAGCGGTTATAGCTGAAACTTACGAACGGATTCACCGCAGTAACTTAGTGGGTATGGGTGTGCTTCCACTTCAGTTTAAAGATGGCGAGAATGCAGAAAAATTAGGGCTAAAAGGAAATGAAGAATACAACATTCTAGGTATAAAAGACATAGAGCCGGGGGCTGAGCTTACTGTTGTAGTAGAAGATGATGATGGTTCAGAAAGGCGATTTAATGTCGTTTCCAGACTAGATTCCCCTATCGAAATTGAATACTACCGAAATGATGGTATACTACATACAGTTCTGCGGCAGATGGTAAAAAAGGAATAGAGATAATTAAAATTTTTAGCGGATTAGCACGTCAGAAGATATTTCCCTTAACGACGGGCATCCTGTCATCTTCATAGCCTTGACTAAAGTTGCTTGTAAATGTTCCATGTGAGTCTGGACACCGTCAGCTCCACCACCAACAGCTGCGCGAATTACATCACGACCAATTAGAACTGCGTCAGCTCCTAACCCTAGCATTTTCAAAACATCATAACCAGTTCTAACTCCTCCATCAACCAATACGATAGCTTTTCTTTTGATTGCTTCGGTAATTTCTGGTAAGACATCTGCAGTGCCAGGGGTATGATCTAAGACTCTTCCGCCATGATTTGAAACTACAATAGCTGCTGCACCTGCTTCAACAGATGCTAAGGCATCTTCCTTACACATGATTCCTTTAATAATTACTGGAAGGGATGTTGCCCCAACTAATTCCTTAATATCTTCAGGAGTCTTTCTGAAGACAGATTTTTTATGTTTTGCCATTATTAAAGAACCGCAGCCGTCAACATCAATACCCACTGCAGTTGCGCCTATTTCTTCCGCTTTTTTAAAGAATTTAATGATAACTTCTTGTTCCCTTGGTTTAACTATTTTCACACCCCACCCATCAGCCTTAGCTATTGCGTTAAGACCTTTGGGATCTTCTAATGTATAGGTATAAGTGTCACCACGCCAACCCAAGGTTTTTGCTGCTTTACAACCTAGAACTACTGCATCACAGAAATCTTGTTCTGTAATAACTTTATCTCCGCCAAAACTATTCACTCCAGTTACACTGGCAGCCATTATAGGCATTGAAAGGGGTTTTCTAAAAAAGGAAAATTCAGTGTTAGGTTCAGAATGAGATCCAATGTTTCTCATTTTCAGTTTTAATTTTTCCAGTGCTTTAAAATTGTTATGAAAGCTCCGTCCTGATCCTGCTCCACCGATACCGATGAATCCTCCATAAGATTGCCTTTGACATAGTCTTGTTGGAGCACCATCACAATCTTTGTATACACCGCAGATTCCTTTTAATTTGGTTCGAGCTGCAGCTCGAATTTCTTCAACTGACATTTTCTTTGGATACTCCTTCACAATTAAGAGTAGAATTTTAGATCATATTTTGGGGTTTTCCTATTTTTTATTTAATTTATGCGTGTTAAGTCGTTTCTCGGAGTTTTTTGATAGCTGTTCCAGGTCTAACTCCTTTGGGGCAAACTCGACTGCATGTATAGATTTTTTCGCACGCAGGGACACCATCTTCCTTCATAACACGCGAATTTACCTTCTCACGATGTTCTGGGGACAAACGGGTATCAGAAATGAACCGTTCGGCTTTAGCTAATTGAGCAGGACCTAGATAATTCTTGTTTTTGGCCGATACGGGACATGCCCAGCATGCTCCGCAAAGCACGCAATATATCAGATGTTCAATTGATTTTGCGTCTTTAGGTGTTTGTTTTTTTTCTGGAGCCTGATCCACCCAGTTTGCATCAAAATAGGGCATTATCTCTCGATAAAATTTCCAGAAAGGCTCCATATCTACAACAAGATCCTTTACAACATTCATATGAGGTAAAGGTTCTATAAGAATCTCCGTTTCTTCATTCCAATTTGGAACTTCTCCAAAGTATAATTCGGGAATTTTTTTCTTTTTTTCACGTTCATTCTCTTTGAGGAACGCTATTTGTGTTTTACAGGCGAGACGAGGCCATTTATTGATTGTCAGGGCATCGGATCCGCATATTGCTCCCCGACAAGCGTACCGAAAGGCTAATGATGGATCAAAGTGGTCTTGTATATAGAAGAGAGCGTCTAAAATCGTCATTCCTGATTTAACAGATACTGTATATCTTTCATAGCTGGGAGAACCATTACCATCGTTACGATAGACCAAGAATGTTTGTTCATCTGACATTAATATTTTCTCTCCTTCACTTCAAAGATTCCGAGTTTGACAGGCTTTTTCTCCAAATTCAACTCACCATTACGGCGATAGACCATACTATGATGTAAAAACTCTCGATCATTACGTTTAGGAAAATCGACTCGGGCATGGGCTCCACGACTTTCCTTCCTATTTAAGGCTGTAAAAGCAGTTACTTCTGCAATATCGAGCATATTTCTCAGTTCAAGAGTACGTAACAGGCTGAAATTGAATTTTCGATTTTCGGTGGGAATGTAGATGTCCACAAAGTCCCTTTGAAGTTGTTGGATTTGGGTAAGACCCTTGTGAAGCTCATCTTCTACTCGAAAAACACCTACATAACGATCCATAGTTTCTTTCATCTTGTTTCGTATATCAACAGGGTTTTTACCTTTATTGTTTCCCCATTTTTTAAGGAGGGCTTCTATAGAATCTATAGCCAGCTCTCCTGCTTTTCTAGCGTCATTATTAGAAATATACTTTGCAGAATCATTTTTTAAAAGAATTCGACCTACATGACGTCCAAAAACAGGGGTTTCTAGGAGAGAATTCCCACCAAGCCTATTGGCTCCATGAACAGAGATACAAGAAGTTTCACCGATAGTCCAAAGTCCCTTAAGAGAGGTTTCTCCAAACTCACCACCATACTTGGTACCAATTCCTCCCATTGAGTAATGTTGACCTGGTTGAACAGGTATAGGGCTTTCTATGGGATCTATTCCCGCAAAATCAATCGAAATCTCTCGAATCCCAGGTAAACGCTCTTTAATTTTCTCTGCGCCCAAATGAGTTAAATCTAAATCAACATACTGATCCTCAAAGCCGCGGCCTTCCCGAACTTCGGTTTCAATTGCTCTTGCTACAATATCTCTGGGTGCGAGTTCCATGGCTTGGGGAGCGATTGTTTTCATAAATCGTTCACCTTTATTATTGAATAGATAACCACCTTCCCCTCGTGCACCCTCTGTAATTAGGATATTAGTGCCGAAGAGCGTGGTAGGGTGAAATTGAACGAATTCCATATCCTGCATGGGAACTCCAGCACGGGAAGCGGCACCGACTCCATCCCCGGTATTGATTAGAGCGTTTGTGGATCGTCTATATACACGTCCAAAACCACCTGTGGCGAGTATTACAACTTCTGAATGAAAGAAAATTAATTCTCCAGAACGTATATCCATAACGACTAAACCAACAATCTGGTCACCGACAGTTACTAAATCTATCAAAAAGAATTCGTCATAAAACGTGACACCTTCCCGAACACACTGTTCATAAACTGTATGAAGGAGTGTATGCCCTGTACGATCTCCAGCATAGCATGTTCTTGGAAGACCAGCCCCTCCAAACGGACGTTGAGCGATAAGTCCTGACTCCAATCGACTGAAGGGCGCACCCATAGACTCCAATTCAATCGCTAGCTTAGGCGCTTCTTCACACATGAACATGACAGCATCTTGATCTGCAAGATAATCAGAACCTTTTACTGTATCAAAAGCATGTCGTTCAGGTGTGTCATCCTTTCCCGCTTCGGTATTACCTAAAGCTGCATTCATACCGCCCTGTGCTGCTCCAGAATGGCTTCTTACAGGATGAACTTTACTTAAAATTGAAGTATTCCACTTTTTAGAAAGTTCTAAAGCCGCTCGAAGGCCACTCAGCCCACCACCAATAACGACTGCATCAAACTCCTCTATCTTCATAAACAGCCCTCAACAACCATTTCTTTAGTACGAGTCTCATTTCGTAACATTCATCTAAAAACATTCTTTGAATTATTGGGTGTTAAATTACTAAAACAAGACAATATCTGTTAACTAGGATTCAAAATAGACTATTAATTTTGACTTTTCATAATAAAGTATCCATTTATTAGTACCAGAGAAAGAATAACCGACTAATGCTAACTTAGCTGGTTCAAATCGGTGGAGAGTTAAAACCACTTCCTCGTCAAAACCATCACCTAAAGTACTAATTTCCTTGGGGGTTATAGAGGGAACGCCATAGACAAGATTGGAGACTATGATACTTCTAACAAGAGGATGATCTATTTTTGCTGGAAGAGAAGAACACATCCCAAAATGACCTTTACAAAGGCTATAAACCTCAATCCACCAACTATCACCTGTTTCTATTATGCTTACTTTATCGACCGCTGTAAGCCCCTCTACTCCAGTAGTCTCAAGGATATCCAATACCTCATCTATTTCTGTCAATGATGTCCCACCTAAAATTAGAATAGGAATTCAGGAACAACCTTTCAGTATTCAAGTTTCAAACCCACACCTACTTCCTTCAGATTTACAACGTGAGATAACGCTATTTTTGATTTCAAATCCGTGCAATGACAGGCATGTACTTCGGTAGGGCGTAAGGCTTTCATGTACTCCAAAGTACGTTGTAGTAGTTCCGCGGCAGGATTTTGTAAATGGAAACCTCCGATGATATCGATTATTCTATCGTCTTCACAAACCTTTTGAGCATATTCCGCGACGTTACAGATTCCTGCATGAGAACAACCTGTGATAATCACTAAACCACGTGCTGATTTATAAACAAGAACAGAATCATCCATTAAGTAGTCATCTTCAGTGTTGTCATCTTTCATGACTTTGCCAAGCGGTTTTTTTGCTTCAAAATCATTCTTTCTTTCTATTTCTCCAAGAAAGACCAATCTTTCAGTTAGCCATACAGGGTCTTTGCTTAACTCAACCTGAAAGTGTCTAGATACCTTTTTCTCTGAGACAATGGAACCTGCTTCTTTCATGCCTCTAAGTGTCTTGGATGAAAAAATTGAAGGATGAGCTATGAGTGTAGGTTGCTTGTAATCTATCTTTTCTATTGTAGCCTCCGTATAAAGTCTAATGAGGGGGTCTAAACCCCAAGTATGGTCCAGATGTCCATGAGAAAGAATCAAAAAGTCTACATCAAGCAGGTTGATCTGCATTTTTTGTGTATTTTTGATAAACACATCTGAATACCCGACGTCGAATAAAATCCTTTTGTTTTCATCTTCAATAAAGTAGCATGCGCCAGGTTCGCCATAAAAATAGCGATCTATTAATGTATTGTTATCCACAAGAACTGTCAACTTCATTTGAGGGACTCCTCGAAATTACAGGTATTTTTGCTGTTCTATCCTGATGACACAGGTATGCTAATAATACCATCCCAATAGAATTATATTTTCAATGTTGCAGGATTTCATATTCGAATTTTTTTATCTGCTGTTGCTAAAGCAAAATGTTTCATAATAGTTTGCGGATACTGTTCATAATATTACTCTAAGATAAAAATAATGAAGTCATCCTAATTTGAAGAAAAAAACCGTGTTAATTTTGTACAAAAATATGCTATCATAAAAAAATGATGAAAAAA
>JAEOTF010000027.1 GCA_016840025.1 Candidatus Hodarchaeota archaeon
AGCGCTTCATCCTCAGATATTTCTCTTCCGTTCAACTTGTCTTATTTCCTCTTTGAGTAATTATTCATGTACAGTTTTACACTCGTTTAGTATTTTCGAATACTATCTCTGCTAAATCCAAGTTAGATTAGAATTTTAAACAATCATCCTAAAACTAAACATCTCTAAAGATTATACCGTGAGAATTGTAGTGTATTGTAACGTTATTCGTTCAAGTTCGTGTAGTAACATCGAGCTAACATTAAAAGCAGCCTGATTAAAAAGCGTCCATATAGTCGAATAATTCTTTGTTATATATCGGCCTAACAAAGCCTGTTCCAAAATTGGGTTTAACCGTTGAAGATTCTCTGCCACATCTTGGCAATATGGACATCGAAATTTTTTATTAATTAACATGTCTTCAAATGCTACCATAAGGTCTAATAAATTAATGTATCTATTTGAATAATAGAATGTAAGAAATGATGGGATACTCGTACCCCCTACAGTGGCAAAGATCTCATCAATAGATTTGTCGGGATTTGTTACCCAATTATAGGATTTACACAACATACAATCTTCTTCTCCAAAATATTTGAGCATCTGCTTAAAGAGAGAGAAATCGTGGAGATTTTTGCGTAAACGTGGTCTCACATCGGCTTTAATACCCCGCTTACCAGTATTAGAAACCATGAGTGACATTTCAAAATCGAAATAAACAAACAATCCCATTGCGAAATCTATCGCTGTAACTATAGAGGGTAAAGATAAGATTGAGAGCGTAATTTTTTCGCGCATTGTTGTGTAATACTCAAGAATATCGTAAACCAAATCAATCGCGGACAGTATAGCCACATGAAAGTGGTCAAGAGGAAAGTGTGCTGTTTGTTCTTGGAAGGGATCAAGAAAGCAGTCAAAAATATCTTCCGTAGAAAAAAAACCGTTCCATGGTTTGTTAATTTCTGTGCACGCTTCCAGAAATTGTCTGTGTCGGGGATAAGCTGAAGCTGTATAGATAGTAAGTGCAAGGAGAGGCGTCTCTATACCTTCAACTTTAGGCCCTTTATAAAGTTTTATAAGATTCTCGGCAGCTTCATTTAAGAGTTCTTTTTCCGTTTTAATGCGCTTTTCCATCTCGACGCCTCTGAAAAATAAACTTCTGTCATTGGTACCAAAGTAGTTAAGAACAGTTTTCCTATATTCTTTCATTTTTGTTCGGTACTTAGGACTATACTCTTCGATTGTATCGCTGATTGCTTCTGCAAGGGGAACAGTTTTTTCTATAGTTGAGTATATCGTTGAAATATTTCCATCGATGTTTTTCTTGATGTCCTCTCGTATTATCTCATTCATTCCGCGTACCATCGACATTATTGTTACGAGGTGAATCAATTCCTCCCAAGGATAAGGCCAACCAGCTTTTGATCTGAATCCGATATCAATACACGCGATAGCATTCCTAAAAGGCATTGTTACTGCCAATGACATTTTATCTTCTTTTTTGACTCCCAGAGTTGAAAGATCTAATGAAGGATGGTGATATCCCGGAAGATTTTTTATGACTAAACAATGTCTTTTGAGCTTCATTATATGCTTCCAGCAAAATTTTTAATTTAACAAAAGGGCACTAGACATTCTACTTTTCACTTTCCTCCGTTTTTGACAACTTGTTAGCTAGCAGCTTTTTAGCTAGTTCTTTAGAGATAGAAAACGATAAACCACTTGGAGTCGTTAAAGTTGATATCTTTTCTACGATTACTCGATTATCCTCCGGATCAAGAAGAAAAACTATACTGTCTCCTGCTTTCAAACCTAACTTTTTTATGACTTGTATAGGAATTGTAATGGATAGGCTTCCCCCCTTTGCAGAGGCGCTCCTGAAACCAAGTGATACTAACTGTTTTTCAGTCAACAGTAAACCCTATGAATATGTTGCACAATGTCACTTTTTAAACTTGTGGAACAATTACCTAAGGTTTCGTTTATGATTTAATGCCACTTGCCCTATCGACGTACACTTTTCCCACTTTTTTCCTTACAGCAAATAAAATTTTATCCCCTGAATGTAAACCAAGATAGTCAACAATTGGCTTTGGAATAGTTATACTCAAACTACCGCCCTTTTTACGCACATCCCTCAGCTCAACCATGAGGTTAGGGTCTGAAAGGGGGTATAATCCACATTCTTCTAAATCGTAACCAACTATCTCGTCTTTGTATCTTTCAGAAAGCTCCCTTGCGATACGTTCCGCTTCCTCCCTCCTTTTTAATCTAAGGTAAATAAAGGACATACTTTAAAAATGGAGGGAAGGCTTTATATATTAGTTCCATAAGAGGAATAAGTGGAACAAGTTATTAAGGTGGGGGAAGTGGCTAAATGGATAAGGTACATTAAGGATCTAGCCGAGTTACTAACCATAATAGTCGCTCTGCTCAAATTGGTGAAAAACTTCATTAAAAAACTGAAAGAAAAAAACTTTGGAGTCTCAATGGCTAATGAAATGTGTTTCCCCAGCAGAGGTATCTTTCACAATTAAAACAGAAGTCGTTGACCTGGCCATCCCTACAGCAGAAATTGGCATGGACTGAACTCCTCGATATATAACTCTTGAATCCGGCCGCCTCCAAAAGGAGCGTTCACCTAAAATGCAGGGAAAACATGGTGTCAAATTTAGAGTGCTATCTTTACTGGAGTCAGACTCTCATATTAGAGTCTTAATCATGCTCGAAATCTTACAAAGATCTGGCTTAGATTTTCAAGAAGTGATGAAGAATCTTTTTAGTAGGACATGGGAGTATAAGATTTTAGAAGCTTTCATGAAATATGGACAAATGCACAAGGCTGAGATATGCTCAAAACTCTTTCCAAAGCTTAATGATAGCCATTACAAATTGTCACGTCCTAACCAAGTTTCTCGTGCATATAACAATCTTCTAAACAATTCCATCTTAATAGAAGTCGAGGATTTTGGACGAAAGAAGATCTATGACGTCTCTCCCAGTTATAAGCCAGTTCTTCAAGCTATTTTTATTGGTAACATTTTTGCACTACTAGAGTCGTGATATGTGCATTTCTGTTTCTAACATTTTACTAAGTAGTGCGTACCTTGACGTAACGACGAGATATGAGCCTACAAAA
>JAEOTF010000230.1 GCA_016840025.1 Candidatus Hodarchaeota archaeon
CTCTGGGTATGCTATCAAATAGCTATCCAGTCTACCCATTAAATCCAGAGTGCTAAGAACACCAAATGTTCCTTGTAAGGTGCGATTAACCCCTATTTCATCTGCATACCCAAGTCGATCATTTTCAATAATTTCTAGTTCTGTTGAGATATAATTCTCAATATTTTGGCCAAGAGCAAAGGGAAATAGACTCGAGTACTGCCCTAGAATTTTAAGGGCAACTATCCCCTTTGTTGTAGCGGATGTTGCAGTAGTTCCGCCAAATCCAGCAGGAAAACCTACTGTAGTATCGCTAGAATCAGTGTCAAGGTGTTTCTGAAAGAACTCAAAGAGAGAATAACCATCAATCATTGGAAGGGCGTAATCATTAGTAAGTGAGGAAGAAGTACGCCGATCGGTGGACTTTATCGTTTGAACATCATTTAACGGCATAGTTCGTGAATTACTATCCGGGCTAGAGCTTGAGTCCTTTGCTATCGGTGGATATAATGGGGGATGAGAGTATATAGTAATCATAGCAAAAGAAAAGAAAATAATCGCTATAAAGCAGATTCCATATATTCTTGAAGTGAGTAACCGACTATAAGGCATCACTGGGGCACTCCGAGTATTCTAACGAAGAAATTAGGATCATAAAGGCTATTTCGGCAATAAAAAATAACGAAAATTTAATCTTTCTTCGGCCACTTTCAAAAAAAAATAGAAATACTAACCATTAATTTTGTATATAGATTTATGGAGGACATATTAATGATTGCTGCAATCGTCATGGCTGGAGGATACGGGGAAAGATTTTGGCCTCGTTCTAGAAAATCAAGCCCCAAGCAAACTATACCAATAGTTAGTGACAAACCTCTCATCCAAGAGACTGTTGAGAGATTTGAACCTTTAATAGACAAAAAAAATGTCTTTATTATTACTGGAACACATTTACATGAAAGTATGTGCAAAATTGTTCCAGAAGTAAATTTTATCTTAGAACCGATGAGAAGAGATTCAGCAGCAGCTATAGGATTAGCAGCTATTACTATTGAGAGAAAAAATCCCAATGCTACATTAATTGTAGTCGGAGCGGATTATTACATTAAAGATAAAGTAGAATTTCAAAGACATCTCCACTTTGCTGCTGAATTGGCTCAAAAAGAAGAAAAAATCATAACGATTGGGATTGAACCCACACGACCAGCAACGGGGTTTGGCTACATTCATATGGGAAAGGAAATTGCCCAGAGTGACGGAATAACGGCTTATAAAGTACAAAAATTTGTGGAGAAACCAAAATTAAATACAGCTAAAGAGTATTTAGAATCGGGAGAATATAAATGGAACTCAGGAATGTTTGTATTTCGAGTTTCTGTAATTTTAAAAGCTTTTAAAGTATATATGCCCCAGCTTTACACAGCACTTGAAGCAATTAAGTCAGCAAACTTTGATAAACAGGTTATATATGATAATTTTGAGAAACTTCAGCGGATTAGCATTGACTACGGGATTATGGAAAAAACCCAAGATATTATAATGGTACGGGGGGATTTTCACTGGGATGATGTCGGTAATTGGGCTTCACTAGAAAGGTTTGCTCTTTCCGACCAATATGGCAATGTTATTCGCGACAATGGGAAATTAATTGCCATAGATACAGAGAATTGCGTGTTTGACATTTCAGGGCATACTGTAGCCACAATTGGAGTGCATAACATGATAGTAGTGACAACCGAAGATGTCATCATGATTTGTCCAAAAGATAGGGCCCAAGATGTCAAAAAACTTGCTGCTCTTGTTCAAAGCCAACATTCATATTTGTTTGAGTGAACAATCCTTATTTATTCTGTTGATATAGCTCTACAAAGAAAACTCTAAGAATTTCTCTTATTGAGGTAAAAACGTATTTAGATAAACAAGATATACTATATTTGTCTTTAAGGAGTTTTCCAAGGTGAATGAAGAAAGTTCCAAAGAATTTCGACTTACAATCTCGCAGGGCACTATGCTTGTTCGCGAAATCCTTACTAAAGAAGGAATTGTTCCTCATTTTCTTATCACGAAAGTATCTCTTCCAGAACCAGTCTTGAAAGAGATCAATGCTCTTTCCGAGATTGAACAAACAGAACCAGAGGAGATAAAGAAGGTCCTTTGGAATCTTGCAATCGATTATGGCGAACAAACGTATGAGGGCTTGGAGGATAACAACACAAAAAAAGCAGTAATGATATCTGTTTGGCAGGGAAGTCTAGGATTCCAAACATTAAGCTTTAGTAGTATGATAAATGACCCCAACGCTTCTGTCGAACGACTGTGTACAGTCTACCATGAGAGACATTTCGCAAATCTCCCTTCTTTTGACTGCTTTCAACATTCGGTCAAGATGGATACACGGTTACGGGAATTGGGTAGGAAATATCATCATCCACCCATTGAAGCTGTTTATGAACCTCTTACCGATTTATTTGATGATCTACTCCAAGCCCTCATCCGTGAACTGGAAAAATCGGAGCAACCACCTAAATTCTTATTACGTGATCTCATGGGGGTATTAGTTCATCAACCTGGTATGATCGAACGAAATTTTCGTCTCCGTAAAGAAGTGGACAAAATTCCACTCAGGGCTAAAAAACGTATTCTCACACTGGGGGATCTAAAAAAACAGCATCGGTTTGTCGCAGCCTTAATGGTAGAATTGCTTATGGAAAATGAGATATTTAGAGATATTATAAAGACTAGACTTTAATGAAAGTGGATAATGATGCGATTTCTAAAATCATTTGATAAATTAATCACAGATGAGGAGAGGTTAGCACTTATTTTTGAAGCATTTAGCGAAAAATATCTTTATTGGGGAGTAGATTTATTCATTAAGGATGCAGTTGATCAGATACAGGTCCAGCATTTGAATTTTGTCAATCATAATGACGTCAAAGTACTTGTGAAACGTGAGATCGAACGTCATCATATAGTACCTGCCCGAAATTGGCTTATCGGAAAATGTAACCAAATAAAAGACTTTGAGCTCCGACAAAACGAATTTCTAGAAGAACCCGTCGACTGGAATTCAAGATATGCCGGTCTTCTTTACGAACTTGAAATGAGTCCAGAACCCCCTTTACTTTCATTAGAAGAGACTCTAATCAGTTTAAATGCAATTGGTCTTCAAAAAATAATAATTGCGGAAGAAGGTGAAAGTATTTCTGTTGAAAGCGTAATTGATAGACCCCTTGTTCAAGCAGAATGGGCAGATATGAGTCAATTTGGTCAACAACTTTATGAAATCGAGTTTCTCCGACAAAATATCGAACGAATTGTCGCTAAAATTATTGAAAAGCCCTGTTTTGCCTTACCTACTGAGATAGAATGGAGTAATGGCGAAAGACTCGCTTTCTGGAATCCAAAGGATTTTCAAGAAGGTAAAAGGGTCGGAGTTGTACTTCTGATCTATTTTGGTCTAGGAGACCAAAGGTTAAAAGGACTCCTCGGATATCTTAATGAACTGGCAGCTCGCGTGACTAAAGACGAGAAGCAAAGTCTTCTAACTTTGGTTGAGGAATTTAAACTCATTCAGAATCCGATAGAGAGGACACGTTAGTATTAGAAAGCTTATTTACTAATAATTCACCTAGTTTTAAGCTATGTTCAAGCACCTGTGCTATTTCATCTCGTGAAAGAGAATCTTGATGAAAACCTGCAATAACAACAACAGGACAGTGAAGATAAGGAACAAGTTGGCGAGTAATTGCTGTAGAAATAGCATCATCACGATGAGAAAACCGAGTGAGGGTTGATACCGAGGCACTAGGTTTCTTATGTGACGTATAAGGCTCCCCTAGTGAAACTGCCCCAATATGTATGTCTCCTCCTCCAACTAAAATAACATAACCATCTCCGAATTCAAGGACTTTGGCTGTGAGCAAACCAAAGGTATAAGTTTTCAATTTAATCACCCTAACGTGCTGTAAATAGCTTAGTTACTTCTTTTATGAGCCTTTCTGAAATATGAAGAAAAATCTCATCTACATGTTCGCCCGTAAGGGCAGAAGTTTGAATGGAACGACAGCAATTGAGGCTAAAGGCCTTTTTTTCGGCTTCTTGGGGAGTTACTGCCATCTTATCCTTCAAATCGACCTTATTACCAACAAGAATGGCGATTATATTCGTATCATCTTTAACGCCTCTTATCAGCGAGCTTTGCCATTTATCAAGGTTTTTGAGCGTATCTGGGCGAGTACAATCGAAAACATATATTACAGCGTTAGTTCCTACATAGAAAACTCTCTGGATTTCCCGAAATTTCCTTTGGCCCGCTAGATCAAAGATAGACAAAGTACAATGGCTATTATTAACTTTCACCACTTTTGTCATGACATTTACGCCAATTGTGACCTTATAGTCGTGGCTAAATTTATTATGGACAAATCGTTGAATAAGTGAAGTTTTTCCAACGGCAAAGTCGCCTAAAAGGACAGTCTTGAATATATAGGCATTCGTATGCTTCTCTGGCACATTCACACCCGAACAAAAGTACGTAACCCGTAGCTACTGAACTGAGCTCAAAAACCTTTTGACTTGTAATCTCTAATGTGAGAACTCTAATTTCATGGATGTTCTTCTAAATTATTTTGTTTCGTCACATCTTTACTTAGAACACATCTTGTTTTAATTTTACCTTTTTTTTCGGTGAAATGACCATATACAAAGAAGAGACAGCTTCAGATAGATATTGAAAATGTTTAATAATTTAGAATAACGATTTTGTGACATATTTGCGTTAATAAACGTAAACGTTTACGTTTGTTTAAATATCAAAGGATTCTAAGAATCTAAGAAAATAGAGCAAGTTGGAATCCAATAAAATTCGCAATCGCTGTTCACTATTAACGTGAGAGCTTTCTAACTTTAGAAAAATACACTATTTACTATGTTAGAAATTTCCTTGATTTGTAAGTTGAATCGATAATATATGTACAGAATAAAGTAGTAAACAACTTACTCGTAAGCGTTCTCGAAGTAG
Source organism: Candidatus Hodarchaeota archaeon (assembly GCA_016840025.1). The sequence continues at coordinate 5,003 of JAEOTF010000230.1, forward strand.
GAGTTATCTAAAAAACTCAGTTCTAGGAGAAACAACCCATGACATCAATAAACGATGACATTCAAGACAAAAAAAAAGAAATAGAAACTGAGTTAAAACTATTGAAGAATGGACATGACATCTATAAACCAAAAAACAGAAAATTGCTAAGAAAGGCATATAAACACATAGGTCCTAGAAGAATCGCTGAAATCACAGGGGTAAACCTCAATACACTCAAGAATAATAAAAGAAAAGAATTTAATCTTCCTTACTACATGAAGAATCGTGCCAAGAGATTAGATGGGAAAACTTGTCGCCTTTTAGACAATCCTGCAGAATTATATGACTTACTTTGGAACAAAAACCTCACAATAAAGGCAATTGCTAAGAAACTCGAAGTTGATTGGAATACAGTAAATAGTGCATTCAAAAAACACAGAATACCAACAAAAACCCTTGAACAATCACGAAAAGTGACAAATGAAACAAGTATACCTCTTACTTATGCGCTTTTACTTTTCCTTATTGGAAGTTTATTGGGCGATGGGTATATCAGAGGAAGAAAATACGTAGCTAGTTATACTCTTGTCCAATCATTTGATAGAAAAGAGTATATCGACTTTGTTGCCTCTCTTTTTAAGGAAGCAGGATATAAAGTTACCATCCGCCTTAAAAACACACTTGCTCCTAATGGTAAACCTGTTAACGCTTGGACATTGACTACAAATGGCTCTATGGAGCTTTTGAAACTCTGGAAACAATGGTATCGCAAAGCTACACCAGAAGAACGTAAAAATAGACCAGATATTAAATGGGTCAAGGTTGTCCCCAATAACTTAGTCCTCCACCCATTCAGCCTTCTCATTTGGCATTTAGAAGATGGCTCCATTTACAGACACAAGAAAAACTGGGGTAAATCAAAAACAATCGATAAACAAGTTATTAACATGAAATTCTGCACACAAGGCTTTCCAATGACTTCAATTCAGAAACTAAGACAAATCTTGATAGAATACCTTGCTCTTAATAGGAATGAGGTTTACATCAACAAAAGTGGCAATATTCGGATTAATAAATCACCAATGCTCTCATTACTACATATTATGCCATCAAATCCTTTCAAATGCTTTTCTCATAAATTTCCAGTTCAATAAACTCTCAGTTCTCCCTTTCTTCTTTTTCTTAGTATTTTTGGAACTTTATAAGAAATAAGATCTTAAATCTCAACTGATGTCTGCTCTTAATTTTTTTGCTTTATAAGATCTTGCTTTATAGTACCTCTTGCTCGTAATATGATTGTTTTATGTGATAAAATGCATTACGTAAAGAAATGGTACCTTAAGATAAATGCTGAAATTATCTAATAGTTTAGAATAAGGATTTACTTACCTATATGCGTTAATAAACGTAATCGTTTACGTTTATTTATATATCAAAACGAATCTAAGAAATTACAACAAAGTAAAACCCCTTAAAATTCGCAATCACGATTATCTTATAATTATTGGAGGCTCAAAACCTGGAAATCATTGATTGGCTTCTTGACCAGAAAGCAGAATCAAAAATGGACTTTCTTGACCGAGCGGAACGGTATTTCTATCAATTATGGAGCGCCTATAAAAAATCAGCCGCAGAAACCTTCCAAGAACTCGCGAATGACTATCAAAAGGGACGAAAACCGTCTCCAACCAAGAAAGGGGAGTGGAGACTCCGAAAACAACAAGAAATGGCATTATTAGAGCTTGTTGATCTCTGCAGGAAAGCTAAGAATACCCTTCGACTAAAAATGCATGCTCAACGATTAGAGCCATTAGACACTAAAAAGCTCAAGAAATTGGTCAGACAAGCAAGCCGAGAAGAAAAACACTTTGATCGTTCTATGCGAGAAGCATTGATTCAAGGAAGAGCGGACCTCATGACAACCAATGACATTGCTGTTGGGCTACTCTCGCTGTCCGAAGAGATCGAGGAGATGGTAGAACCAGTCGATGAACAGTTAAACAACTTGTTTCAACAAGAATTTCTGGTTTCCCTTGAAGATCTTTCCCCTGTCCTTGATTTTGAGAAAATAAAACGAAAAGTGACCGAGGTCGAAGGAAAGAGCAATTAGGTGATCAAAATTGAAAGTACTCGGTGAAAAAGAGTTAAAGAAAAGAAATGAGCGAGTTGATCGGTTTTTCACAAGTGGGAAGTTAAGAAGAGGCGACAAAAAATTCTTAGAGAAATTAAGCACGGAAATTCTTCCAGAGGAAATTGACGCCCATGAAGAAGCTCTTCAAATGTATGAATTGAAATTAAAACAGGTTATCAGGCAAGCAGAGGACTTTTTAGGAATAAAAATCGATGACCCACGGTTTTTAGGACTGCTGAAACAAAGAGAAACAGAGACTGGAGCACTTTACCAGCGTTTTATCCATTTTGAACAAGCGATAGATGCAAGTAAGAAAACAATCGAATGGAAGACTGCTCAAAGTGATATGATTCAAGAAAGACTCAATCCACTAACACCTGGGCAGCCAGAAGGTTACCTTATCACAATGCAAAGAAGAGAGGAGTGGATTAAACAAGCCTCTTTAGCACTTTCCGCCTTAAAAGAATATGAACGAGAAATACAGGAAAAATATGGTCCAGCTGTATATGCAAGACTGAAAGATATGCAGACCCAACGTAATACACTTTCCGAGTCACAGAAAAAGATAATCACCGAAAAAGAAGAAGAAAAGGAGAAAACTGAGGAGAAGAAGACATTCGCATGAATAATCTGCTTGAAGACGCCAATTTATTACTCTCTAAGCTCAATGAACTTGAGCTATGGTATAAAAGAATGATAGAAAAAACCAACTTCTATCAATATATGCCACGGAAACGAGCTGATCATGAAACTTCATATTGGCCAAGCCGAATTGATTTTGAACCCCGAATAATGATGGACTCACGTCTAATAACTATCACAGAGGCCTTTAAAACTGCGAAAAAGATTTTTCGGAGCTGTAAAAGAAATAAATTCAGGAAAGATTCCCTAGAAGAGTTTTTTACTATCATGCGTAACATTTTTAGCGGAATTCAGATGAAAGAAGAATTGGAACAAAACATCAAAGTAATCAAACGACAAAAACAACTAACAACTACTGAAAAAGCCCAAAGAATTCAAAATAAGGTCCGAGAGTATACTTTCAGTTATGCTCCCTATGAGAAAGGAACTATTCGGAGAGAAATCAAAAGAACAATAGATCCAATAACACCTAAAGATACCATTCTCAAAGAAATTAAAAAAACAATTGACCCATCGAAACCGATAAAATCTAAAAAAGAAGAAGCAAAATATGTAGAATGGTATAAAAAGATAGAATATGAAATTGCTGTGCGGAAAGAAGAACTTAGAGCATTATTGGAAAGGACCTGTAATTTCATGGACTTTGTCCCCTCATATGAAGACACATCCATCCCTGTACCAGAAATGAGTTCCTTTTTGGTCACTCTTGCCCAACAGGATCTAACAGAACGCTACATCTACGCTCTTGAAGCAATAAAGGCTCAAATAGACCTCAAACGCCTTAGAACAATTAGGCTCGATGAAAAATTGTTTTACAGTACTCTTTTGGAGAATGAAAGACAGATATATGTTGCTGAACAAAAATTAAAGCAAATTCAAGATGTAAAAGAGACCACTAGAATCAGAGAAACTTTAAAAGAAAATTTAGTGAAACTACGTAAACAGGTTAAAGAGGGAGAGCGCATCCTCCTACAGGCGTGAATTTTCACATATCTTTCTTGTATATCAATACATTATAATATTCAATCCACTAACTGATTGAATGACATCCTTTCTTTTTGAAAAAGACTCTCTGAAGGGGAATTGGATGGCTAAGACCAAGAAATTATCGTTGATTCAAGCAAAGAGAAGAATCCAAAAAATAGAATCTAGGGCTCAGTACTTTTTTTTCACTACTCTAACTGGTTTAGAAAATATCACAAACCATTCAGCACCTGTCCTCTTCCAGAAGAAAAGAAGCCACTATTATGGAATCCAAATCCTAACAACCAAATACCCAGTAGCTTTGAATCTAGTTTATAATGGAACAAATGGTTCAGGATTCTTAAAAAAGGCACAAAGCATTATATATGCCATTGAGTTTTCGTGGGGCATTCCAGAAATTCGACCGTGGTTCATTACAAATTTTAATCTTCTAAAAGGGAACAGGTTTGCCCTTTCGCGGGTTCGTTCTACCTTCTGGGAGAAAGTCCAACGAAAGAATTTTATTCATCCAAGAGGGATTAAACAACTTCTGCAAGACCTAGATACGAATATTCACATCCATAACCACGCCTCTATTGTGATAAAAACAGTAGAACCTCTTAAACCGAATGGGATGACCTTTGTCTGCTCTCATAAGCCCAAGATAATCGAGGAAGATCGACCCAACCTCTCTCTCTCATTCGAGTTTATCGTAAAAAAACAGGAAAGAATAGGTCCAGAGATCAGTCCCGCTGTCTGGAATGAAACCGTTATAAGGAGTTGTGATTTGCTTCTTGCTGTAAGAGAACGCTGTGAAGCTTATAGAACATTATATTTCTAGATGTTCATTTTCTCTTGGTTTGATCCATGGCAGCCATTAATGCTTGCAAAATTGCATGTTTATTTTGATCTTTGGGAATTGTCTCGGTTAAACCTAGTTTTTGATAGAGTTGTTCAATATCAATGGGCCCCTGACTTATTCGTAGGTTGTAAAGGAGTTCTTGAGCTAATTGGTCATAATCTAAACTTAAACCTATGTCTGGAAGGAGTAATGATTTCTCCTTAACGAATCGAAAAATAATAAGTCCCGCAACAAGAGCAATAATAACATTTACGAAGGCAAGGAGAGTAAAGGGGGTTTGAAACCATTCTTTTACTTGAAGGGAAAATATCTGATACTCAATGTGTTGTTGCTCAAGTGATTGGAGGGTTATATTGAATTCATAGACACCAGTTTTAACAAAATGGAGTTGGAAGTAAGCGGTATCACTACCTGCCAATAGTGTGTTATTACCCTCAACCTCTTCTAGTCCTGTATTTTCGCCCTTTTCTAAAGTAAGAAAAGCAGAGAAATTATGGGTGAAGGCTACTGACGCATTTAATCTTATAGTAAGCTTAAAAGGGTCATTTATATACGCAAAATCGCTTTGAGGATCGATTTCAAAAGTTTTAGCTTGATAAATTTGGCTCTGGACTACTACAGTGGAAGAACAACCAATAAGAATGCTGTAAATTAATAAAAGAAAACCGATAATGAAAGATGATGATGTTTTCATATCAAAATGAATTAACTATCATTCTCTCAAAAGGATGCCTAAATAAAAACAAATGGTCAAATTACCAAATAATCATATTAAAGTAGAATACAGCACTGAGGTTCCTTTGTGGTTGATTCCGAGCGATTCGTTTTCAAAGTAGCAGAAGGCCTTTGTTTACTCCTTGCTTTCATTGAACTGGCTTCACACCAAAGATTAGAGGAAGCGGGACAACAAGGCCAAAATTTCAGTCTTCATCTCATTTTTAGTATAGCTTATATAGCCCTTGCATTCTTTATTCTATTAACCATCTCCGAAAAAGTAAGAGAAATCGTTGATTTAAAGGGAGTTGCTCAACCAACTCATAATACTCGAGTAGAAAATGCTATTAATCTATTAATCCGATCTACTAGCATTATAGCGATCTTTGTTGCTCTGATTGCTCTTTTTCACGAAACATTGCGAGGATTAGGGCTACAAAATGAAGAAATTGACTTATTGATAACAATTGGAGGAGTAAGTTTTGTTCTTACTCTTTTACTCACATTTATCATTATAATTTGGGAGTTAAAAAGTCCTGAAACTAGTACAGACCCACAATACCCAAATGGCATGTATATCCGACTAAAAACAACCCGATCTACTAGTTTACTCGTGTTACTTGCTATAGGAATCGTAAGAGCACTTGAGATACTTAACCCCTCTTCAAGGGAGAGTTTGTCAAGTGAAGTTCTTCTTGGACTTACAGTTTTAGTTTGGATCAATATTCTCTCCTCATTCTTTCTTCTCTTTATTAGAAAACGCTGGAAGGCGCCTAAGAAAATGCAAATATCCACACAACTTAATCTTCATTCTACCATTGCTTATATTTGTTTAATCATCGCACTCTTTAATTTCGGGTCTCTTATCTCTAATGGAGTGTGGTTGCATGGACTTACAGTGCTTTTTTGGATGTTTTTTCTAATTAATTTCATACAGTTCTTTTTTTTACTTCAAAATGCGGACAAAATAGGAAATTACATTGATCCTGAAGCCCTAAATTTTTCTCTCTGGCTGCAACTATTTGTAGCTATCCTAGTTTCTCAATTATTCTTTATTGATTTGAATCAAGTTTTTAGTTCACTAACTGATGTTTTTAGTAGCTATCCGCGCATTATTGAAGTTCTGGAAAGTTGGGTTCAGGATCAACCAAATTCTGATTTCTTGTATGATTTTAGACTCACTATTTTTAGAGTTCTATTCCTAATCTTCGCAGCTATTTCCCTATGGATAACGGAGGGACGTTAACAGTTCTAAGGAGATGATCAATTGCTACCTCTCAGACGAACACTCATTCAAATTATATCATCAAATCGCTCAGCTTCAGGAAAGACTCCTATCGCATTAGGACTTATAGTAAATCATTTAGTACGTAATGAAACGAATTATGTTACCGCTATCGACCTAAACAGTGCCAATCCTGACTTTGCCTCTATTCTCTTAGGTACAAAAGATGCAGGATACTGTTCAGAAGGCCGTCATAAACCTCAACTTGTTCTAAATTCCATCCAGAAGAAAGAAAAATTGCCTGGAGAGTTAGAATACTATTTTCAGCCATGTTTTTCCAATCTCTCTGTTGTTTATAGGCGAAAAGTATTCGCTCCCTTAACTTCTAATCAAATCTGGCATACAATTACTGAAGTTTTACAGAAACAAAGAGAATTCCTTGCCTCAGAAGATCAGCAAGTTAATCAACGTCGAATTGTTGTCGATACAGGACTAAACCTACCCTCTACATTAGCAGGATTTGATAAAGAAACGATACATGCTTTGGATGCAGAAGTGGAGTTTTTTCATGTTTGGAATTTAGTATCAGCTCTTGAATGTCCAGTTTTTGGGAGAGAAGGCACATATAATAAATACTGTGAACTAATCGCACCATTGTTCGACGAGTTAGATACAATTTCAAGATTGGCTACAGCAAAAAACGTTGCTCCGAACGTGATCCACATATTCACACCAAGGGCTGTACCAGTGCGAAAAGATTTTCTACAAGCAACTAAAAAGAAAGAAGATTTGATAAGCCATCAAGTACATACGGGATTACGAAAACGTAAATATAATCCTAATCTTTATCTGACTTTCACGAAACTTTCAAATCTACTAAAGAAAATATGTAATAATATTATTGAGGCGCAAGGCGCTGAAAAATGGAACCAGAGAGATTTTCAAGCGGAGTTTATAAATCAAGTACTTGACTACCTCCTACAATTTCCTGTTCTGCCTCGAAATGTGTTTGTAATTCCTTTGTTATTTACAAATGTGTTACGGGCATCTGATACATTACAACATCGGACAAATCTCACCCAAAAGGAAATAGCTGTAGCATTAAAGGGCTTAATGCCTCGCATTAATGACTTTGAGAATACTCGAAGGACAGTGTTTCAATGAGATTCAAAATTGTTGTATCGTCGAAAGGAAGTGCAGGAAAAACACCTTTAGCGCTTTCATTAACTCTAAATCATTTAATAATGGACCAACCAATCATAGCAGTCGATGTTAACTCAAACAATCCTGATTTGGCACGTATTCTTTCTTCTACCTCAATAAAAAATAAAAAGAGAAGTCTATGTGAAAAAAACGATCTATTTACTTGTATTGAGATAACAGAGAATCTGCATCTTATTTATCGCTCATCACCCTTCGACCCTTTAAGTATGGAAGAATTTTGGAGATTATTAGCAGAAATCAAAGAACATAGTGATAAAGCTCATTCAAGAGAGACTATTTGTATAGTAGATACTGTATTTAACCTCCCCTCTCTTGATCCTAGTACGGAATCTTCGCGAATTGCACTTCTAGACTTTGGTAAAGCTACTATTGAAATTTTTAATATCTGGAATGTCGTATCGGTCCAAGTTCGTTCCCAATTTCAACAACGATTTGAAGAAGTTGATGAGATTAAGGTTATTGGTGACACTTTAAGAAACCTTGACCGTATTGGTGAGTCTGATTCCTCTGTAATTCATGTTTTTACACCAAGACCATACGTACGGGCCACAGATACTACTAAAATAGGTAAATTGCTTGATGGAAGACTTGTAAGAGATACAGGTAAACTACTTCCTATTGGTATTGAGGAATTTCAAGCTTTTAAAGAAAAAAAATTGGATTTTGGACTTACATTGCCTTTTGAAGGAAAGATGAAAAGTCTGCAAGCTATTGTTGAAAGCATCGATATTTCTGATATTGGACAAAAGACAGAATTCAGTTTTGAAAAGCTAGAAAATGAGGTTTTTAGAGATATTTTCAGGGTTATCAACTCGTGGGAATATCAACGTCCTTGGAACGTAATTGTGATCCCCGAATTAGTCCCTGAAGTTTTTAATATCGCTGAAACTCTCAGCTTTACTAATGAACTTACCTTTGAGCGGATTGAACGAATGTTAAGTCGATTCTATCAAGAGGTAGCCGATTGGATAAAGGAATATGAAGATAAGCGTCAAGATTTGAAAATGTAAAAGATGAGAGCGAAATCAGATGGATTATGTGAAGCAATTCAGGGAACTCCATCAGGCCATCGAATTAGCCGTAGATGCCCGAAAATGGCACCTTGCGGATATCAATATTGGAAAAGCCATTCAGCTACTTGTACAATACCAAAGTCTTTCCGCGGGATCATCTAAACTGGTAGCATTTTGTAATCTTAAATTAAAAGAACTGAGGAGTCTTAGAGAAGAAGTACGAAAAAAACTTGCAGAACAAGAGCAAGCCCCTCATCAAATTCATCCACAAAAAACTCCAAAGAAGGAAGAAAGTACGAATGACCAGAAAGAGAAGCCTATCACAAAAGATTTTCCAAGAGATTGTAGGGAAATAATCGATAAACTTAATGGGAAATACAACTACTCGAAACTTGCAGGATTAGATCAAATAATGCAAAGAATGAGAGAGGCAATTGAGTTACCTCTTTACTACGCTGAAGAAATGGAAGAATTAGAATTAGAAATCCCACGTGGAATTCTGATGTTTGGTCCACCAGGTTGTGGAAAAACATTTTTTGTTAGGTGTACAGCTGGAGAATTTAATCTTCCTCTGGTGATTTGTAACCCTGCCGCAGTTATGCATAAATTTGTAGGAGAAACACCGAAAGCAATTCAAAAAATCTTTCAATGTGCATCGAAGGTAGGAAAAACACAACCCAGTCTTATTTTTGTGGATGAAATCGAAAAACTGATACCTAAAACAGAATATGCAATGTCAAGTTCAAATGTGGCTAACGAAGCCTTGAATATGTTCCTTCAGTACATGGATGGCGTAAAGCCTGAATCCGGGTTTATTGTAATTAGTGCGACCAATCACCCCGAACTCATGGAACCAGCCCTTATCAATCGGCACCAGGAGAAGATTTTCTTTCCTCCACCAGATAAAGAAACACGAAAAGCAATTCTACAATTAAATCTCCCAAAAAAGTACATCTCTTCTGAAGTTGATTATGATAAGTTAGCAATTTACACAGAAGAAAAAAATGGATGGTTCTACGCAGGACGAGATCTAGCCCAAGCCTGTAATAAAGCAAAATGGCAGTTGTTTAATGAATGGCGTAAAAAGAAAGATAAAACCATAAAATTAGATATGAAATTCCTAGAATTAGCTCTTGAAAAAGTAAAGCGGTCTGTCAGCCCCGCTCTTCTCAAAAATTACAAGAATTGGGCAGATCAATATGCCTCTGAAATAGCTTACAGCGAGTAAATTTAATATTAAGAAAAAAGGATCAATATCTATGACTCAACCGGTACCAAAAACTCTAGACAGAGAGATTAAGGAATTAATAAAAGCACATATGGACAAATGGAGTATTTTTATTGAAAAATGGAGAACCGCTGTAATCCATAGTGCTCCAGAAGAAGCTTCAGTAGTTGTTCTATTATTTTCCGAATTAAGATCAAAGATCTTGACTATCACAGAAAACCTAAGCGAGGAAGATTACCTACCTAGACCAAAGAAACCTGGAGAAATGATCGGAAGAATGCAAGAATTAACAAGTTTTCAACGTACTAGCGTTATATCCGCTGAATCATTCAATATACCCACACTTGAGATAGAATTTCCTACCCCAAGTTTTCAACAAGAATTAAGTGCGCCCAGTGATGAAGAAATAATGAAAGACATAGCCAAAATTCCGTTATTTCCCAAACAAGTGGAAGAAATTCCTACTCCTCGTCTAGAAGAACCCCCAATTAAATCACAAGAACCAAGTGCGCCCATTGATGAAGAAATAGTGAAAGAAATTGCCAAAA
>JAEOTF010000231.1 GCA_016840025.1 Candidatus Hodarchaeota archaeon
AACTTTTATGGAACCCAACTACTACGTTATCTTGAAGGAGAAGTTCCTTTCGACGATATCTTCAACTTTTTTATCTTGACTTTACTAGAGAATCTTATTTTAGCAGCTGCATGTTTTGTGTTATTCTTTTATCCCCAAAATACTCTGAGAAATATAATCAATGAGCGAAAAGGAAAGACTCTATACGAATTTGAATCGTTCTATGAACTGAAACTAATGCAGTGGATTCAAATTCTAGAACGAACCGATGCGGCGGATGAAAAAACACGTTTGGAGAAAGAGATGAAAATACTATCCGAAAAGATAGAAGAATTAAGCGGAATAAGCGGATGGCCATTTGAAATTAAACAAGGTTTAACAATTTTTGGAGCGGCTCTTTTTCCAATGATTTCCTTTATTCTTTCTGTAATTGTTTCTGTTTTATTAGAGGGAATGCTCTGAAAACATTTTTACATGTTAAAAATTTTATATCATTCTTAAACTTCCTCATTTTGTAAGGATAAAATATTCCGAGCCCAACATTACTCCCCACTAATTGAGTTAGTATGATTTTGTCATTACATTGTACAGATAGCTGTGGGTTTTCTTACCGAATGTTCAAGATTTTTCTGTTTAAAAACAAATTTAAATCAAAAAAACTGAAAAAATAAGGAAATGAAAAGGAATCCTGTTTTTTAACCTAAAACTCTAGTACTATAAGGAATTTTACGGATCAAATGGGCAACAATGAAGCAAAGAGGGATAGTGATCACAGATGTAATGACGAGTTTAACGATTGAGGGTAGACCAACTGACATGAGGGGGATAACTACCGTTATGGCTATAATTATGTGAATGATATAGACTGTATAAGCGTTCTTTGACAATAGTTTGACGAATGGACTTTGATGATTGTATTTACGTTTAAAGAATGCCAATAACCAGATACTTATGCTGAAACAGAGTACAGAACTCCATGTTGCTACCAGTAAAGCTTGCCAGTGCCATCCACCTGCCATAAGCTCACCAAGACCTTCTTCCCCTCCATTTAGAACTACCATCAGAATTACAGCGGGGAAAAAAGCGAGAATGCCGACAAATGTGACTCTACCCCAATATCTTGCTTGAAGTGTGGATAAGTGATTCAGCCAATTACCACGATAGGCCATAATGCCAAATATATACCAGAAGATGTAATGAACATAATGACCCAATTGAAAGTAAATAACTTCCATGCCTTCAGGGAACCACAACCGTACTACAAAGGTGAGAAGAGCAGTGCTAATAATACTAACGATTATAGCCTTGTTAGTCGGAAAAGAATTTTTGTACGGAATGAAAGAATATTTAGAAAGATATTTATCAACAATTAGTCGATAAGAAGCATATCCCATCGAAAAAATCAATAAGACTACGACAAACCAGAGTGGACCAACACTAAAATTAAGCTGTTCGATATTATACACCATTATATCTAATATAGCAAGAAGGGAAATTTCTTCGCCCCATACATATTTTATCAGAAGGAAACTAACTATAGGCGATAATATGAATATGTAGACCAACACAGGGATTCCTAAGCGAATTAGACGATCTTTCATGAACATTTTGGGGCCTTTTTTATTATAAGAGCGAGGAGTAAAATATGCAGAAAGAAAGAAAAATAATGACATAAAATAGGCCTGATTAACGCCATTAAACAACAAAAGAAGAATTGGACTGATGGGATCCGTTGCTTCCACCTTAATTGCCCAATGCCCAGATCCTCCAAAACAAATAGCTAAATGGTGAAGGATCACTAGTATGGTAAGATACACTCTAGTATTATCAATATATAACATCCGCTTAACTGCGGAAGAAGAGACAATAGACCCTTTTACATGGTGTGTTTCTATATTAGTACCCTTTAATAGGTTTCCAATCGTTCGGGTTTCAGTTTTTGCCATACTCATTGTTTATTTCTCCAAATCTATCGATTTACCCTTAGCTTCTCACTCTCCTTTATAAATCCCGTATAATTTTTGTACTTTCAATTTGTTGGCATTATAAACAAGTTTGTACTATAAACAAAGTTACAAATTTATAAGTGAAAAAATGCAATCTCTAATGAAAACCATGTCAGAGCTATCACCTGAGGAAATGCGAAAATTATTATATTATATGGATAGAGTTATATTATACGACCGCGTTAATTTTCTCCTCGCCTGTAATATGATTACTCTCCTTTGGGGTCTGCTTTCTATAGGTGCTGGAATTTCTGAAACACTATTAAACCTCTCTACGGGTTATGAGGGAACAATTATTGTGTGGATAGTGACATTCCTATCTTTATGGGTCGTTGAAGTGTTTTCAAAATATCAATTATTTCAAAGGAAAGAACCCATGGCAAAACGTAGGAAATGGGAAATTATATCTGCTATTGTTCTTGGAGTTATTCTTATTATTGTTTTTGATTATCTTATTGATCTTTCTGTAGTTATTTGGCTATATGTTGGCATTATATTTGCATGGAACTTCTATTCTGCGCAAGAATGGATGGATAAACATCAAGACATTCTTCAAAGAAGAAACTTACGAAAAGTGGTTGCTACAATGTCTTTAATGTCCTCTTTCTTGAATCTTATAGGTTGGGTTCTTTATGAGAATTTCACAGCTTTTAGAGAATCGATCCAGTCACTTCCAAACTGGGAACATGGAGTTTCGTGGACTGACCTAACAGCGTTAGTTTTTGCTTTATGTTTTGGTTTTTCGATGATAACCGTCGCTCTTATTAATAAGCACTCTATAGATAAATACGTTGCGTCATTTGGAGAAGTTCAAACCTAATGATTGTCGATTAGTTCTCTAAACATTGGAACCTTGGTTACTAATTTATAGTACTGTGAAAGATTAAGTTCTGTGAGTGATTTAGATAATCAAGCCATTAATGACTTAGACGATCAAACCACTGATCTTCAAACTGTCCTCGACCTAGATGAAATTGTGCATAGCCCCGTTAGATTAGCTATTTTGATCTTTCTTCTACCACGGAATAAAACAACCTTTCCTTTCATTCGAGATGCTCTGGGACTTACAGGAGGGAATTTATCTGCCCATCTAAAAAAATTAGCAAATAGCGGTTTAATTGAAATGAGTAAAATGTTTGTGAATGCCAAACCCACCACTATTATTTCGATTAGTGACAAAGGTCGGTCAACAATAACCGAATATGCCTCTAATTTGTCATCAGTACTAAGAAACACCTTAACTACAATAAATTGACTAGTTGGATCAAAAAACTGATTGGAGGAAAAACTCAAAATGGTAAAGTCTTCAAACACATGAGTCAAGTCATTCGGATGTTTCGTAACGAACTCTTGTACGAAATCTCTCAAAACTACTTGAAAAGATTATCTGTAATTGTTAAATACTTCTGTTTTGGTATTAATTTGTCTGGAGATTCACTCGCTTGGTTTAAATTTCACGCTAGTTGTATCTACTTTCTTTTTCACAACAACTTGCTGAGCAAATCTTTGAAAGAATCGTTGACGCAAATGAACACCGGATTCCTTTTCCCAGCTATCTGCTAGAATCCAACCAAGAATTACATCTATTGGGAACATGAAAGCTTTTCCGAAGTTATTTAATAGAATATTTGCCAGTTGATCTTGTGTGGGTCGTTTTCCAGTATTTATCTGGACTACTTCTGTTCCCACTGCCATCTTACCTACTGTTTGTCCATAGAACAGCTCAGTAATAACATAATAAGCGAATCCGATAATAAAAGATGGACCCATATTCCAGAAGAAGTCTTCTGTTGTCTCATAACTAAGCCACAGCGCTTCTGATCCTGTTATAAAATAGAATATCCCTTGAACTACGCCAGTTAGAATACCAATGATGATTAAGTCAATAATAAATCCCCAAAATCGCGCATCTCCATCAGCTACTATTAAGTGATCAGGTTGGGGCTCAACAGGCTTCTTTGGATCACTAACCAAGAAACGGGATTCTATTGATGTAAATCTGTTTCCACATTCAGCACAAAATTCGTCACCTTCATGGTAAGTTGCTCCACACTTCTCACAAAAGAATTTACCGGGTTTACCTTCATCCATTTTTACCACTACTCCTCTCGATAATCAACTTCATTCGTTCCATATTGTTACATATTTTATCATAATATTGAGAGAATGCATGCATTCCTATCACATTTTATATCTCTTTTCCATGTTCGCCCCTAAAACACCTTGCTTGAAAATAGGTAAGAAGAAATAATAATAATTACAATAATTTATTGGCTTTCTCAGTAGATCAAGTCAAAAGAGAGGATGGATTCATGATGAATGATACAGAGCTTCAAGAAACATGCGAACTCATTTCGCAAATGATTCAAAATAAGTGTGTTAATCCCCCTGGCAACGAAATGCCTAATATCAAAGCCATAGAGAGCTTTCTGACTGAACGAGATATTAAATGCCAAGTATTTGAATCCGCTCCTAATAGAGGAAATCTAGTAGCGAAAATTCGAGGGAGTGGTAAAGGTCCTAGCTTAATGTTTGGTCCTGCTCATGTTGATGTAGTACCAGTGCCAAATCCAGAAGATTGGGAAGTTGATCCCTTTTCAGGGGAGATTAAAGATGGATACATTTGGGGAAGAGGGTCGCTTGATATGTTAACTATTGTTGCCAGTCAGACTCAAGCCTTCGTAAAGCTTCATCAAGAACAATTCCAAACTAAAGGAGACCTCATTCTGTTAATTGTTTCGGATGAAGAGACTGGCGGGAAATATGGAGCAGAATGGATGCTTAAAAATCATCCTGACCTTATTCAAACTGATTATGCCGTCACTGAATTTGGGGGTATAACTATAGCACCAGGAAAGATTATTTTTGCGATTGGAGAAAAAGGAGCGAACTGGAAGCGAATATCCTTTAAAGGAACTCCTGGCCATGGATCTATGCCTTATACAAGCGATAACGCTATCTACAAAGCAGGACAAGCGACAGCTCGTTTAATTGATTACTGTGACAATAAAATCCCCATAACAACGGAATATCTAGAGCATCTAGCTGATGGTTTTGGACTAAGCTTTTACTCACGGTTTATGCTTACAAATAAGAGAACATTGCCTTTTACCCTAAGAAGACTAAGGAAGAAGGATTCTGCTATGGCTAAATTCATTCATGCGCTTAGTAGGATGACAATATCCCCTAGCATGACTAGAGGAGGGACTAAAATCAATATTATTCCTGCTACGGCTTCAATTGATTTGGATGTCCGTACACTCCCAGGACAGGATGAAGAATATGTCATAACTCACTTGCAAAAAGCACTTGGAGATTTAGCCGATGAAGCTAAAATTGAAACAATTACTGATGAGGGAAGTGTACATTCCTACGGAAATGCGAGTCCAGTTAGCTCAGATTTTGTAAATGCAATGAAAAGGGCAATTCAACAGACTATTCCAGATAGTACCTTCGTACCATTCATGATGATGGGCGGTAGTGACGCACGATTTTTCCGTGAACGTAACATTGATACTTATGGGTATGCTTTTTTTGACCCTAGAATACCTCTTAACGAACTAACTGATCTCGTACATGGAACTAATGAACGAGTGACCGTAAAAACGGTTGAATTAACGACAAAAGCGTATTACAATTTAGCAAAAGAATTTCTAGGTTGATTTTAGAGAATTAGTAGTAGTATGATAGTCTGTTAAAGCTAGCGTGTTAGAATGCAGCTTATTTTCCTTTATCATTACTCTTCTCTTCCTCATTAGATATTATAGCTAACTTTCCCTCATCAGTAGATTGATACAAGAAGTCTAACAACTTATTTTTGGGTATTTTCAGTTGTTTTGCTACTTTATCAATAGAAATACGTTTTCTTATCTCTAATATGCTTTCAAGTTTTCTTATTTGCTCTGGTGATAGGATGCTCTCAATTGTTTCCGCTACTTTAGGATGAAATTGGTTTTCTATTATCTCCCCTTGTAAGTATCCGTAGATGATCTCTTGATTTGTAGTATCAATTACTTCTTTAATGGATATATCCATCAGTTGTGCGATCTTAGCAAGATCATATTCTCCATTATATGTAATCAATCCTATTATTAGACTCCTCTTCTTAGCTGGCATCCTTACTTTGAACAGGTGATAAAGGAGAAAGGAAGGGAGCACTAACCAAAAGCCAATAATTATCCCAAAACGTAATTCTTTCGTCCAAATAATCAAAATCAATGCTAGAAAGGCGGATATCAACCCCATCACTCTGCTTATCTTCTTTAGGATTATATACTTATACCATTTGAAGAAAAGTGGCGACTTTTGGTTAGAAGACTTACGATCAGTCATTAATTAACAATATTGCTTTAACCCTATAAATTTCTTAAGTAAATTGTACTTACTTTTTCTTCTCCTCATTTTCCGATTCCATTTTTGAATCATTTTCTTCAGTTTTATGCAATGATTAGCTTTATGCAATGATTAACCCGAGAAACAGATTATAGTCCTTATATTACAACCTTCTATTTAAGTAACATTTTCTAATTCTTCATAATAATACATAAATTATGATTTTAGTTTGAGAAATAATGTTCTGAGGATCATAAATTTGGATCTTGTTTCAAATATTTCTAACAAAATTCACCTTACTCAACAACAAGTTCAAGAAGCAATACATCTTCTAAATGAAGGTAATACCATTCCATTTATTGCGCGTTATAGAAAAGAACGCACTGGTAATCTAGATGAAGATGCACTTCGCCAGATAGAACTTCACTATGAGCGGCTTAAGAACCTTGTTGATCATCGGGAAAAAATAATCAAGTTAATTGAAAAACAAGGGAAATTAACACCAGATTTTAAGGAAAAAATCTTAGCTGCAACAACTATTTCTGAGGTTGATGATCTTTACTTACCTTTCCGTCCTAAACGAAGAACAAGGGCATTAGTTGCCAGAGAATTGGGATTAGAACCTCTAGCTACATTAATTATTGAACAAAAATCCCTAAAAGGCAATCCAGAAGACTTCGCTAATCAATTCCTTTCTGAGAAGGTCCCTGAAACAGATGATGCGTTCAAAGGCGCAAAAGATATTGTAGCAGAATTAATAGCGGAAAATGCTGAATTGCGGAAATTATTACGACAACGAATTTTTCAAAGCTCAAGAATCATTACCAAAAATACCGAAAAGGAGATAGAAGATGCAGAACGTTATCAGAAGTACTTTGAGCATGAAGAAGCTATTAAAACCATTCCTCACCACCGGATTCTTGCAATTAATCGCGGGGAGAAAAAAGAAGTTCTATCTGTAAAACTGGAAGTTGATAAAGACAAAGTAATCGCACTTGCCTTAGAATATATCATTTCTAATCCAAAAAGTATATTCACATTGTATCTGCGAGATGCAGTAAAGGACAGCTATACTCGTCTGATTCAACCTGCCATATTTCGAGAAGTCCGTAAGGAATTGACTCAAAAGGCTTCCGACCATGCGGTTAAAGTTTTTGCGGAAAACGTCCGTAATGCTCTCTTACAACCTCCAACTCGTAATATGCGAATTATGGGGATCGACCCAGGATACCGGACTGGTTGTAAAGTAGCAACAATTGATGAATACGGGCGTTTCATCAATTCCACTACAATATATCCAAATAAACCTCATGAAAAAGATGAAACTAACGCTATCAAAGAGATGTTTGTTAAAGATAAAATTAATTTAATTGCATTAGGAAATGGTACCGCATCTCGGGAGACTGAACGTTTTTTACAAGGTGTTTGTAGGGGTACTGATATCAAATATACTATCGTTTCTGAAGCTGGAGCAAGCGTCTATTCTGCGAGTGAGATTGCAAAAGAAGAATTCCCCGATTTAGATGTAACTATAAGAGGAGCAATTTCAATAGCTCGTCGGCTTCAAGACCCACTTCCTGAATTAATTAAAATTGACGTCCGTTCTATAGGTGTAGGTCAATATCAACATGATTGTAATCCTAAAGATCTGGATAAGGCATTAGCGGGTATTGTAGAAAGTGTTGTGAGTGAGGTTGGGGTTGATGTCAACAATGCTTCTTCAGTTCTACTTCAACATGTCGCAGGGATCACACCGAGCATCGCTCGGAATATGGTTAATTACATCGCTACAAATGGTCTCTTTAAGACGCGAGAGGAGTTGTTAAAGGTTAAACGTTTAGGACCTAAAGCTTATGAACAGTGTGTCGGGTTTTTGAAAGTGTATGGAAAAGATCCTCTAGATAGAACTCGTGTCCATCCTGAATCATATGAATTAGCTAGAAAAGTTCTCTACAAGATTGGTTTTTCTCCGACTGATTTAATAAATAAAGAGACCAAAGAAGGGATTAAGGGTAAACTACAGAAACTAAATGTCATAAATCTTGCTAGAGAGTATGAGGCAGGTCAAGAAACAGTCAAAGACATTATTGAATTTTTATTAAAGCCAGATCGAGATCCTCGTGATGATATTCCCAGACCAATCTTTAAACAAGACATATTAACCATTGATGACCTTGAAGAAGGCAAAATCCTTCAAGGTGTTGTACGAAATGTCGTAGATTTTGGCGCTTTCGTAGATATCGGTCTAAAAGAGAGTGGATTAGTTCATATAAGTGAATTATCAGCTACACGGTTCATTAAGAACCCTCATGAAGTTATAGCAGTAGGTGATGTTGTCAAGGTCAAAATTATTTCAATAGATAAGGCACGTGGACGAATTGGTTTAAGTATAAAACAAGTTAAAGGAAATGAACCATTAGCGAAATCAAAACAGCAGAATAAACATTATGTAACGAAACAACATCAGACGCAAGATCAATTTAAACAGGCTGGGTTTGCTGTTCGTCGGAAAAAACGCAAATAATGGAAGTTAACGAAATGAAGAAACTTAACCCTTATGATCAAAGATACGCTGGTGATGGTTATTATTGGGGGAAAGATCCAACGTCCCTATGTGATAAAGTAATCTCCATTATGGAACCTTGTTCAGGCAATAAACTGAATTTACTGGATTTAGGGTGTGGTGAAGGAAGAGATGCCGTGTTCTTTGCTCAGAATGGATTCGTTGTTGATGGTCTTGATCTTGCCCTTCCAGGTCTTCAAAAAACAGAGAAATATGCTAATGAGGTAGGGATTAAAGTAAAGACTATTCATGCGGACATAAACACCTATAAACTGACTAAAATTTATGATGTCATTTATTCATCGGGATCTCTCCACTATATTACTCCCAAGGAAAGAAACAAACGTTTAAAATATTATAAAAGGCAAACCTCACCTTCAGGAATTCATGCATTTCTTGTACTAGTGGAAAAGCCCTTCATTCCGAAAGCTCCAGATGCTGAAGATGAAATTATGTTTAGGTCAGGTGAATTGATGAGTCATTACTGGGACTGGGAAATTTTATACAGTAAAGAATACATTATAGATTGCAATTCATCAGGTATCCCGCATAAACATGCAATCAATGAGATAATCGCAAAAAATACTCGGAATATAAGCTAACGTGAACAATTTTACTTGTACCTTGAGATCACAACATTTTTGATTTATCCATGAAATAAGACTGATTATGAAATCCAAACCACTATATGGGCTAATTTTTCTTATTATATTAATATCTACTTTTTATTGGATGAGTAGTGATATGAAAAAAGGTAGTGCTGCCTATAACTTTGACAATTTTCATGAATTTTATGAC
>JAEOTF010000010.1 GCA_016840025.1 Candidatus Hodarchaeota archaeon
CTCTTAAGAGTCAATTAAAATAAGAAGCAAATTTTTATTTTTTTTATTTATTTATTCTATATATTGTTTAATATATCTTTTTACTTCATCCCCTCGAAAAATACCAAAGTGTCCTTCACATAGAATATCTACTTCTAAATCTAAAAGTTTTTTAAGAGAATTTTGATAATCTTCAAAGACACTAATACCTGGAATTATTGGACCATGTATATCTTGTCCAAACAAGATTTTTTTATCTAACTCAAGTAATACAGATATAGATCCTGGAGTATGCCCTGGAGTATGAATACATTTGAAATCGTATGAGCCAAACTTTAAAATTTCTAGTTCTCCTTTTAATCTTTTCGAAAGTTTTATAGGTTTATAATTTACCCCATACCATGTAGCTGCTGTTTCTTTATCATGTCCTCTTTCTTCTATAGCATCAGCATCTAAATTGTGTGCATAGAATTCTACTTTTTTATTATATTGTTTAAGATCATAACAAGCAGCAATGTGATCTATATGGAAATGAGTTATGATACAATGTTTTATATCCATCGGATTCAAATTGACTTTATTCATCTTTTTTATCATTTCAAGGCTCATTCCACAATCTATTAAAACAAGACCTTCTTCACTATGAGTATTCACTAAATAAACTGAACAACCAGAATCTCCTATATGATAAAAGTCTGTGATAATTTCTCTCAAAGTATATTCTCCTTATTAATATTTTTCAATCATTATGATTTATTACTTAAAATTATTGTTTTATATATTTCCAGATTCAAGTAATATTATTTAAAAATATTCCTTTTTGATAAATATGGAAGATTTTATTACGTTATCTTTGAAAAAAGCAGAATCAACTGGTGTAGATTTTGCAGAATGCAGATTCTTTGGATATGAAACAGAAGAAGTTGACGTCAGAAATGGACAAATCGAAACCTTAAAAAGAACTAAAGATATTGGGTATGGAATTCGAGTATTGAAAAATGGAGCTTGGGGATTTGCTAGTACTGCTATCATAGAGAAATCTACTATAGACGAAATACTTTTAGCCGCTATAAAAGAGGCTGAAGCTACTAGTAGAACATTAAAGAGACCTGTTGAACTAACTGAAGAACCAATAATTAGGGATAAATATGAAACTTCTTTTAAAATCGATCCCTTTGAGGTTGATATAGAAGATAAAATAGAGATCTTGAAGAAAGCAGATTCCATAATGGCTGAAAAGGGGGATATTATTAAAGTAAGAGACAATATGATGTATTTTGCTAAAATTAATATCGATTACGGAAATTCTGAAGGGACGTTGATATCTGAACAAGAGTTATTTTCTGGTGGAGGTTGTTCTGCAACTGCTATTGAAAAAGACAACCAGAGTAGGAATATAATGCTCTTCGACATGCGAGGATATGAATATATTGATATGTTTGATTTTGAAAAAACTTCAGAACAAATAGTTAATGAAGCAATAATTCTTGCTACTGAAGCTATTACCCCTAAACCTCAAAAAACAACCTTTATTTTAGAACCTTATCAACTTGGTCTCACGATTCATGAATCCTGCGGTCATCCCTCTGAACTCGATCGAGTTTTGGGTTGGGAAGCAGATTTTGCTGGAACTAGTTTTCTTACCTTAGATAAACTTGGTACTAATTATCAATATGGATCAGAGAAAGTAAATTTAATCTGCGATCCAACTATGCCTTATGTTCTGGGTCATGAGAAATACGATCACGAGGGAGTAAAAACGAAAAAGTTTCATGTTGTCAAAGAAGGTATTTTCAATGATTACCAATCAGATAGACAAACAGCTAAAATTATTGGCCAAGAGCACAGTAATGGAAATGCCAGAATTGATGGATATAATCGATTTCCACTTATACGAATGAGTAATTTGTATCTTGAACCAGATCCTGAAGGACCAAAAGATATTGATGAACTTATTGCTGAAACAAAGGAAGGAATTTATGGTATCCATTGGAAATCTCATAGTATTGATGATAAAAGAATGAACTTTCAATTTGCAGTCCAAATTGCATATGAAATTAAAAATGGAGAACTTGGGAAACCATTGAAAAATACGATATACCAAGCAGCTACTCCAGAATTCTGGGGTGGATTAGATATGATGACGAAAGAGTGGAAAATAGAGGGTCATGGTCCTGTTTGTGGTAAAGGAGCACCACATATGCAGTCTATGTGGGTTTCACATGGGGGACCCTGGGCTAGATTTCAAGGAGTAAATATTTTTAATGGATAGGAGGTGGAAAAATGAGTTTAGATCAACAAAAAGAATTGATTATAGAACTTTCAGAACTTGCTCTGAAACGAGCACAAGATTCTGGATGTGAAGCTTTCATAAATGCTTCTATAGCAAGAGAATATGTAACGCGTTTTTCAAATTCAGAAATATTACAAAATTATACAGATTTATGCCGAGATATTGCTATTACCGTTATTTATAAAGATAAACAAAGGGTTAATTCAATTACAAATGACTTAACAAAGAAAAGTTTCCTCAACCTTGTAGATTATCTGGTCGCTACTGTAAAAATAGTTCCTCCTGATCCAGAGTACCCTGGACTTGTTAAACAGAAACAGCAATACCCTTCGTTATCTCTCAATGACCCTAAAGTTTCAAATGTAGGGCCTGATACTATTATCGATAAAGTAGAAGAAGCCATTGTTATGGGGGAAGCTGTTGATAAACGAATTGAAGGGGTGTCGGGTAATTTATTACTTTCTGATGGTTTTAATTATTACATATCTTCAATAGGTCAAGATTTGATTTACCCTAATACGAATATTACATCAACTATTAACATAAACGCCTTAAAACATAGTGAAGAAAGTCGTTCTAATAGTACCTTCGGTTCTAGAATATTTTCAAAACTTGAAATGGAGAGAGAAGCAAAAGAAACAGCAGAAAGAGCAATTCAGAGTTTAGGAGCTAAAACGATTGAAACGGGTGAATATGAAGTGATCCTTGATCATCAAGCTGTTAATGAACTACTTTTCAAAGTTAATCAGGCTACATCTTCAAGATTAATAATTGACAAATATAGTTTTTTAACTGATAAACTAGAACAGCAAGTATTCAATGAAAAATTGACTCTAATAAACAATCCTTATAATCCTGCACATTTAGGCTCTAGACCAATAGATGATGAGGGTCTAGCTACTCAACAATTTCCTGTGGTTGAAAATGGGATTTTAAAAAATTATTCATGTTCTCGTTTAGATGCAGTTAGATTAGGAACTAAAGCATTGGGAACTTGTTTTACCATTCTTGGGGAAACTTTAGGATTTCCTTTTGCTGAGACTATGAAACCAGGAACATTTAGTAAAGAAGAAATGATTTCAGAGACCAAGAATGGTTTGTTAATAACCAACTTTCATTATATTAATTTTGTTAATCCACCAGTAGGCTCAATTACAGGTATGACTAAAGATGGATTATTCGTCATTAAGAATGGAGAAATTATAGGATCAGCTAAAAATATGAGATTTACTGATGAAATTCCAAGAATTCTTAAAGAAATTGAAATTGGAAAAGAACTAAAACAACCTGTTATCCAAG
>JAEOTF010000232.1 GCA_016840025.1 Candidatus Hodarchaeota archaeon
AACGAAGATTATACCCATTGATCTTTTTCTCATTTTCTTCACTTTTTGTTTGTAATTTCTTTAGTTATTATTTCTTGGTAATGTGTATTGTCATCGAACTGATTCTTGGTTGTTGGCCGTAACATTTTGGTAGTTTTCAGAAGACCTCAAAAATGCTCCTAGCAGCACCCGCTGATGGAAAGTCCAACAAAGAGAAACACGGGTCTCATCGTAATCAGCTTTTTTGAACTTCTTTCATCTAGAAAATCGTTTTCCACGCCTTATAACCATTATCCATTGCACATCTAGAGTAAAAATATAGATTTTGAGATATGTGCGGTGGGTGTAATAGAGAATAGAGAGTGTAT
Organism: Candidatus Hodarchaeota archaeon; assembly: GCA_016840025.1. The sequence goes on from JAEOTF010000232.1 coordinate 348, forward strand.
GTAAGTATAAGGAAAGGTTTGGGACTAAATTTTAATCTTTTTTTCTCTCTCACTTAGTTACTAAGAGAAAAAATAATCAATTGGTCTCCATGCATGCATTGAAGGATGGCAAGAAGACTATTCTGGGACAAAACTTAAACGAACTTCAACTAATAGATAATAGTGTGTGATATTTCTGAGTGATATAATTTTTGACAGGAATCCTCCACAATAAAATGAGTGAGGTGAACTAATTATGGGATTAACATTAGTCTGTAAAGATTTGGATCCGAAATCCAATTGCACCTATGTAGCCCGCGGCGAAACTATGGCCGAACTCACGGAGGATATTGGAAAACACGCCACAGAAGTCCACGGGTATACGTACGAACAACTACACACTCCAGAAATGATGGAAAAAGTCAAAGCAAAAGCAAAGCGAGAGTAAAACTCTTGGTAGTTCACCAAGGGGGTAGTGGAATCTTAAGCTCCGAGGTGGGGAGCTATATAAATACCAAGAAAAAATAGAGGTGATAAAATGCCACTTTTTGTAGTTCTCGGCAAATGGACACAGAAAAGGATGGAAACCATCAAAGATTTACCCGAGCATATAAAAGCAGGTACAAAAGTCTTTGAATCTTATGGAGTGAAAATAAAAGCAATGGTTTTTACAATGGGACGTTATGACCTTGTAGCAGTAGGTGAAGCACCAAATAAAGAAGCAGTTAGTAAGGCTCTTCTAAGTTGGGGTAGTAAAGGACTAGTAAGAACAGAAACGCTAGCGGGGTATACAGGAGAAGAAATTAGTAAATTAGTAGAAGAAATATAATTATGACCCAATATTCCAAACGTTTTTTTTACTTAAATTTGTATAAAAATGAATTGATTAGGAAATGAACGAGAAAGAACAAACCAAAAAACTACTGCAAATGATTCAAGAGAAAAAACCAGACGAAAAGGTAGAGCAAGTTCTTGTAAAATTTTGTGCTCGTAGTGGTGTATCACTAAATACTTGTAAAAAGCACTATAGACGTTTAATAAAATTAGGCAAAATCAAAGAGACATAAAATTATGGAATATAGAGGTTGATTTTATAATGAAACGAAGAATTAAGCAGATTCTAAAAAACAAACCAACATTAGAAGGTGCAGGAGTTAGACTTGAGCGAGTGTTTGGCTATCATGAAGTCCCTCTCTTTGATCCCTTTCTATTATTGGATCATTTTGGTTCGGAACACCCTGAGGAGTACATGAAAGGATTTCCATGGCATCCTCATCGAGGGATTGAAACAGTAACTTACATGCTAAAGGGTGAAGTCGAGCATGGAGACAGTATCGGAAATTCGGGTGTTATTAAATCTGGAGATATCCAATGGATGACGGCTGGTTCAGGGATAATTCATCAGGAAATGCCCAAAGAATATGTAGGGCGAATGGTGGGATTTCAACTTTGGGTAAATTTGCCTGCAGAGAAGAAGATGATTTCCCCAAAATATTGTGAAATCACAAAAGATCAAATTCCTATGTTGAAAAAAGGAGGGGCTAAAATTAAGATAATCGCTGGTAGCATCGATGGTAAAGAGGGGCCAATTCGAGATTTAGCAGTCAATGTAGAATATTTTGATGTAACTTTAGACGCTGAAACAACATTTGAGTATTTAACAAAGAAAAATGATAAGGTTTTTATCTATGTGATTGAAGGATCTGGCAATATAGATGATAGAATTATCAAGCTTCAACAATGTGTTCTTTTTACAGAGGGGGATAGTATAAACATGGGAACAAAAGACGGTTTTCGCTTTTTGTTGATAACAGGAAAACCATTAAACGAATCAATAGCTTGGGGAGGACCTATCGTCATGAACACGCAAGAAGAGTTAGCAGGCGCTTTTAGAGAACTGGAGAGAGGTACTTTTATTAAAACAGGCAGAACCGTACAATCCTCAAGAAATTATTATCGTACGTAATGTATACACACATGGCGTGGGCTGAACTAATAACTCATAATCTCTAGCATAAATTTTAAAGATAAAACCATGAATTAGTAATTGTAAAATGGAGGTTTATATTTTGGAAGCGTACATTCTTGTAAAAATATCCACTCAAAGAGAATATCATGGGTTTAATCGTTCCGTTGTGGAAAAATTGAAGTCCATGGAAGGAGTAGTAAATGCAGAGTTATTGTTCGGTGACTATGATGCAATATTGAAGGTGAACGTGCCAAAGATTCATGACTGTGAAAATATAGTTTTGGAAGATATCGCAACTATTGAAGGAGTTGAATCGACGGTCACGCTCTTATGTGTTGATGAAGGAGTTCTAGAATAGGAGGATGTTTGATGGAAACAGGATATGTTTTGTTATGTCTTAAACCTAGAATGAAAAAAGAGTTTATGCAGCAAATTTTAGGTGTAAAGGGAATTAAAGAAGCTAGGCTAGTAATTGGTATCTGTGATGCGGTAGTAACGATTCAAGCGGATAGTGTAAGGGAACTTGAGAAAATCTACTTTAACAAAATTGACAAAATAGAGGGTGTAACGAGCTCTAGATTACATTTTGTAGCGTGCCTTAGAACAAGAAAATGAAGTGATAACTAGTTAAGGCCACAATCCAAGGGTTCTTATAGAATTTGTAACTCTTCCTACAGCTAGCGTCAAAGCAGCGGTCCTCATATCTGTTTCATACTGTTTCATTGTATCAACAACATCATTGAAAGCCTTTATTATCTTGTATTCAAGCTTTTGATATACTTCTTTCTGACTCCAGTGTTCTCGGTGAAGATTTTGGACCCATTCAAAGTAACTGACTGTAACACCACCCGAGTTTGCTAAGATATCAGGCAGTATGAAAATTTCCTTTTCAGTAATAATTTTACTCGCTTCTGGAGTAGTTGGTCCATTAGCACCTTCAGCGAGTAAACGTGTATTTATTTTTCCTGCATTTTCTTTAGTTATCTGATTCTCCATAGCAGCAGGGATTAATATGTCTGATTCTATTTCCAAGAGCTCTGCGTTTGTTATGTTTTTACTCCCTTCAAAGTTAAGGACTGAACTTGTTCTATTCTTGTAATTGTAGACTTTTCTAGGGTCTATGCCTTTTCGATTATAGATTCCTCCACAGGAATCGCTTA
>JAEOTF010000028.1 GCA_016840025.1 Candidatus Hodarchaeota archaeon
AACTAATTATTGCTTTGCCAGCACCACTCCAAGAACCGGGTTGCCAGTTAGGAGGTTCCAATGCTACTCCTAAAAATCGAAGATTCTTGAAGATGTATTGGGCTGGAATAACACCTTGCCAAAATGAATAGATCCTATTATTGAACAAATAACCACCTTATATAATGCAGTAAATTATTGATTCCGGTGAAATAAGTTCTTTCCTATCATTCCATAATCCTCTGCCCTTCATGCATAGGCTAGTCATAATGGACCATTTAACCGGTCAATTTGTTTATGTACACTAAGAGTTATGTAGTTATATTCAGCTACATATTTTACTAGTATAGAACCTTTAAGGTTGATTGTCTGATGGAAAAATCACTGTTCAAGCAGAGCTACGAGTTCAGAGAAACAAAGGGCATAATTCTTTCAGAAAAGAAGCTAGCCATCAGAATAGCAGAAGAAACTCTTCAACGACATAGAGGACAGATAGAAGAATACATAGTACACAACCCCATTTTCCTCGATTCGATAAAACCAATCTACATAGATGATGGTCCTATAGCTATTAAGAAAATGAGTGAGGCATCTTTAATAGCTGGAGTAGGACCTATGGCTGCTGTTGCTGGAGTAATAGCTGATCTAGCAGTAGATGCGATGATTGGAGCTGGTGCCAAAGTAGCTGTTGTAGAAGATGGCGGTGAAGCGAGTGCAATTTCTCAAATTTCTATAGATATAGCTTTATCAGCTGGGAGCAATGTCTTATCTAAACAACTCGGATTTAGACTTGAAAATTTCCCGATTGGGGTTGCAACAAGTTCGGGCAAATTCAGTCATGCATTGAGCTTCGGTGATGCAGATGCAGTTACAGTCTTCGCAAAAAACGCAGGACTGGCTGATGCTGTAGCAACATCAGTTGGAAACGTTGTTAAAGGAAATGATATCAAAGAGGCAATAGAGGTCGGATTGCGAAAAGGTATGTCTATTCAAGGAGTCAAAGGTGTATTCATACTCTATGATGACTTGGTAGGTCAAGCGGGTGAAATCCCAAAGATAATTAGTATATCTCAAACTTAGATATATTAATAGAAAGTTTAGATTAAATACCACTACTTTTGCTTCTTAAAACAGTAAGACAGTCTTTCTAGTCTTCTTGAACAAAGAATCAAACAACAGCGCGCGCATATTTCTAACTATATTAAATTTGTCATATTGTTCAAACTCATTGATAATCCTTCTTACTTAAGAAGCTAAGAATATATCCTTTCATTATCAATTGAAAAATTTGCTTCTATGTTTCCAAAGATCTCGGAAACAAACAGTTTAGGAATTTCTACTTTTTTATAGAAGATATTTATAGAATCATACTTCTATTTGACATCCAATTGGACCACTCTGCGGGGAATATGTTCACCCTCCAAAATTTTGCCCTAAATTAACTATTGCTTACGAATATAACTTCACACTCGAATATATCTCCAATAATTCCAAGAGCCCTTAATGCATCTGTTAATAAAGGAATACTGTTATTTTTGATTGTACGTCTATTAGGACCCAGTGTGCGCGATACAGTATTTAATCAATTTAGTCCATCATGATAATCTGGGAGGCATAACGATGGAAATGCTTGTTCGAAGAACTCCTTTCAGTGATTGGAGATTTTTTACTATATGATTTAAATCACTTACCTTTTCGAATTCTACAAATGTGATTACATCATATTGACCGGTAACAGCGCAAGACATCTTAAACCCCTCAAATCCTAAAGCACTTTCTGCGACTTTCCATAACTTGTCTCTCTCAGTTGTTATCAAAATGAAAGCTTTCATTATATTCCCCCTCTCTTAATAAATAATTGGGAACTGGACATAAAAGAGTGATGTCTATAGTTATATATATTAATCTGTTATTTCTCAAAAGTATCAAGTTTCATTTTTTTAGGGATCTTGTTCAAATCTTTTAATAGTAAATTTGAGACCTTGGATTATTCTTATCTAAATATGTTTGTCAATAGAATATACCTCATACTATACTCGTAATTTTATCAAGAAAAAAGTTTGTTAATGCTGAAACTAGAAATAGCTAATTATAGTCTTCTGGTTTTTTCCCAATATTTTCAGGGGTTCACTCTTCATATCTTGGGTAAAACCATAGACACTTTCAACTTTTTTCTTAACATTCAACAACTTATTTTTTTCATGAGTTAAGTTACTTATTAAAGCAATAGTTTTGGCGATCTTTTTATTGCCGGGTTGACGCAATATTCGACCAAACCTTTGAATCCACTTTCTCGGGTTACTTGGTGGATCTATCCATATTTCGAGATCAGCCGTTGGAATATCTAATCCCTCCTCTCCTATGCTCGTGCAGACAAGAATTCTTGCATTTCTTCTAAATTGGAGGAGTGCTGATGCTTGTTGATCCATTGACATATTTCCCTTTCCAACTAAGCAAGATACCTCTTCTAAGGGAATAGTCTCTTGAAGTTTGCTGCTTAGCTGTTTTGCAGCTTCTACCGACTCAACATAGGTTATTGATTTATTATAGACTTCAAACTTCAGTAATCTGATTGCAGCATAAATCTTGTGATTATCACATTCTTCAAGAGCTTCTTGAAAAGCATGATGAATAGTATCTCCTTTTAGACTAATCCTCTTGTTATTCAGATCCCTAAATTTCCAAGTGCCATAAGTCTTAACACTACTAGCTCCGTCTTCAACCAATCTAATTCGAAGCATTCTTATTGCTAGCAATGCTCTGCAGAGTGGATGTCGGGTGCAATTCCTCGGGTGATATATGCCATACATTTTCTTGATACGGAAATTATAAGATTGTACTAGCTCTCCAAGCGCATGATAGACACTCAGCAGTTTCTTTGGGGTATTAATTGTTTTGATTACTAAAAGCCTCGCAGGTACATGTTCCTTTATACCCGGCTCATTAATACCAAAAACTCTAATCTCTTTAAACACTTCCTTCAGCTCTCGTAACCGCTTGGTTGAATGAAGTTGAGGTGTAGCGCTTAAAGCAAGAATGTCCACTTTGCACGCTCGAGCAGCAAGGAGTATAGAGTAGCCCTCCGTTTGTCCAATGTAACGTTGACACTCATCAGCTACTACAGTATCGAAAGGGAATTCCTTAATTGGGTTTGAGAGATAGTTTATCGGATAGCCAGAGTTCTTTATCTTTTTGATCCATGATTCATACTGAACCAGATTGTCATTATAGAATGTCTGGGGAGTTGCTACAACAAAGGCATTGTTCCACACTTTCAATCTCTTTCGTTTTTCAGGAGGAATTCCGCCTGATATAAAAAAGGCTTCTACTCCCAATTTTTCTCTCACAAAAAGCGTCTGTTGAACACCAAGTGGAATAGAAGGAACCAAAAACAGGACTCTTATAGGTCCTTTCTTAGATTCCTCAAAGAGCTTAGCACCCGCTAAATAAGTTTTCCCTAATCCTGTTGGCAATCCCAATATTAGTGTTGATTGTCCTATGTCGAGGAGTATCTTCCTCTGAAATGACCATAGTGAAAAACCAAGCCTAGAGATTTTTATCCTTTCCCTTTCAAGTGTTAAGTTTTGTGGAGTTAAATTCGATGTAACAACACTAATCGAGTAGGGACCTTCATTCAAATAATTTAGATATTCTTCCCATTTGTGCAAATCACAGATCAACTCATTCTTTACAAGAGTTTATAGAATATTTTATTCAGATGATATGACACCTCTAAATATAGTTCAGTCTTCAGTCAATGTAGGCTCTAATAAACACTAACTCAGAATCTTTAGTATCTCTTCTCATAAATACTTTAATTGGAATCGATAGCTTTTTCTTTCGGAAGTCCCTGCTTTTATATCTCTTTTTACAATAGATGTGCAATCTTCACTAGAGTATTTAGGGAGTATTCCTTCATTTCAGTCTATCAATTAACTTACTTTTTTTTCATTTTCGATTTAATAACTAATCTACAGTAGAATAGTTGATTGTTTCATTCAAATTAGTTCTTATGATTGTCTTCAGACTTAAAGAAAGTGTTGATTTGGTTTATCTCTGTTATGCAAGGCGATACCCAAATTATTTGTGTGTGCTGGGAAATAAGGTCTCGAAATTAGCAGACTCAACTTTTTTAAAAGATTATAGGCTGCTCTTTGCTTATTCTTTACGAGATTCACATATTATGTATCGGGTGATTAATAGAAGGAAGGTTAACAGAAGGAAATTAAATTATGTTGGAAGACTGATCAAATGATTGAAAGACTTGTAATCAACGACTTCAAAAGTCATCAAAATTCCATAATTAATCTTAATTCTGGACTAAATGTTTTCTTGGGTGAGGTCGGAGCAGCAAAAACCAGCAAATCATGGTATTTTTTATAGAACAAATTGGGTGTTTTAGAACTTTCACATCATCCGTTTTCTATGAGCTCTCGCTAATTATTATGTAAAACCTGTTTTCACAATGGAGTATTCATCTTTTTTTACCGAGTAAATTACATCTGCAACATCTTCAATTTCTCGGTGATGGCTTATTATTAACATCTGAGGAATTATCCTACCCCCCTCTCTGAAAAATGAGTTAAGAATACTTACAAGTTCTTTTCGTCGAGTTTCATCCAAATGGGTAGTGGGTTCATCCATGATTATCGTTTCCACTCTTCCTGAGAGCACCTGAGCAATTGCCAATCTTAAGGCAATAGCTAATGCAACACGTTCTCCACCACTTATTTGATCAATATCTTGTTCACCTGCGGGTCCTATAATAGATATGTTATAGTCATCATCTAGTTTGATATCTGAATAAGCTAGATTGAATCTTTCAAAGAAAGCTCGCGTTGCTCGTTCTAGCAATGGTCCAGCTCGTGCTCGAATCATCTTTTGAATTCCATCTTTCCCATAAGCTTTTCTGATATTATTGAGAAGTCTAACAAAATTGTCTAGACCTTTTTTTTCTTCTGCTTTGTTCGTAAGAAGTGCCAGTTTAACATCGCGATTTTTAGCTTCAATATCTGCGGTTTTCTTTTCTGACTTTTTTCCTTCAATTATTTTTTCCTGTTCATTTTTAAGTATGACTTGGTGTTCAAGATCTGTTTCTTTGTTTTCATGTTCTGTTTCACTATAATTAAGTTCATGTATTGCTTTTACCGTTTGAGATACAAAGTCTTGTTGTTCTATCAAGTTTTTCTCTGTAGTTATGATACCAGCTTCAAGATTGTCTTTGAGTTTTGCTATAGGCAAATTCTGGTCATATTCTTGCTTTTTTTGCCTTAATTGTTCTAATTCTTCTTCTGGTTTTTCAGGGGTATAACCAAGTTTGGATATTGCATTTTCTAAACATGAGTCTGCTTCTTTCAGTTCTTCATTTAACGGTTTGATTTCCTCTTCTATTTGTTCACGTGTTCTTAATCTTTCTAGTTGTATCTTGGCAGATTCAAATTTTAGATTTGGTTCTTCTAGTTTAGCAATTCTTTTTTCAATATCGGATAGTTTTTCGTCTAATTTTTTTACCAATATTGTTCGCTTTTCTAATTCTTTAACTTCATTCTGCTTTTCTTCTAGAATATGTTTGGTTTCAGTCAATTCACCAGTTAATTCTGTAAACCTTTCTGGCTCAATTGAATTAGTTTTATCGCGGATTTCTTCATGTTTTTTTCTTGTTTTTTCGAGAACTTTTAGTTCCTTGCGTAATTTCTTAATTTGTTCAGGAATTTGAGATTTCTCTTCATTGAATTTCTGTCCAAGCTGAGTAATCCTTTTTGTTGACAACTCGGTTTCGCACGTTGGACAAGTCTTTGAACTTGGATCTAAAGGATTCAGTGTAGATAGATTATTTTCCAGATCCTTATTTCGTTTTTTTAATAATGCCATATTACTTTTTATATCATCAAGATGTTTGCGATTTTGTTCAATAACCCATTGCAATTCTTGTTGTTTTTTATCTAATAAGGACTCAATATTTTCGATAGTAACCTGTTCCTCAAGGATTTCTTGATATCTGTCTAATAGTTTTTTCAATGATGATTCTAGATTACCTTTATTTTTTCTGATTTTACTTAGATCCTTTAGACTTTTTTCCCATACTACTTGAGATCCTTCATAGTTTTCGCGTTCTTTTAGAATCTGTTCTTGTCGTTTTTTTGTTTGGTTATATTGTGCCTTTTCTTCTTTGGAACTCTCAAATATCTCTGATACTTCATCTAGAGTCTTCAGTTCTTTCTGTAAACTTTCTAATTTTAATTCTACTCCATTCTTTTTTGAAAGTGTTTTTGAAAATGATTCTAGAGGACCTAGTTTTTCTATTTCTTTTTCTAGACCATTAACTATAATCTCAGATTGAAGCGATTTTCTTAGTTCTAATCTTAAATTTCCAAATTTTTCTTTAATATGCCCTACTTGATTTTCAAGAATCTGTTTTTTACTTTCTAACTTGCCAAATTTTTTCTTGTTTGCCTTCAGAATTTTAATCTTTTCTTTAAGTTCAGCTATTAACTCTTTTAATTTTCTCAATTCATCTTTTTTTTGATTGATTTCTTTTTCGAGTGAAGTTGAGGTGGTTACATATTGCTGTTTCTCTGTTTCAAGTGTTGGTTTCTGTTTTAGTTCTGTTTTCAGTACTATTTGTTTTTTGATGTAGTCATCTATTATCTGCTTGATCTTTTCGTATGCTTTTTCTAAATCTTCAATGTTTAGGAGTTTTGAGATTAACTCTTTTCTTTCTGAAGGTCTTGCTATAACTAGTTTTTCAATTTCTCCTTGGCGAACATATACCGACTGAAGGAACATGCTTTTATCGAGAGCAAGTATCTTTTCGATTTCTGGAATGATTGAATGTGCTCCTCCGTGAGCGAGCAGCATTTTTTTGTTATCTTGTTTGCGATAGAGCTTTCCTTTTGGAGAACCTGTACGTTTTATTGTCCACTCAACAGAGTATTCGATCCCACCTTCTGAAAAATTTAGAGAGGCCTTGCAATTTTTTGCTTTATTGTTAATCAAATTTTCTTTTTTGCCACGATTGCTATAATCACAAAACAATGCAAAACTAATTGCATCAAGAATTGCTGTTTTCCCTGCACCATTAGGTCCGATAACTACGTTTATTCCATAATCCAAATCTAAATTGGTTTTCTTATGAGATATGAAATTTTCAAGACTTATTCTGTTCAATATCATTTATCTCACCCTTTTTTTGGTAGATTTGGTAGAATTCAGCAGTTATGCTCTTTGCTCCTTCAGTATCCCCTTCTCTAAGATTTTTTAGTAGTTCAATCGCAAATCTGGAAGTTTGATCTTCCTTGAAGTAGTCTCTTAGAACTTGTTTTACATTGAAAGCGCCGGGCTTTATTTCCGGCAATTTTTGTTGGCTTTCTTCAATTATCACAGTTCTTAAAGTCAATGCTTTTCCTGAAAAAGCATTAGTTATGACCTCGTGAGCTCTTTGTCTATCAATGTTTTTTCCTTCAACCCTAATGTGTAGAATAGGCTTTTTCTCTTCAAAGTTTAGATTATTAACGAACTTTTCAACTTCGGAATCTAGATTAGAATTGTTAATTTTAACTTTAATTTGTGGTCTAATTCGTTCTAGGTTAACATCATTTACTTCAATATCTCCATCTTCAATATCAACGATGAAGAAACCTTTTCCAGATTTTTGCCAAGACGGAATTTCGTCACTTCTTATTATTTCAGAACTCCCAGGATACGCAAGTTCACCTTCACCAACCGAAGCTTTAATTTTTGTATGCAAATGGCCCATTGCATAATAATCGAAAGTTTTGGGTAAAGAGGTAAATGCAATTTCCCAGGCATCCTCAAAGGGTAGAAACTGATCAATTGCTTGATGTAAAACAAGAATGCTGGGGCAAGTTCTTTCTATTTTTTCAAGTTTATTTAGTTCATCGGTCAAAAGTGGCGTATAAGATCTGGTCAAATTTGAGATTCCAACTAAAAGTATTCTCTCTCCATTTATTTCGACTTCTTTATGTTCTGCAGTACCTGTTGTTCCCAAAGTCTGAATTTGATCATCAAAAAGTTTGTGTGGGGCCATACCCCGAGCTTTGGGCCTATCATGATCCCCTAAAACAGCGAAAAACTTGGTTTTGCCATCGAGTCTTTTTAAAAAATTCTTGAATACATAATATGTTTGTGTTGTTGGTCGTGAAGAATCAAATAGGTCTCCACTGTGAATTACAATATCCACTTTTTCTTCAATGATTTTGTCACCGATCTCTTCTAAAACATCGTAAATGTCCTTTTCTCTCTCTTCAAGATTATACTGTCTATACCCCAAATGAGTGTCAGCTAAATGTGCAATTCGCACCACTTTATTTCAGTTCCTCCCCTCTTTTGTTTTATTCCAAAAACTTTTTCATCTCGTCTCGGAGACGCTGACTTTCGTTTGGAACCGTTTCTTTTTCTGCTTTTTCTTTTGCATTTTTTAGTTTAGTAACAATATCGATGTCGCTTCCCCCTTCTTTTGTTCTCCTTTTTCTCACAGACAACATTACAGGAGCACGAGTCATCTCTCCAACCACAATTGCTTCTCCGGTGTTGAGACCTGGCAAATCTGCCATTAGAGTTTCACTTAGACGTTCTGAACTACTTGAAACCGCATTCTGATCATGCGGATTAGTAAGTCGCATTATGATTTGACTATTACATTGGCTTAAAGCATCAGAATGTATCTTTGAAGGTCTTTGAGTAATTAATACTAGAAACACCCCAAACTTTCTACCTTCAGCGGCAATCTTCTTTATAATTCTAGATGAAAGAGTTGAACCCTCAGCGGGTATAAAGCGATGGGCTTCTTCTACGAAAATAAAAACTGGATACTCGAATTGATCCGACACTGCTTTACTATATATGTCGGATAATACTTTGAAAGTGATATAATCAGCAACCGAATC
>JAEOTF010000011.1 GCA_016840025.1 Candidatus Hodarchaeota archaeon
CTAATTCATGGAATTAAAATTGAAATTGAAGCTATAGCAGTCTTACCTGGACAATTCAAATAAACTGTAAAAACAATTCTATTTCCATCCAGCTAGTTCTTCATAATCAATGATATATTTTGACCTGTTGTTTTTGACCCTCTCAAATACGCTCATAAACGATTTATTGGCTTTCTCAAGAATTTCAGATTCATTTACTGTAGTCAATTTTCGGTTTTTCATGACAATTTTACCGTCAATAATAGTTGTGTCAACGTTCTCCCCATGTGCCGAATAAACCAGATGGGCAGGGATATTTGTATCTGATCCATAAACTGTTGGGATAAAATGTTGATCAATTAAATCTACTAGTATAATATCAGCTTTATATCCCGGTTTTATTATACCGATTTTTTGATTAAGCGCAACTCCACCATTAGCTGTAGCCATTCGTAGAACAGTTTTTGTCGGCATTAGACTTGCATCAGCTCTCGCACCTCTATGAATTAAAGCTACCCATTTCATAGCCTCGAAGAGGTCAACACTATTATTGCAGGTCGCTGAATCATGTCCTATCCCCACATTTATCTCCGCCTTTAAATATTCGGGGAGTCTCGCGATTCCATTGCCTAATTTAGCATTAGATGTTGGATTATGAGATATGTGAGTTCCAGTTTTTTTCATCAACTCAATCTCTTCATCAGATAATAAAACGCAGTGCGCTGCGACACAATCAGATCCTAACACCCCAGTCTCATTTGCCAGTACAGTAGGTCTTAATTTATGTCTTTTCAAACTCATATCAATTTCTGATTGTGCTTCATTTAAATGAATATGGATACCCGTATGATATCTATCAGCAAGTTCCCTTGTTTTATCCATGATTTCTCGAGATGTGATAGGAATTGATTCAACACCGAAAAACACGCGTACCCGATCATCAGCGATACCGTTTTTTAAATTATATAGGCGTTCGTTATCAGCACAGGTGTCCAATTTTGCTTCTTCTATAGCTACATCGGAACTGAGAACTGCTCGAATACCGATTTCTGCAGCTGCATCTGCACAAGATTCCATCTGACGCCACTGGTCATTCACGCTTGTCGTACCGCTTTTTATCGCTTCACTATATCCACATAAGGCTCCCCAATATGCTTCTTCAGGGCTCATAGCTCTTATTTTTGGATACCATAACGCATCCAGAAAGACAAAAAGAGGTAATGCATCATACATTCCCCGTCCTAACGAGGAGTGGTAATGCAGATCAACGAGTCCCGGCATAATTACTTTATGCTTTGCGTTAATAATATTATCGGCTTTGTAATTCTTTTCTATCTGACTTGTTTTACCAACATCAATAATCTTATCATCTTCTACAACAACTGCTCCATTTTCAATAATTGTAAAGTCTTTATCCATCGTTAATAGGAACCCATTCTTGATAACTAATTGTTCAGACATACTATACACACCTTAGAATATCAGAATCTGGAGTATAATATCACTAATATGTTTATAATATTTTCTTGATTTTTTTATGTGCTAGCGTTCGTTAAAAAAGAATTTTAAATTAAAATTGAATAATCACCTGAATATATTGCTTCATATAGTTTTAATGCCAAATCTTTAGTAAGCTGACGAGGGTTATTCGGATGATAATATTTCTCTACACACTCTATCGCTAGAATTTTTAATTCATTTTTATCAATATCTAACTCTTTAAGTGTTGTTGGCAAATTGAAACTCTTAATAAAGTTTAGTATAGTTGAAATTCCTTTTTTCGCTTTTTCTATGTTTCCCATTTTCTCTGTAATTCCAAATATCTCCGATATTAAGACTAATTTATCGGTGCAGTAGGATGCATTTAAAGCCATAATGTATGGTAATGGTATGATGCATGATAGACCATGGGGAAGTTTATGTCTCGTTGCTAAAGTATAAGCAACTGAATGACCGTATACAAGTTTTGCACTGAGAACGATTCCACCCAGCATTGCTGCATAACTCATATGGGTCCGTGCAGAGATATCATCAGGATTTTCTACAACATTTTTTAAATTCTCTTTGACTAATCTGGTTGCTTCTAAGGCAAATAAATCATAGATTGGATTGGAGTCAGTTGACATAAAAGCTTCCACTGAATGGGATAGCACATCTAATCCTGAGTTAACTGTCACATTTTTTGGAAGAGATAATGTTAAAGTTGGATCTATTATCGATATATTTGCGTATAGATGAGGACTAATCGCTAATTCTTTTAGTTCTTTCGACAATACTACAACTTTGGATACTTCACTTCCTGTACCAGCTGTTGTCGGAATAAGTATTTTCGGTAGACCGGGATTTTTTATTTTATTAAATCCAAGAATGTTTTCAGGATTTCCACCATTTGTTGCAACTACAGATGCTGTTTTAGCTAAGTCTAAGACACTACCACCTCCAAGCCCTATAATGACATCAAATTTTGTATCTTTAACAAGTATAGAAATTTCTTTTGCATCTTCTAAAGTCGGTTCTTTAAATATCTGATCATATATTGTTATTTCATAATCTTTTTCTTCTAGCATCAATTGAACTTTAGGAAAAAAATCCATTCTACGTAAATTATTGTCGACTAGGAATAATATCGATTTTCCTTGGGTAATTGTGGGGATTTCAGTCTCTAAAGAATTAATAGTATTTGCTCCAAAAACAATTTTTACTGGTAAATGAAACATGAAATTATTAATATTTGATCGCAACATTTATCCATCAAGGATTCTTACATGGTTACCTTATTCTTAAGATTTTTGTAAACTGGTGGAGAAGATGGCTAAAAAAGGATCATGTACAAATGTATTAATGAGAATCGATTTAACCAATCGTAATATTTCTGAGGAAGAGATATCGAACGATGTGCGGAGTAAATTCCTTGGTGGAAAAGGATTAGGAGCATATTACTTATTTCAAGAGCTCTCTACAAAAATTAACCCACTTTCAGAAGAAAATAAAATAATCTTCATGACAGGTCCTTTGACAGGTACACTAGCTCCAACACCAAACAGGTTTAGTATAATCTCAAAATCTCCTCTAACAGGCACATGGTGTGATAGTAATTGTGGCGGATTCTGGGGGCCAGAATTAAAATTTTCTGGTTTTGATGGAATCGTTATTGAAGGGAAGGCTACCAAACCATGCTACATCAATATTAGAAACGAACATATTGAATTATTAGATGCTAAGTCTATTTGGGGTTGTGATACTTTTTCAACAGAACGGATATTAAAAGAAAAACATTGCATAAACAGGATGCCGAGAACCATTTCAATAGGTCCGGCAGGTGAAAAAACATTAAGGCTTGCAGCCATCACATCCGAGGGGAGAGCCTCTGGAAGAGGTGGATTAGGTGCAGTAATGGGATCAAAAAATTTGAAAGCATTAGTTGTCACGGGTAATAAATATTCACCGGAAGATTTTGTGTTTAATAAAGAAGATTTTAAAAGGAATGTTAAAATAGCCTATAAAAATCTTTTCTCTGGTAAAATTACTAATTTAAAAAATGGACGACTATCAATTTATGGAACAGCGCATCTCATGAAATTAATTAATTCTTCTGGGGGCTTAGCCACAAAGAATTTTCAAGTCGGAGAATTCGAGTATGCAAAAGAATTGCAGGGAGAAGCGTATGCTGATGAACTTTGGATACCGGAGAATTCGCCAGGAATAAAACCATGTTATAGATGTCCAATCCTATGTTGCCATAACGGAATAATTAAAAATGGAGAATTTGAGGGATTATATTTCCAAGGACCTGAATTCGAAACAAACTGGGCTTTTGGTCCTCAATGTGGAGTCAAAAGTAAGGAGGCAATTATTAAAGCAGATTTTCTATGTGATTACTATGGATTCGATACAATATCGCTTGGGAATACTGTGGGTTTCTTAATGGAATGTTTTGAAAGGGGTTTGCTATCGAAAGATAAAACTAATAATTTAGACTTAAGATTTGGGAATTCCCATGCTTTAATATCACTCATTGAACTTGCGGGAAGGGCTGAGGGTATTGGGGTTTTAGTAGGAAATGGAGTGAAATACTCTTCTGAGAGAATTGGAAAAAATTCAGCAGATTTCAGTATCCATTCAAAAGGTTTGGAATTACCGGCTTATGATCCGAGAGCTGCACAGGGGATGGGGTTAAATTATGCAATCGGTGACCGTGGTGCCTGTCATTCTCATGCTTACACAGTTGGATTGGAGATGTTTCAACCACCCTCATTGAATCCTTCTGCCACTGATGGTAAAGCGAAGATTGTTAAAGGTTTATGTGAGGCGACAAATGCGTTCTGGGATTCTACAGGTGTTTGTAAATTTCTATTAAACGCCTGTAATCCTGATTTGATTCGGATACTGGTAAACGATGCAACCGGTCTGCAAATTATTGACGTTGAATCTTTTAAGAAGATTGGGGAACGGATTAATAATCTTACAAGATGCTTTAATATTCGTGAGGGTTTCTCAAGGAAAGATGATACTCTACCAAGAAGACTTTTAGAGGAACCGCTTTCATTTGGATCCAAACAGGAAGTTGTTCATTTAGATGTGATGCTAGATGAATACTATAATTTATGTGGCTGGGATCAAAATGGAGTGCCTAAAAGGGATAAACTGCTTGAATTAGATTTAGAATTCGCCATTATCTGAATTATTGATTTATTTTTTATAGGGTAGACCTAGTGATGCAGGCATACCTGATTTTTTACCAAATATCATCAATAGAGTTAAACCGACAAGAACAGCGATATGAGGGAGTACTGCAACATAGTTTAATGGGATGATTTCTACCCCAAGTATTGCCATTCTGCTTGCTAATGAGGTAATTGATGTGAAGATAATTGCTCCCAGAAACACATAACTGACTTTCCATCTCCCAAATATTACAAGTGCGAATGCAATCCATCCATAACCTGAGATAAGAGTATACATGAACCCCTGCAATACATCAAGAGCTAGATAAGCTCCGGCTAAACCAATTAATCCCGATCCGATTATATTACAGATAGCTCTCACCTTATCGACATTAATACCAGCACTATCCGCTGCTCTAGGATATTCACCAACCGCTATTACTGTTAACCCTTCTTTAGTATATGAAAAAAAGAATAGGAATACGATTAGTATTATTATAGATAAATAGAATATCGCATCTAGAGAAAAGAGAACAGGTCTGAAAGGCGGAACCGCAAGCTGTGTTCCTGAGATGACAGAAGAATATAGTGACCCCCCAAGACCTAGAGATAAGAACCATATTCCAAACCCAACAACAATCTGATTCAGTTTAAATCTATCCAGTAAGAACGATAAGAGAATTCCAAAAATAATACCTATGAGGGCCCCTAGAAGCAATGCTCCCCATGAATTTAGTCCTAAAAAGACACCATAGATTGCGAACGCGGCTCCCGCTGTCATAATTCCTTCAATCCCCAGATTGTAATCCCCGCTTTTTTGACTTAATAGTTGACCTAAAGCGGCGATTGTGAAGATTGGCGTCATCTCCGCTATCGCAATAATTGTTTTAATGATGACAGTTAATACCATTTTACCTCATCTTTCTTGAAAAATATTCGTGTAGAACTCCAATTAAGAAAAGTAATCCAATCACGACATCGGTAAATGTCCCGGGTATACCTAAGGCTCTTAGACCATGACTACCAGTAATGAAGAATGCTAATAGTAAGGATGTGAATAACATCATTTCCGGTTTTGATTTCCCAATTAAAGTACTAACGATAGCGTAAAAACCATATTGACCAGTCATCCCTGTTTCAGCACGGAAAAAATGACCGAAAACTAACATTGCTCCAGCTAATGCGATTATTCCTCCACTCAGAAACATACATAAAGTAGTTATTTTCTTGGTATTGATCCCAGCTTGAGAAGCTGCAGATGGATTTACCCCAACTACTCTAAATTCATATCCTAAAACTGTTTTATTCATTAACAGGTAAATTATTGGGATTAAAACTAATGCGACGAAAAAGGTTGTATTTAAAGGATATTTGATAAAAGGGAACCGGAGTGCTTCTTCGATCATCTTTGTCTTCGGTATC
>JAEOTF010000233.1 GCA_016840025.1 Candidatus Hodarchaeota archaeon
TAAAAAAAGAAATACCACTCCATGCACACGCCCATCGCGCTGATGACATCGCTACAATTATCCGCCTTGCTGAAGAATTTAGGGTTAAATTGGTGTTAATACACTGTACAGAGGGAGCTGAAATCGCGGAACATATTGCAAAGAAAGGTGTACCAGCAGTTGTGGGTCCTACTATCATGTGGGTTAGTAAACCTGAGACACGAAAAAGAGGATTTACCACAGTTGTAAAGTTAGTAGAAGCGGGTGTCAAAGTTGCCTTACAAACAGATTCGTTGACTCCTATGAACTTCTTCCAACTGCTTCCAATGTATGTTGTAAAGGAAGGTTTATCCAGAGAAGAAGCACTCAAATGCGTGACTGTTAACCCTGCAGAAATATTAGGTATAGAGAAGCGAGTTGGTTCTTTAGACCCTGGAAAAGACGCAGATGTCGTTATTTGGTCAGGTCACCCGTTTGAATTCTACAGTAAGGTAGAAAAAGTGTTTATAAATGGTAAAGAAGTATTTAGTAATTAAATACGCGTTTTTTCTTATATTGACACTCTTACTTTACTTTTTTATAAATATGAGGGCATACAACATCTTAATTAGAAGAGAACTCAAAGAAAATATGGTAATTGGGGTTGATGAGTTAATATATAGAAACTTTTTAGTCACAGTTCAAGAGCTCATACTTCTCTATTGAAAGAATTAGAAATAGTATGCTGTTGTGATCTCAATAGTTTTTTGTCGGACGGATGATTGTTATAACTAAGGACTTTTAACAGCTCAACACATATAAAACTAAAAAAACTAAGTGGATTCAAACACATAAAGAGATGTAGGGATATTAGATGAAAAATAAGTTCTCGAAATATATTATGGTAATGTGTATTCTCTCAACTGTATTTATTACGATGGGAGATATCTCAATCCCGGCAAGAGCAGTTATTTCTTCTCGAACCTATACATTAGATGCGGATTTCGATGAAGGAACTCTTATTGGGGTAGAACATGAAACAGTGCACGATCAATTGCAGCTTTCTGAGGAAGTTACGACATATCCCACAATGTGGATTGCAAACGCTGGTGAAGATACAGTGTCCAAGTGGGATACGAATGTGAACAAAGAGTTGGCACGGTATCACACATGGTTCGGTCCTCCTGCAAGTCACGGCGCCTGGAGTGGACCATCTCCCTCACGAACGTGCGTGGATGTAGCAGGGAATTGCTATGTTGCTAACCGCCACTTTGATAACAAACCTGCGGATGTTATAAAGATCCTAGCAGATGATTGGATTGATCGTAATGCTAATGGTGTTCTGGATACATCATACGACGCTAACGATGATGGGACAATATCTCCTTCAGAAATGCTTCCTATGACTGACTCGAATTTCAATGGAAAGATTGATGATAATGAAATCCAAGATGAGCGTATTGCATGGGCAGTATCTGTAGGGGCAGTAAACGGTTTAGGACGCTCACTAGCAATTGATCTGAATGGGAATATCTGGCTGGGTCTTTTCAACACTAGGCAATACTACAAACTCAATAGTACGGATGGCAGCATCTTAGTTGGACCCATCGATGTTTCCCCTAGTAGACCGTATGGAGCATTAGTAGACAAACATGGCATCTTGTGGGGCGGATCGCTCGTTAATAGTCTTCTAAAACTGGACACCAACACAAATACGATGTTAGGGGTCTACTACCACGGTTGGGGCAGTGACTATGGCATTGCTATAGGATATGACATACATGATAACACACAAGTGTATCAAGCATCCCAATCAGGATATTCATATATTCAGTTTAACTCATCGACTAACATTTTCAGTATACCTGCAGCGCATAGAATAAGCGTTCTGGGGATTGCAACGGACTCTCAGGGAAACATCGCGGTTTCAAATCGAGTTAACGGTGATGCGGCGAAATTTAAACCAGACGGGTCTTTGCTTTGGTATAAAAACTATCAAGTTTATGGAGAAGGTCGTGGAACAGTTGTGGATTCTAATGATGATGTATGGGTAATACAAAGACCTATTTCTAAAATGTCTAAGTTTAACAGCTCGAATGGAGCACACCTTGGTGTATTTAATACTGGTTTGTACCCATACACTTATACGGATGCTACTGGTCTAGGTTTGCGAAGTTCCATACTTGGATACGGCACATGGACTGTAGATTTTGACAGTGAATTAACTAATGCTCCTTGGGGTATTGTTTCATGGAACAGCTATGAACCAAGCGGTACTTCTGTCACAGTTAAAGTAAGAAGTTCGAATGATCAGAGTACTTGGTCAACTTGGGAAAGCGCAACTAATGGTGTATTATTAAGCACAACACCTAATGGAAGATACATTCAAATTGAAACTACGCTCCAAATCGCTTCAGGGGATATTTCACCGATTCTCTATGACCTTACTGTTCAAGTAGGAAATCGACCACCTGTTGCAGACGCTGGACCTGACCAAACTGTAGAACAAACTAGTCATGCAGGAGCACAAATAACTCTTGATGGTTCAGGGTCTTATGACCTAGATGGAGATCCATTAACCTATACATGGACTTGGGCAGGTGGCTCAGCAACAGGTATCAGTCCAACTGCAATCTTTCCATATGGCACAACCACAGTTACTTTAACAGTGTTCGATGGAATGTTCTATGATAGTGATACTGTCGATATTTCGGTGATTGATACAACTCCCCCAGAGATAACAGTAATAGGTGAACCAATAGTCCTATGGCCGCCTAATCATAAATACCACACTATTACCATCTCTGATTTTGTTACATCAGTTTCTGATATTTGTGATCCTGGTGTTGATATTACTAGTGTAGTTATTACATCAGTGAGCAGTGATGAACCTGAGGAAGTGAAAGGTAAAGGTGATGGAAATACTTGGGATGATATTGTTATCATAGATTCTCAAACAGTGCAGCTCAGAGCAGAACGACAAGGTAAAGGTAACGGAAGAGTTTATACAATTAATTTCCAAGTAACAGATAGAGCTGACAATATAGTAGAAGGGTCTTTCCAAGTCTGGGTACCTCATGACCAAGGAAAAGGATCTACAGCAATTGACGATGGTGCGGGCGCAGGATACACAGTTGTTTACTCAGGAAGCTAATCTCTCTATAAATCCAGATTGGAGCAATAAAAGATATATGAATTAAAAATGAAGTAAAGGGATATTTTCTCTCCTTTACATTTCTTCTCTTTTTTTTCTATAACTTAGTAAAAATATGGAATACTTTTGTATATTGTTAGTATTAGAATAAGAAAAAGAAAGGGCAAGATAAGGAAAGAATTTGCCGCCTGTTGCCAAAATCATGCCCTTATTATAAGTATTAAGGGATCCCTTCTTTTAAGTGACTAAGAGAGAGGTCAATGAAAGTGAATAAAAATTCAAAAATTCCCATAACTAAACTCAATTCATTGAACGTTGTATTTGAGCATTTTAGTATTATTAAAGTAGAAAATGCTGTTTTATAGACACAAACTCCAAGATTTTATCAAACATTTTGTTTTAAACCCAACTACAGTACACTACAGACCAAAATGAATGAAATATTAGCCTGATGTGATGCTAGCAACTTTTATGCTTCATAACCAGATAAAAACGACATAAAATGATTAATCTATCTGGTTTTTCCTCTGAAGAAAAAAGCTTCGTAGCCTTGAAGGGAAATTCGTTAAAATACCATCAACGCTGTGATTGCACAAAAATTCATAATCTGTAGGATAATCAGCATAATAGGCTGTCACTAGAATTTTACTTTCCTGTAACTTTGACCATTCCGAATTTTGCCAATTTCGCCAACGAATCTGAGCGACTTTAATATCTTCCTCTTCTATAATACTTAATAACTCATTTGGAGGGCGTTTTTTCTGCATCAATCCGATTCTATGCCTTGAAGAAGCATCTCTTATTAAATTGTAAGTATTTACATCTCTAACAGAGATATAACCTGAGTTTAAAGGCAATCTTGTGTCATCTAAAATATTTAAAACTTTAGTTCCGAGATTTGGATCAGTACTTTTGAGTTCTAAGATCATAGAGGTTTGTTCGGGTAATTTTTCAATTATTTCAAGTAAAGTAGGAATACGTACCCATGAATAGGCAGAGTCAAACCAAGTACCCACATCTTGTTGCTGTACATCTTCCAAAGCAAAATCACTAATGCTCTTGCCTAAATTTTTATTGAAAACACGATCTACAGTTCTATCATGAAAAATTACTACTTCATCATCAGCTGTAAGTTGTAGGTCTAACTCAATAATATCTGCATCAGCTGCTATTGCAGCCCAAAATGCTTCTAAAGTATTTTCAGGGCAAACACCTGATGCTCCTCTATGTGCGATAATCCATGGATTCAAAAGAACCAACCTTTCTTTTCTATTATCCTAGAATCTCAATGTACGAATAAATATTTACTCTCATAAAAGTCTTCACAAGAACAGTTTTTCCCACTCCCGCTTCACCCAACATGACCAGTTTAAACACAAATGTTGGTGTAGGCAATAGTTGATTGAAAACATGGTGAAATATGGTGTTTTGGGGAGAAAGGTAATATCTATCTCTTATTTGGGATCTTTGCTCTGATTCTTTGCTATATTATGCTTAATAGATGACAAACAACTCTAAAAAGCATATTTGAAAAAAAAGGGAAAAAAAAGGAAAGGAAGAGTAGTGCAGTAACAGGGTTTTGTTAGATTGTAGGAATAGTTTACCAGTCAGTTATACTAAACCAATAATCTACGAAGCCAGTTCCGCCATTTATTGGGCTGATAATTGCGACTATCTCGTCCGGCGCATCTCCAGTGAATCTGGATCCAGTCTCAAGTTCATCAAGTGTAACGTCTTTGATCTTATAAGGTTGCATTCCCTTACCGTCATCTCTTTCTTTATAGTAAACCAGCGTAACTTGCCAGTCTACCGTTTCGAAGCTGAGGACAGGTGTAAGGTCAACAATTGAATTACCGCTAACAGTTACTTCAGTAACTTCCCAACCATAGTAGGTTGTATACCAATCGGTCATGTAGCGGAATCCGATAAACACATCTTGTCCTGCATACGCTGAAAGATCAAAGCTCATGGGCATATAGCCACCGCTCCAGCCTGTTAATCCTGGAAGATTAGCGACAATATCGGGGTGGGTGCCTTCATGGTAATCAGTGGTATACTCATTAGCAAGGGAAGTCCACGTTGCGCCACCATCAGTAGAGACTTGGACAAAGCCGAAGTCCCAGTAGTCCTCGATGTCGATGTATGTAATAAAGCTTAATGTTGGATCAGCGGGATCAACATAAGCTTCGCCTGTTAACAATGCATTATAGAGATCTGCGTCACCAGAATACCAGAGACCACCCCCAAGGTCTGTCCAAGAGTCGACGTAATATCCTTCATCGCCATCAAAGTCAAAAAGTTTATTTTCAATGAAATCATCTAAGTTATCAATGTATACATAGTCTGAACCATATGAAGCGATTTGGGCTACACCTGTATCATAACCAAGGATAGTTATCGTATTTCCGTAATCTGTACCGTACTGTGCTGTTGGCAATGAACCTGAATTCATGTATATAGGATCAGCTTCACCGAGATCTAGCGATTCGTAGTTATAGATACCGCCACCAATCGCGTCGGTATGGAGAAGATTAGCTATTCTCCAATCACGGTAGATTTCATTGAAAGTATACGGGTAAAGCCAGTAATTGAGACCATCTATACCTGGGTAACCTGATTGGACAAAATTACCGAGGAATTCAGGACCAAAGCGATCATTGAGATAATGAGCCCATAGTTCTGCTGCGCCGTAATCAGCTAAGGTGTTGATTCCTGTATGGTCACTCCAAACAGTTAGAGAATTGTCAGGGGTAGCCAAATAGCTGTTAATTTTCGGCCAATCAACTCCATAACCACAGAGATATTCCGCAAACATAGAACAGCCTTCGTTCATAAAGGTTTCATCAGCGGGATTATAATCGTCATGGAGAAGGTGTTGGTACTCGTGAGCAATCGTACCTTCATAGACAGGTTGACCTTCTAAACCAGTATAGCCTTCCCAGAAATCTGCATCTATGTTGATGATATTTCTATTGAAATAATACTCATAAGTACCCCAATAGAAGCCAATAACGAAGTAGGGATAATCAGGATCCCAAAACATCTCATCACCGATGTTTGAAACCATAATTATTGATTTCCCTGTGTCACTATAGTAATAGTCTGAGGGATAACCTAACATACCAGCCAGGGGAGCATTGCTACCATCATGGTAGTTTTCAGTACCGAAGTAACCAGTGTCAGTGGGGTAGATGTTACTATCAAATTCATTTAGCAG
Organism: Candidatus Hodarchaeota archaeon; assembly: GCA_016840025.1. The sequence continues at coordinate 6,330 of JAEOTF010000233.1, forward strand.
ATAATCAACCTGTTCTTGGGTTACAACGGGTGTGGGTCGAGAATCAGGATAACTCAGATCCGTTTGTACCCAAACTTCCGCATTTTCTCCTTCTGCTACTACATAATACCAATCGAGGTAAAGGCCAGCTGTGTCATCATACCATAACCCGCGTTTCAGATCAAGAATGGTAAGACCTTCTGTACCTGTGGTTTCTGTAGTAGAAGCTGCATCAGGCATTGTAGGATCAAAATTCACCTGAAAATCAGGATCTCGAAGCTTTGGACCGATGTCCATAGGTATAGCGGGTGTACGTGAGGTTTTTGCCTCATTAATCGGTACAAATGCTATACCAACCATACTAATTGCTAGGATCAGCAATAGAATACTGTATATTCGTTTCTCTCTCATGAAAGAACCTCTCAGAATTTAGTTGTATAGGAAATAGTTACTTATTTCCAATGTTTTACTACCGTTTTATGTCTCCTTTAAAAATTTTCGTCCGTTAATTTAATACGTTGGAGAACAGTAAAAGGGTAGAATACCCACTGCCTCTTTAATAGACAATAAGAAGTGTATCGCTTAAAAGGCGTATTCTATAGTCTTCATGATGTATTTCAGATATTAAGATGAAGTTTTCCTAGCTGAATTTTTAAATTGTATTATGTAGCTAATACATTAAATTAATTGTACTAATTCATAAGTTAAGAGAAGAAGGAAGCCTTCTGAGACTTGAGGAATAATTTTGTAATCTTTAGCTTGTTTTTTGATTCTATTAAATCGATCTTAAATCTTTCAGAAATCCTCCAAATAAAAAAATGCTGATCTAGAGAATTTTTTTTAGTCTTTGACCAGAGAAAAATATCTTGATGTCGCCATTATTTAAGTCAAAATAGATAGAACGGCCTTGATTTCCACCTATATCTTGGGATGCTATTTTGAGATTATATTTCTTGAGTTCTTCTTTCACTGCGATATAATTTTTCTTCCCTATGTCAAACACATCACGGTTAAGATTAGAAAACATAATACTTCCTCCTGTAATTTTAACTGAAGTATTTTTTATTCGTGCTTTTTTCTTCTGAAATAAAGTAACAAGTTCTTTTATTGCACTATCAGCATATTTTCCTTTAATCTGAGGGGTTCTTGCTCTAATACTAGAGGGTAAAACTACATGAGCAAGCGCTCCAAGTTTTTTTGGTTTATTATAAAAAGCTACAGCGATACATGATCCCAATCCGACTACTTGCAATACTCTCGGGCTATAGTCTATTGAGATATTTCCTGCAGTGACGTTTATTGCATCCAGGGAGTCGTTTTTGAGGTCCACGAGAAGAACACCTAATATTAGCTGTTTCCAGTTCATATTTCACCAAATAGGATTTTAAGAGCACTTTCTGTTGCATTTTCTTCAGGAACTAATACAATAATTGGGTTCAGCTTCATATCACTCGTGAAGATATCACATTCGATCAAAAGCAGATGAGAGAAGTCTTCCCCGAAATGGTTTGCAATACTTGTTAGAATTGTCTCACTCGATTCGATAAAGAATAAAGGAGAGCTTGGAAAACAATTAGTGCCCAAAAATGTATTTATTGCTGTGAGATAGTGTAATGCCAGTATATTTCCGATTTCCTTGATAATAGATTGCTCTAAACTACTTAATTTGTAAAGAGAAAAGTCTTTTGTAGAAAATTTCGAAGATTGGACAAGTCGTAACAAATTCTCAACACTTTCCTCATCGAATACTACCATTATATCCATGACCAACTCGCCTGTAATTTCAACAAGCACTTCAATGAAGGCAGTAGCTATTGAGTGTCCCTTCCACTGAAATGTAGAAAGTTCATGAGTGCTTAACACACTAAATCGGGGGAGACTCATGTCAATACGACGATTTAGAAACTCTGCTAATGCTGTCGCTGCATGTCCACTACCAATATTTCCAACTTCTTGCAAAGCATCGATATATTCTTCTTTAAATCGGTCAAATACTGACTTCTCTTTATCTTCTGAGGACAGGTCTTACACCATCACAAGTTGGGAAAGGTAAAGAACGAGAGGATAATTCTCGAGTAAGATACCTTCTCAATAACATAGTGAATATTACTAAAAATACAAAAAAAAGGCTTGTGTACACATAAGTGCACCACAAACGCCGAGTGTATTTTTCATGTGTCGAATAATAGAAAAATAGGGCTAATTCTGAGTTTCAGTTCTTATTTTTACTTTTTTAGCCTCATCTGGTCTTTATCGAAATATTTGAAAAATCAATACATTAGAGATATCCATAACCTTGAAGTTGTCTTTCAGAGAAGCTCATACTTCTTCCTAAGGTGATCACAATTTGACAAATTTGGACATTAGTCTATTAGAAAAGCTATCGAATAGCTTTGGACCGAGTGGATTCGAATCTGAACCAATTAAGATTGTTAAACAAGCAGTTAAGGATTATACAGATGAATTTTTAATGTCGAAATTATATTCGCTTGTTTTCAAGAAAAAAGGAACTGCAGAAGCTCCTAAAATACTCATAGCTGGACATGTTGACGAAATTGGATTTTGTACATTAGGAATGGAAAAAGGATATCTTACTTTTACACAATTGGGCGGATGGTGGGATCAAACTTTGTTAACACAGCGGGTTTTAATCCGTACTCGGAAGGGAGACCTAATTCCTGGGATAATCGCTGCAAAACCACCTCATCTTTTAGGAGCTGAAGAAAGAAAAAAGGTCGTTACGAAGGATAAAATGTTTATTGATGTAGGTTGCGCTTCAAATGAAGAAGTTAAAGACCTTGGAATTCGAATGGGCGACCCTATCATACCAGATTCAAAATTTGAAATCCTAAAACGGAAAAGAATCAAGAAAAAGGATAACGGTGAAAAAGAAACCCGTGATGTGACATTAGCGCTTGGGAAAGCTTTTGATGATCGAATAGGAGCCTATATTGCCATAGAAGTGTTAAAAAGAATAGGTTCAGATCATCCCAATACTTATTTTGGGGCAGCAACCACTCAAGAGGAAATTGGATTACGTGGGGCTCATACAACAGCCTATCTTGTAAAACCTGATGTAGCTATTGCCTTGGAGGTTGATATATCTGGAGATGTCCCTGGAATCTCAAAAGTCAAAGCACCAGCTAAGATGTCAGAAGGATGCTCTATCTTCACATATGACGCTGGTATGATTCCAAACACGAATTTACTCAATTATGCAATCGACACTGCTGAAGACGAAGGCATTAAATACCAATTATCTCAAATTACCGGTGGTAGAACTGATGCTGCAGAATTTCACAAATTCCAGAAAGGTTGTCCAAGTCTCGTTATTGCTGTCCCAACTCGACATATTCATTCTCATAATGGTATTCTTGATTTGAATGATGTAGAACAAGCAATCAAGCTTTGCACGGCCATGGTAAAGAAACTCGACGAAAAAACAGTGAAATCCTTTACAGAAATCTAGAAATAATGCTCTTTTCCTTTCCTCTTTTTTAGTTTCTATTAATTCATCTTCAAATATTATCTAACTCATCCAACAAGCTTTCTGCTTCACCGATCTCTTTTTCGGGTATTTTTATTTCTTCTTCGGAGACTTTAAATCCGTCTTTACGGCTAACAGTAACCCACTTAGTAATTTCTTGTTCTCCTATGGTAAATGAAGGATCAAATTCGTGAATTACGTCACGAAGTTCTGTCATCATCTGTAATTGTTGATCAGATGCCATTCGAGGAACATCAAATTTACGTACAATAAAATCTAGAATAGAGAGATATTTTTTTGGAATTTCTTTTCTTGAAAGGAGACAAAGAGTGTTTTCTCGTGCGGTACAAAGATGTAACCACATCCCTCTTTGAGACATTTTGATGAGAGAAGGGGTGTCACTTAAACTCTCTTTAGAGAAGGTCATCACAGCGGCTATAAAACCCGAGGTAAGCACATAGTCTGTGAAGGTATCTTTTATTAGTTGATTCTCAAAATAAAAATGATAAACGCCAGAATCATTGACATAAATTACACTAAGAATATTTGAGGGTTCTAGATCCTCTATTACCACCTGTTTCTGTTTTTTTCTTTTTGTTGGTCTTCTTTTCCTTTTCCTTTTTACTCCTTTTCTTGGTGGCACAAGGGAACCCCATTTAATCCAGTATACCTTCATAGCTTAGAATTTTGTATTCATATTATGACTATAATGGGAAATAAATAATTGAATATAATATATACATGACTATATGACTTACTGATAATTTTTGTAACTTGAACCTCTGGATAGATCGTTTGAGGTTTCAGAGATTTAGAGAAACTATAATCATGTTCTTGGAAGAGAGGTTATTCTCAGTTAAATTTATGCCGACAAAATAAGTATGATCATAAACTGACCAACTAAAGAATTAAAAAAGGGCAATTCATTTACAAATATCTCTCTACATCAGAGATTTATAAATTTAAATTCATATATTATTTGTAGAGTGCCTTCTATGACTCTGAGCGATACTTCTCTACAAGAACAGCTTATTACTCCTAACAATGTAGAAGCACTTGCCAAAGTCAATAACAAAGGACAAGTAACTATTCCCAATCAAATTCGTGAATTTTATAATATACAAAAGAACACCCAGCTATTTATTTCTATAAATGAAAATAATCAAGAACTTTACTTATCTCTTGTCGAATCTAAAGCGAAATTATCTAAACCTATGAAAATCTCCAGAACCTATCGTTTTACTATTCCCAAAGAACTACGAAAACAACTCCAATTAGAAGGAACAACAGCAGTCTTCAAGATCAGTGAAAACCAAGTAATTATAATAGAGAAAGCTACCCAGCAGTTTGTAACCAGAGCAGAACGGCTATGGATTGCCCCGAACAAAACATTCGCTCACCTATGCTATTTAGCCAAAAATTTGTACAACAAAGCGACTTATATCATTCGACAAGAGTATTTCAAGACTAAATTATGGATACGCTACGAAGAACTTAATTCTTTAATAAAAGGATCTCCTAATTATCGTAGTCTACCAATCGCAACCTCACAACAGATTCTCAGGCATGTCGATTCGACTTGGGACTCCTATTTCAAATCTCATAAAGATTGGCTGACTAATCCTCACAAATACACTGGAGAACCACGTTTACCAAAATATAAACCCAAAAACGGACAATTTCTTTTAATCTTCACGAATCAACAAGTGAGATACAAAAAAGGACTGTTTAAACTTCCTCAAGTCATAAGACTTGAAATTAAAACTCGACTACACCCAAATACCAAATTCTTAGGTGCTAGGATTATCCCAAAAGGCACAGGCTATATTTTGGAAGTCCTTTACTCGAAACAAATCCCAATTATATCTAATACTAGACCTAAAAGAATTGTTGGAACAGATATTGGGTTGGACAATCTGATAACTAATGTGAACAATATTGGCGAACGACCAATTATTGTCAAAGGCGGCATTGTCAAAGCTATTGACCAATACTTCAACAAAGAATTAGCTAAGTTACAAAGCATGTATGACAAGCAAAATATTAAGACAGGTAAGAAAAGAAAAAAAATAACGGATGAAAGGGATAGAAAACTCTTTGATTTCTTCCACAAAATCAGTAGAATGTATATTGACTGGTGTATTGTGAATCAAATAGATACAATTATTATTGGCAGAAACAAAGGCTGGAAGCAGATGATCAATCTTGGGAAGAAGACCAATCAAACATTTGTGTCTATTCCGTTCTACCGCTTTCTACAAATGTTAGAATACAAGGCGGAAGATGCAGGAATCCGTGTGATCTTTACCCGCGAAGATTACACCAGCAAGTGCAGTTTTCTTGACCAAGAGCCCATTCAAAAACACCAGAAATACAAAGGCACACGGATATTTAGAGGGTTGTTTAAATCAGCCAAAGGCATTCTTATCAATAGTGATGTCAATGGTGGTTATAATATCATCGTTCATGTAATCCCGAAAGCGTTTCAATCCAACGATTCTGCCAACGGGATAGAGGATGTGTGGTTACATCCCGTTAGGTGGAGCTTAGATCGGCAACGGGACAAGCGAATGACACCTGACAAAAAAGAAACTGAGAATCGTATAAGTGACAAAAGCTGATAATTTTTGTTTACATTTGGGCAATTCAGTGATGTTTCGATAACCTCATACAAACTCTATCTAACTTTTATAAGATGAACTAAAAAGAAAGCTTTTCTAATTAGGAATACCTGTGATGTGAAAACATGAGTTGTTTTACCTGTGAAAAAGAGACTAAGTCACTTATTACGGTGCATCTCTGCAAAAATGGGTTTGGGTTGTGTCCATTTTTTCACGAAGAGGTAAGTGTGGGTGGGAATTGGCCCGAGAAAGTTTGTAATCCTTGTGCGGGTACCGATGCTATGGAAACAAACATTTGTACTGAATGTTTTGAATCATTGAAACAAGCTACATAGTCAATAGTTGACAACACGAACATGACCGAGGAACTCTAAGTGATTCTCAAGGCGTTAGATGTATCATTTTTTGCCACATGCTGCTATATTTTAAGCTGGGATGACAAAGAAGCAGTTATTATCGATCCAGGGGGTGAAGCAAAAAAGATCATAGGAGTAGTAAAGTCTAATAACTTGAAACCGGTAATGATAATTAATACCCATGGACATGTGGATCACATAGGAGCTAATAGAGAGCTCAAAGAGTACTTTAATGACATTCCAATTGCGATCGGCGAAGGAGATGCAAAATATTTAGGGCTAGATAATAATGCAAAAGGAACCCATTATGATGACTCTATTTTACTTGGGTTTCCTCAATTTTTTGACCGATTCTATAAGCCATCTCCTGCTGCAACCATTCAGTTAAAGGAAAATGAAGAGGTTTTCAAGTTAAAGGTGATTAATACACCAGGACATACCGCTGGTGGAATCTCTTTGCTTGGGGATTCCTTTATTTTCACAGGTGATACACTATTTGCCCAGGGAATTGGCCGAACTGATTTGGGTGGAGGGGATTATGACACTTTGTTGAAGAGCATTCGAACAAAGCTTTACACATTACCCCAAGACCTTAAGGTTCTCCCGGGTCATGGATCTTCGACAACTATCGGAAATGAAATGAGATATAATCCTTTTGTTCGATTAGACACTTATTGAGATAATTGTAGAAGATTTAAACCTGTTTCCTCGTCTTTAGCACGGTAAATAGTGGGCGTAATTTCAGTTATGAAAAACTCGCCTGTTGCTCCAATTATACAACCGGGTTGTAAATGCCCACCATAAGCTTCCCCATTTTTCTTACCCAAGACTATGTGGAGATGAGGAAAAGGTTCTCCTTCCTGCAAAAGGCTTGAATTTCCGCTACATGAAAGAATTTCTAGTGTTTCGTTGATTTCCTTAGAAAGATATTCTTTCCCATCAAAGAAACCAATTTTCGCTTTAGATACAGCACCAATGCCTGAAATTATACTACTGGTAATTTCATGCTTTTTTAAGAAATTCGTGAGTGAATCAAATATATCCTCATCAGAAAGCAACCGTACAGCGAAATTCCGACCCTGTTTGATCTCCGCTGAATGCATTTCAATCATAACCTCATGTATTATCAATCTTATCACCTTTTCGCTGAATTAAAAAACTGTTGTGTAAAATTGTTCAAATAAATCCTATATGTTTCCGAAGGGATTTCTGATGGAAAACACAGAACAAAAACATAGGAGCAACACTTTGATATCCAGGAAATCAATGTTTCAAAATTATTATCTTCAGTTATGGATTGAACAACATCGGTTACAGGATAATCAATTACATGAGTTCACTGTTGTAAAAGCTGCAGATTGGGTTCAGGTAATCCCTGAAATACATCATCTAAAGTTCCTCCTAATTAAACAATATAGACCTGCATGGCGCCAAAGGTCCCTTGAGTTCCCAGGTGGGAGGATGAATCCTGATGAACCCCCTGAGGATTGTGCGCTACGTGAATTAGAAGAAGAAACAGGTTATAAAGCCAAAAAGCTAATTAAAATCGCTCAAGTTAAACCTGTGGCTTATACAACTCAAACTGCACATCTATTTTATGCTACAGACTTAGTTCAAGGAACAAAACATACAGATCCATCAGAATTTACAGAATCTATTTTTTTGACTCGACAAGAAGTAGAACAAAATATTTTGTATGGGAAAATCATGGAAGTCCCATCAATTGCATCATGGGGATTGTATTTACTCAAAGAAAAGGAAATCAGAAAAATTATTGATGAAAATTCACAAAATTAAGCTATTGAATTATTTTAGAAAATAAGTCACCAGGCGACGCGGATACCATCACTATACTAGATTTTGAAAGCATTTACCATTATTGGTAATTTTCAGTTATCCTATAAACAAGTCTATTGAATACATCAGCGAGATCTTCTCTGCATTTGGTAGTGTCTATTTTCGGATCTTTAGTAAAGATCAGAACATTTTCATCAAAAGAGGCAAAAAGTTCCAAATTAATCAGTCTTTCCATAAAGGAAGTCCATACGAATTCCTCGAATTCATTAAAGAATTGCCTTACTATTTCATTGAGAATTTTTCTAACTTTCCCTTCATTATTAATGGATGGTGCAGCAAGAACGAATAAGATAGAGGAACGGTGGGCATAATAAAAATTCAAATCCCCCATCTGAGTCATGTTAAGTCCGTTTCCTACTACATCTTTTGCTAATATATCAATAGCTGTCAGTAATCCGCCAAATAATTCTTTGTCTGTCGATTTGACCGTTTCTGTCTCAAAATTATAAAGGCAGATTCCCGCATGATTGATGATCCATAATCCTTCAATCAATTTCTTCACGAGCTAATATTTCCAATCTATAAACTATTTCGTTCTGTACTTCCTTCAATTAAAATAAAATATATCAGTCAGATAATACAATCAAAATAGCCTTATCAAAGAAAATCAAGTATGGAAAGGACATTTCTGAAAATATAATGAATGTTCTTATTCTAGGAGAAACCTAGAAGTTATAACAAAAAAATTCGACGCGTATTCATTTTTGTCAAAGATTATCCAAATTGTTTCAATACCCATTCTCGAATTTTATCTCTTACTCTTCTAAAACCGTCTAAAATATCTTCTTCGGATCCGGTAATATCAACAGGATTTTCAAATGACTTGTGGATGAAATTTTTTCCCCCTGGAAAAATAGGGCAGGATTCTTGGGCTCTATCGCAAACTGTTATTATATAGTCGATTTCCTGTTCTAGAAACTCAGTTAGATTATTAGAAGTATGTTTTGAAATATCAATACCGATTTCAGTCATAACTTTAATTGCATAAGGATTAACAGAGGAAGGGTGAGTGCCTGCACTGAAAGCAATGTATCGTTCCCCAAACTTTTCCTTAACTAATCCTTCAGCCATTTGAGAACGTGCTGAATTGTGAGTACAAATAAAAAGAACAGTTTTTTTCTGTTTAAGGGACAAGTTATTCGCTTCCCAGTAACTAGCGACCTATTTAGGACATTTTGATTCTTTGGTTAGAATCTCCAGATATTCACTTCAGCGTAATTAAAACATCAATAAATCGATCTATATCCTCTTTGGTATTATAGCCATGGGGTGATACCCGAATTCTTCCTGCTCGGGGACTCACAGCGATTGACTGCTGTTTCAATTTATTTACAATTTTGACAGCATCCATTTTTGACCAGCCCAGATTTATAATACCACTCCGATGATCAGGTACCATTGATGAATACACTTCAATATTTGCTTCTTCACATCGTTCTACTAGATAATCATTAACAGTAAGAATGTTGGAAAAGATATTTTGGAGTCCTATCTCAAGTAAGAATTTGAAAGATTCAATCATTCCTAAAATTTCCCAGGCTGGGCTTGGTTCATAGTGTCGACCTGTTTTGGCAGGAATGAAGTCGCAATGACTCATTTCTAAGGGATTCTCTGACGACCACCAGCCTACAAATGAAGGAACGAGTAATTCGTGTAGCTCCTTTGTTGTCCAAACGTAGCCTGTTAAGAAAGGTCCTAAAGCCCATTTATATCCCCCAGCAGCTAATGCGTCGATCCCAAGTTCTTTACAGTCAACAGGCATAGCCCCAACTGCTTGAATACCATCAATTAAGAGATATCCATCCACTTCATGTACAAGTTTAGCAATCTCTTTTATCGGGGCACGAAAACCATTAGAGAACTGTACTAGGGAGAGGGCTACAATTTTGGTATGTTTATCAATAAGGGTTTCAAAATCTTCTAGTTGAAGTATACCATTATGATTTTTAACTACCCGAAGATCTAATCCGTTTTTCTTGGCAATTATTTGATGTACGAATGAATTTGTAGTAAACTCTAGATCATTAATTAATAAACTGTTTCCAGATTTCCAGGGGAAGCCTTCGACGACTGTATGAAGTCCTTGAAGTGTACTTCTTGTGAATCCTACACCTTCAGGATCGCCACCGATGATGTCAGCGGTGATTTGAAGAGCTTGCGGCATTTTTTCTTCCCAAAACTCTAAGAAATCGAATTCAGGAGCCAGTGTCCCAAATTCTGCTTTTGCTTTCGTAAAACTAGCCATTATCATAGCAGTTCTCTTTGGCATTGGTGAAAAAGCAGCATGGTCTAGAAAAACAATATCCGGATTCAAAGCCATTTGTGAAGCTATTTTTTCTGGTTTCATTCTTATTCCCTTTATCCGAGTTTATTTACGATCATGTACTATGTTATCAATTGCTAGGACTAATCCTAGGATTTGACGACGATCATATTTTGGATTAAAGATTTGGACTGCATAAGTGTCTGAAAAGTCAAACAATCCTCCTAAAAAGACATCGCGCCATTTATCTAGTTTATCTACATGAGCTGCTAAATGTCCAGTAGCTGAGTCGATAATATCAAATCGAAACCCCATAAAATTACCTTGAGCATCAAAAATACGCTGTCCAAACTCATCTTCCATCCACAAATGAGGTCTGAAGAACGACAATAGAGTTTTTTGAATTCTACCCAACGGGATTTCTGCTCCTTCTGGGGTAATAGCTTTAAGTTCATAGGTTGGACGAAATGAGACTAATTTAGCATTAATAACAGCAGACATTGAACCATCAAGTTCTATAAACTCAATTAAACGCCTCAAAGATAAAAAGCGTCGATTCATACGACCTAAAGTGTTTCCGTGCCAATCATAAATCGGTCCTGATCCCCAATCCCAGTATTTCTCCTTAAGGACATAATATTCAAGCAGAGGATCGAATAGGCTTCCTGCGTTTATTGGAACTGGTTTTTCTTCATGTGGTGCAGTTGTACGCAGTTGTCGCAAATCTTTGCCGCATTCTGAACAGAATGATGGGAGTATTTCATGAAACACACCACAATTATTACAATAGGGAATAGTGATCACTCTCCTTCAGAGGTCGTTCCTGGTGAAAATTGTTCAATATTTTGTAGCATAGAGTCCATATAATTGGCAAACTGATATAATTGGTTACATGCATCAAAAATCGTACAAACACCTAATAATTTGCCTTCTTCTACAACTGGAACAGCTAGAATAGATTTTTCTGCAAATATATCAAGGACTTGACGAAAGTCAGCATTTGCATCAATTGTGATGACAGGTGTTGTCATAATATCTGCTGCTCTAAGGGATTCCCAATCCTCACTAGCCAGAATAGCCTTCTTTAGAACATCATCCTTAACAATGATCCCTTTCAGAACTTGATCTTCCACAACAATGGCAGCGGTGATATTTTCACCTTCTGACAGGGTTTTTGCTAGCTCTTTAACGGGTGTCGACGCCGACACCTCGAAATATTCATCCCGTATAGGTGTATGCTTAACTTGGAGAGAAAATTCCTCTTGTTTAGGGCGTGTCATAACTAAATACTCCTATTTGGTTGTAATACCTTGATTAAGAAGAACATATCTGACACATCTTTTAGATTAATCTTTGAAAAGTGATACTGTGTTTAATTGTTTAATCTTTAAGAACTCATTCATTTAACGTAAAAGAAGTTAGTGAATCCAATGAGCAGTCAATGGCACTCGACAGAAATGTCTGAAATATGGGAAACGTTAGGGTCAAGCCATAAGGGATTATCGAACGAATTATTTGAAGAAAAATTTGTTAAATATGGACCCAATGAACTCAAGAAGAAGAAATCTGTTTCTCAGGTCCAACGATTCCTTCAACAGTTTAATGACTTTCTTATAATCATTTTACTAGTTTCTGTAGCGATCTCGTTTGCCTTAGGTGAATATATCGATGCAATTGCTATCGCCATCATTGTTATGTTTAATGCTGTTCTTGGTTTTGTACAAGAATTCCGAGCTGAGCAAGCTATTGAAGCATTAGAGGCGATGACAGCTCCTCATGCACGTGTTAAGCGTAATGGTAAATTAGCTATCATTCCATCAAGGGAATTAGTACCAGGGGATCTTATCGAAGTTGAGTCAGGAGATAGCATACCTGCGGACGCAAGAATCTTTAAAAGTTATGTGTTTCGGGTGAATGAATCAGGTTTGACAGGTGAATCTCTTCCAGTTGATAAAGCTGCAATTAGCACACTCCCCAGTGGTACCCCCTTAGCAGATAAGAAGAATATGATCTTTCAAGGGACGATAGCAGTTAATGGGCGAACTAGTGCAGTAGTTTGTACTACTGGAGCTCAAACAGAAATGGGGAAAATTGCGACATTAATTGCTGAAACAAAAAGTACTGAAACACCACTTACTATCCAATTAAAGGAATTTGGAAAGAAAATAGCTATTATAGTTTTGATAATATGTTTTATTGTTTTTCTGCTTGGTTTCTATGTAGGTTTAAGCTCTCTGGATTTCGATTGGGATAAATGGCCTGAGATTGCAGTTCCGATGTTTGTAGTAGGTGTAAGCCTTGCAGTAGCCGCCATTCCAGAAGGATTACCAGCAGTAGTTACTTTAGCATTAGCAATTGGTGTTCAACGAATGGCGAAACAGCGAGCTGTTGTTCGGAAACTTAAAGCAGTTGAAACTTTAGGATCAACTACAGTTATATGCTCGGATAAAACTGGAACCCTAACAACAAACCAGATGACTGTCAAAAGAATTTTATTACCTAATAAACTTTATACTGTAACAGGAGAGGGTTATTCTCCCAAAGGAGATATTTTGGACAAGGATCACTCAGTAAAAGTAACGGAGCATCCAGATCTCAAATTATTAGTTCAGATAGGCATGTTCTGTAACACTTCGGTATTAGAAATGTCTCAAGAAGGGGATTATAGAATTGTTGGAGATCCTACCGAAGGCGCACTATCTGTTTTAGGAGCGAAAGTGCATTTAGAGGGTATATGGAAGCATTTATTCGAAGCTCCTTTTGATAGTGACCGGAAAATGATGACAGTAGTCTATGAAAAAGAAGATGGAGAAAAAATTGCGTTAATCAAAGGAGCACCAGATATTTTTTTGGATCAATGCACTAAAATTCTAGATGGAAATTCAGTTCGGGAATTAACAAACATAGACCGTAAAAATATAAAAGAAAGATCCGAAGAATTATCAAAGCAAGCCTATCGGATGCTAGCTCTAGGTTACAAAGATATAGATGCTTCTACTCTACAAAAACTAAAAGATGCCCAAAAACCAGAAGATATACTAGAATCTGAAATTATCTATGTAGGACAAGTAGGATTGGTCGATCCTGCCCGTCCTGAAAGTGCAATATCAGTCCAACAGTGTCGAAAAGCAGGTATAATGCCTGTAATGATAACTGGTGATCATCGAACAACAGCTGTTGCAATAGCAAAAGACGTTGGTATCATTACTAATGAGGAAGAGCAGAGAGTTCTTACAGGACAAGAATTAGAACAGATATCGGATGAAGAATTAAGGCTACAGGTTATGGATACACAAGTTTATGCACGAGTCTCCCCCGCCCATAAGATGCGGATTGTCACTGCATTGCAGAAAAACAATCAAATCGTTGCAATGACTGGTGATGGTGTGAATGATGCGCCTGCGCTTAAAAAGGCAGATATTGGAATAGCTATGGGAAAAATGGGAACGGATGTGGCCCGTGAAGCTGCAGCAATGATTCTGACGGATGACAACTTTGCTACGATAACTGCTGCAGTTGAGGAAGGAAGAGGTATCTTTGATAATATGAAGAAATTCATTGGGTACCTCCTAGGTTGTAATGCTGCAGAAGTAATGACCATTTTCTTTGGTATTCTACTAATCGCATTTTTATCAGGAGGAAAAGCAACAGGAGTAGGTGAAAGTACAGAAACTATTGTCCCCTTCCTTGCTATACAAATCTTATTCATGAACTTAGTAACAGACGGCTTACCAGCTTTAGCTCTCGGTATAGATCCACCTGAACCAAATATAATGGAGCGACCTCCACGGGATCCTGAGGAAAGTATTCTATCAAAAGATATGTATATAAAAATCTTGTTTTCAGGATTAATTATTGCTATCGGAACACTATTTCTATTCTTTTGGCAGTTAGGGCTTGATATTGATTTATGGGAGGATCACTTGGGTAAAGCACAGACTACAGCGTTTATCGTATGCATAATGTTTCAAAATTTTATGTCATTAACCTCACGTTCTGAAATCCACTCTATTTTCACAATTAAGACTCAAAATTGGTATTTATGGGCTGCTTTTCTATTAAATCTATTTTTATTATTTGTTATTGTTTATGTACCATTCTTTCATGATATCTTTCACACTGTTAACCTAGATGCAACTGACTGGTTTGGTATTTTTGTTATATCTTCTACAATCCTGTTTATAGATGAAATTAGAAAAATGATTTATCGAATGAAAATGGTGAAGCATTAGCAGTTGGATAAAGATATACAAATTGCTACAGTAATGTAATATGTAAAAGAATTCAGATAAGTTTTCTTCTGAGTAATTGGTGGAGGTGCATTGGTGGAGGTTTAAGAAAACAAGTTTAAAAATTGAGCAATTGAGTCACAGGTTTTTGTGGGATTCAATGAATAATAAATGGCATTCCATGGAAATGTCAGAAGTTTGGAAAAAACTATCTTCAAGTCCTGACGGGTTATCTGAAGAAGACTATAATAAGAAGGTGCTTAAATACGGTCTTAATGAGCTAAAGAAAGTAAAAACTACGACTTTGCTTGGTTTATTTATAGAACAATTCAACGATTTTCTCGTGATTATCTTATTATTCTCTGTTGCAATATCTGCCTTATTGGGGGAATGGATCGACGCTATTGCTATTTTATTTATTGTGATTATGAATGCCATCCTCGGTTTCGTCCAAGAATTCCGAGCTGAAAAAGCAATCGAAGCCTTGGAAGCTATGACAGCTCCTCATGCCTTAGTGTACCGAAATGGAATACTACAAAAAGTTCCTGCTAAAGAGTTGGTCCCAGGAGATGTTATTGAATTAGCATCAGGAGACTCTATACCAGCAGACGCACGGATTTTTTGGTGTTTTTCATGCCGTTTAAATGAAGCTTCGCTAACTGGTGAATCACTCCCTGTGGAGAAGTATGCTACTGAAGCACTACCTATTGATACTCCTTTAGCTGATAGAAAAAATATGGTATTTCAAGGAACAACAACAGTATATGGACGCGCTAAGGCGGTAATCGCAGATACGGGGTTAAATACAGAAATGGGCAGAATTGCTACAATGATCGCCGAAACAAGGAGCACTGAAACCCCACTTACAACTCAATTAAATGAATTCGGAAAGAAGGTGGGGATAGGGATTCTATTAATTTGTTTTATAGTATTCCTTGTTGGATCCTACGTAGGCTTGAATGCGGTGGACTTTAACTGGGATGAATTTCCAAACATTGCAGTTACGATGTTTATTGTGGGGGTAAGTCTTGCAGTAGCCGCTATTCCAGAGGGATTGCCTGCAGTGGTTACTTTAGCGCTTGCTATAGGAGTTCAACGGATGGCGAAACGTCGTGCAGTGGTAAGAAAACTGAAGGCTGTAGAAACCCTAGGCAGTACTACAGTTATTTGTTCAGATAAGACAGGAACTCTTACGACAAATGAAATGACTGTAAAAAGAATTTTACTTCCTCAACGCAGCCTTATGGTTAGTGGAGAGGGGTATAAACCAGTTGGAGACATTTTGGAAAATGAGACCGTCGTTCAAACTAAGGATGACCCAGCTCTTGAATTGCTAATCCGTATAGGCATCTTAAACAATAGCGCTCATTTAGTAGAAAAGAATGGAAATTATTCAATTATAGGTGATCCTACCGAAGGAGCTCTTATTGTTTTAGGAGAAAAGGTTGAATTAAAACCCGAATGGATTAAAATTTATGAAATACCTTTTGATTCTGATCGTAAAATGATGACAGTCATCTGTAAAAGGGAAGATGGGAGTAAAATTGCCTGTTTCAAAGGAGCTCCAGATATTCTTCTAAGTAGAAGTATTCACATCTTAGAGGGTAAAACCAGCAAATCACTTACAGAGGAAGATAAAAGATCATTAAGTGCTAACTCCGAAGAATTAGCCAAAAAAGCGTTTCGTATGATTGCATTGGGGTATAGAGAAGTTGATAATGAAATACTAAAGGCTGTAAAAGGCGTCAAGGATCCGACAAAAATCCTTGAGACCAATATTACCTACGTAGGTGAAGTTGGTTTATTGGATCCACCTCGACCTGAGAGTGCCGAATCTGTAGCAATATGCCGTAAAGCAGGTATTAAAACGGTAATGATCACAGGAGATCATCAAGTAACAGCTGAAGCTATAGCACAAGAGGTGGGCATTATAACTGAGGGAGAAAACGCGGGAATTCTCACCGGAAGAGACCTAGATCAAATGTCCGATGAAGAACTCAATGATTCTGTTATGGAAACAGGGATTTATGCACGAGTCTCACCAAAACACAAGATGAGAATCGTTACCGCCTTACAAGAAAATAATCAAGTTGTTGCAATGACTGGTGATGGAGTGAATGATGCGCCTGCGCTTAAAAAGGCAGATATTGGAGTAGCTATGGGAATCATGGGTACAGATGTGGCCCGTGAAGCTGCAGCGATGATTCTCACTGATGACAATTTTGCCACAATCACAGCAGCGGTGGAAGAAGGCCGCGGTATCTATGATAATATGAAGAAGTTCATCGGTTACCTCCTAGGCTGTAATGCAGGCGAAGTAATGACAGTGTTTTTTGGAATTTTGTTAATTGCATTTCTCTCAGGTGGTGAAGCTGCTAGTTCTGCGAATGGTCATGCTGAAACCATTATTCCATTACTAGCTGTACAAATACTCTATATGAATCTTGTAACAGACGGTTTACCTGCTTTAGCTCTTGGTGTAGACCCACCTGAGCCTAATTTAATGGATCGAAAACCCAGAGATCCTGGTGAGGGATTTCTATCTAGAAATATGTATGCTAACATCCTTCTAGCTGGTATAGTGATTGCTGCAGGTACCTTATGGCTCTTCTTTTGGGAATTAGGTTGGGACGATCACACTCTCTGGCAAGACCGTTTACCACGAGCACAAACAATTGCTTTCTGTGTCATTATTATGTTCCAGAAATTTATGGCCCTCAGTTCACGCTCAGAAACAGAATCTTCGTTTACGATGAAGGAACAAAATTTGTGGTTATGGGGTGCAATTTTCTTGACTATTTTTCTCCAATTTGTAGTGGTGTATGTTCCTGTCTTCCAAGAAATCTTACACACTGTTTCCTTGACGGTAATGGATTGGATTGTTATTTTTACAGTAGCTTCAACAGTTCTATTTGCAGAAGAAATTCGAAAATGTGTATTTCGGAGATATGTTGCTGAATATGCTTAAAATATAGCTAAATTCCCGAAAAAAACCAAATTTTTTTTATCATTTTTATTAAATGCAGGTGATTAGGTGTTTCAAGAAATAAGGGCGACACTTTTTGACTTAGATGAAACCTTAATACAATATGATGTCACTCAATTCATAAGAAAATATGTACAAGAAGCGTCAAAATATTTCCTCGATGTTATGGATTCTGAAAAATTTGCTTCTATATTTCTTCAAGTTGCTAGGCAGATGTTTAAGAATCCAGGTACTAAAACGAATGTTGAATTTTTCACCGAAGAATTCTGTAAAATCATACCTGTTTCTACTGAAGAAACACTAAACCGTTTCCAGATTTTTTATGAAACAGATTTTCCTAAGTTAAAGGATATGGTAAAACCTGAGCCTTTTGCAGCAGAAGTATTAGAAACTTTTCGAGAATGCGGCTTTTTAGTAGTTATTGCGACTAATCCTGTCTTTCCCGAGATAGCGATTAGAACTCGATTATCTTGGGTGCTTAATTCCAATTTTGAACCTGATTTTATTACGACAGGAGATAATATGCATACAACAAAATACATTCCAGGGTATTTTGAAGAAATACTTGCCCATATCAATCTTATACCATCTCAATGTATTATGATCGGAAATTCGATAAAAGAAGACATTATTCCAGCTAAGAAAGCGGGAATGAGGACATTTCTAACTGTACCATATGGTACGGAAGCAACACCAAATCATGAGGCAGATTTGACAGGTACACTAGAGGATCTATTGAAAAAATTGAAAGAATACTATAAAAAGAAGAAATAGAGCTATTTTTTATTCTCAAGCGGTTCAATTACTTCAAAACCAGTGTACGGATGCAAAATTTTGGGAAGTAGAACTGATCCATCTTCCTGTTGATTATTTTCTAGAATTGCAATCATAACTCGGTTAGTAGCTAATGTAGTACTGTTGAGAGTATGTACATACTCTGGTCTGGAAGTTTTACTGCCTTTAGGACGATAACGTGCATTTAATCGGCGAGCTTGGTAATCCGTGCAGTTGCTGCATGACACTACCTCTCGAAATTTGCCATTTTCACCTTGTCCAGGGAGCCATGCCTCTAAATCATATTTTTTAGCTGCGACAACTCCCAAATCACCTGTGCATATATTTACGATATGATAAGGGATTTCTAATAATTGAAAAACCCGTTCTGCCATGCTAATCATGTGTTCATGCTCTTTCCAAGATTTATCAGGTTCACAAAACTTAAACATCTCGACTTTGTGAAATTTATGAACACGAAAGATCCCTTTCGTATCTCTGCCGTGAGCGCCCGCTTCGGTACGAAAACATGGAGAAAATCCGCAGTACCATAACGGTAATTGGGAATGCTCGAGCACTTCATCCATGTGTAAACCTCCAAGTGAAATTTCACTGGTACCAATAAGAGCTAGATCTTCTCCTTCAATTTTGTAGATATCATCTTCCCCAACTGGTAAAAACCCAGTGCCATAAAGAAGTTTTTTACGTACAAGTACAGGAGTTGTAAAGGGTGTGAAGCCTTCTTTTATGAGTTGATCCATAGCAAAGCGAATTAAAGCCAAATCAAGGAGAACAGCAGTATTTTTGAGATAATAAAATCGTGACCCTGAAGTTTTAGCTGCACGTTCCAGTTCTAAGAGATCTAAATCCAACATGAGGTCAATATGATCCTTTGGTTTGAAGTCAAATTTAGGAGGGGTTCCCCAGCTACGGATAGTAACATTTTCTGTATCATCAGCTCCATATGGCACTGATTCATGCATTAAATTAGGTAAACGATCGAGAAAATTCTGCCGTTTTTCTTCCACTTCCTTTGTTTGGGTTTCTAAATCTGTAATATCTTTGTTCACTTGACGCATTTCTTGAATTTTAGTTTGTTTCTCATCCCCGCTAAGAGTTCTAATCTCTTTAGCAACTTTGTTACGAGTCTGACGGAGTTGATTTGCTTTTGTTCTACATTCGCGCCATTTCCTGTCCGCAATAATTAAATCGTCAAGCATTTTAAGATATTCAGGATTCTTTCGCCGTTCTAGATTAGTTCGGACTACTTCTGGAGTCTCCCGGATTAGGTTGATATCTAGCATATAGTTTGCTCCTGAATCTTCCTTAAGAAGAAAGGAATTACACTGATTATGTTAATAAAATACAGTGAGAGCTTTTTTCTATCTGTTTTCTAAAGGTTTGTTTATTACATTAGATAGAATGAGCATTAAAAGTTAAAATAATCTTTTAATTATCAAAGTATTATAAGACCAAATCTTTAGAGGAGTAACCAGAATTCTAAGTCAAATAACAAACATTAGTATTTGTTAAACTGTGATTAATATTTGTGAACTGTGGAGAACAGCAATGAACAAAGATACAAAACCAGAATGGGATCTCAGTTTTTGTGGATTAAATTGTACAGCGTGTGAAATTTACCTTGCGTCACATGGAGATAATGAACTACATGATGGACTAGTTAAATTCTTTAAAGAAAATATTGATTCAAACATTACTTCTGTATCTTGTGAAAAGTGTAGAGGTATGACAGATAAGTGTTGGACTTCTGATTGTCACTTCCGAACCTGTGCCACTGA
>JAEOTF010000234.1 GCA_016840025.1 Candidatus Hodarchaeota archaeon
ACTCCATAGGTAACAAACAGGATTGAGTATGCGAGCGTACCAATGGAGAATAAGATTTGTGCAGATGCGAGTCTAGAGTTTTTTGTTTGGAGAATTGTACGACCTAAATCACTCAACGAATTTTTTTCAACAACACTAGTACCTGAGTATTGTCTTGCTATATTGAGAAGTCCCCAGTAGTTCTTTTCATTATATACATCGATCAAGCCTTCTCCTATTCGAGCGATGGTCCAAACAATTCCAAGTATTAGGTTATAGGGACTAAAAGCGATAAACAAAATTAAAGCAAGAGCAATTATGCTAAAGTGCTCTATGAGCGCTAACACGATGCTTATTTTAAATTTATTTGGCTCATCGTTAATCTTCTGCAGCCTAGCGTCTGAATCCAAATCACTTATTACTTTATTACCAAATGCCTCACTTGCAATGAGTGTAATTATAATAAACAGAAAGAGAAAACCCGATAAGATCATTTCGATCATTTTTTACACCTTTTTAGAAAAGAATTGAATGTTCAACCTTTGTTTTTACTCAAAATATAAGGTTTGTCTGTGTTTTTCGTTTTTTTGTTTGTGTTTTTAGCGCGCGCTGGAATATATTGCATTGTATTATATTCTAGTGTGCTTGCTCCGAGTTCACCTGAATCTATTGAGAAAATATTGAAAACAAGAAAAGGTAAGATATGAACTTCGCGTGTGCTACTATATGATCATTTGTATTATAGCTAATATAACATAGTTATTTATTAGTGCGCCCGCGTGTAGACTCTTAGATCTAATGAAGAAGGAAAAAAGTTGAAAGGAGAATAAAAGATGAAAAGATTAGTAGTTGTCACTACGATGCTACTTCTGGCAGCTTCGATCGCCTACTCTATCACAGGAGTGCAGGCGGTGTACAATCCAAATATACCAATAAACCAAGGAACAGCTAGATCCAGCAATCCACTGCCTGACCAAGCCAAAATTCCTCTTCCAGCGGGATTATTAGTCTTTCTTGGCTATGAAACCGACGAGTATGTTGAAGGATGTCGTGCTTGGGGTGGAGGTACAATTCCGGTTTATGTCGAAGGTCAAGGTGTGTGGCCGGGAGGTCCATGTTGTCCATCGAACATTGAATCGCCTGTGCCAGATGTCTCTTATCCCAATCAATGCTGCAATGCACCAGATTTCACCGAAGAGTTGACGCCAGGTAATCACTGTTTGTGCTTCGTTCTAAGAATAGCTGGACTAACTCCCAACCCCCACAACTAATCTAGAATAGATCCCCCCCCCCTTCTTTTTTTGTTAGCGCGCGCGCTTTTTTTTTAACTCATGTTCTCACTGAAAATAGTGATTTACTAAAGTTCTGCCATCAGTCTCTAAGTTTATTAAGAATACTTTCATGAGTGTTCTTTTATGATTAAGATAGTTGGCATTGTTGGAAGTCCCAGAATCGGCGGAAACACAGAAAGATTAGTGTTCGAATCTCTCAGAGTTGCCGAAGAAGATGGGGCGCAAACTGAATTGGTTCGATTAGCAGACAAAAAAATAGAAGGCTGTAATCATTGTCTGTCTTGTCGAAAAACTGGAGAATGCATAATAAAAGATGATTTTCAACTAATTTTCGAAAAAATGGTTGAAGCTGATGGAATCATTTTAGCTACTCCTGTTTACTTTAGTTCTGCTACTCCTGAAATAAAGGCGTTGATTGATAGAGCTGGGTACCTTTCTTTTTCACCAAAGGGGCAAGGGCGAGTCTTTGAGAACAAGGTTGGCGCACCTCTCGTTGTCGCAAGAAGGGCTGGAAAGAATTTCACTCTTGCCGAGTTAATGTTCTTCTTCTTGCATCAAGGAATGATCATTCCAGGCTCCTCAAATTGGAACGTGGCGATTGGGCTTGAGAAAGGTGAAGTAGAAAAAGATGAAGAAGGAATAGAAACCGTACAAAATTTCGGCAGAAAAATGGTTTGGCTAATAAAAATAATCAAGAACGAGAAAAAGTTGAAATATGTTCCAAAGTATGACCCCCGCTAAGCATAAACCACGGAACCAACCTTTGTGTAGCGCGCGCACTTCCGCACAGCGAGGTGTGACAGGTTAAGGGTCACCTTAACCGTGCAGTAATATAGTGGACATGCTTCATCTATGCTTACATGATCTGGTTATAGTTCAATTCACTATCTACTCTCTTAATGCAATCTGTCCAACTACTGGGTGTTTTTTGAGTACTTCCGGGTCATGACCTGGTAATATGATGTCAGCATCCCGTAGCGCGCGCGCTACCAAGTAGCCATTCTCTGTACAAAGTACGGATTGGTGTTTCCAAAAGATGTGATTGAACCCTACGATCTGACATTGAATAACATGAAAACAGCAGAAATTGAAGATTGGTCAGAAAAGGTTCTCAACCAAATGCAAAGCCGACTCGATCTAAACGAAATTGACACCGTGTTTTTTCATACGAGAAGTCTGGTTACAACTTCCGCGCGCGCTGCGCCTATTCTTCGGATGCAAGTTAGGGATTGAAGTCAAAAATCCCAAAAAACAATTATGTGGAAACTACTTTCAAGATACTATTTTTATGAATAAATTAGTTTCGCAATAATTATATAGAATAAAGTCACGATTAGAGATCTAAACCTTTCTTTGATGATTTAATAATGAATACTATTTTCACTTCAACTTATCAAAAAAAAGCTAAAGTAACTAAAACTTCACTCATCCATCTATTAGAAAAGAATGGATCTCAAGATTTAGAAGTCCTGAAAAGTCCAGATGTAACTGAAGAAAATCTTATTTTTGTTCTTCGGCAAAAGAAGTATAAGATAAATGAGAATTTTTTTATCGATTTAGCCAATATAATGGATTTTCATTACATCAAAAAACTAAATAAAAAAAATTTGGGTCAACATTACCATATAGGTTCTTAAAAGATAACCTCATATTCCCTATGGTAATCAATACAACCGTAGCGAGATTTGCTACTGCAAACCCATTGAATTCTACAGTTTTGACCGATCTTAAAGAAATATTTAACGATAAAAGAATCGAATATTATATTGGATCAATTGATACTATCGAAGAAGCAATAGAGAACGCTTACAAGGAAACTCATAGTAGAAGTTCTAATTGGGATTTATATTATAAGAGTCCTGGCGACTCAGCATATAATGTTCTTGTTCCCTGGCAAAAATATTTTATTTTATTTACTTTATTCGCTTTCTTAGGACTCTTTATCGTGAGTTATCAAATTTCGTTGATTTTTATTTTTACTTTTACCAACTTCTTTTACTCTTTAATTAATCCTTTCCGGTTCTATGTCGCTTTTAAAGGTATACGAAATAGAAAGTTAAAAACCTATGTTTCTAAGGAAGATGTCAAGAACTTAATTAGGAAAGAACTCCCAGTTTACACGATCCTTGTGCCTGTATACAAAGAAGCAAAAGTCTTGTTACACATAATGGAGAGTATTTACAAGATGGATTATCCTAAGGATAAACTAGATGTTAAGATTCTGTTTGAAGAGGATGATGAAGAAACCCTTAGAGAAGCAAGAAAGCTGGGGCTTTTCGGAATTATAAAAGCGAAGTCATCTCTACACAGGGATTTCTTGAAAATATTTGATCCAATAATTATTCCCAGAGGAAATATAAAGACTAAGCCCAGAGCCTGTAACTATGGACTCTTGAGATCAAAAGGTGATTATATTGTAATATACGATGCAGAAGACGATCCAGAACCAGATCAGCTCAAGAAGGCAATCATAGCCTTCCAGGGAATTAGACAAGATCGTGCATGCTTCCAGTCGCATTTAATCTTTTATAATTCAACAGAAAATCTTCTAACAAGATGGTTTTCACTTGAATACCAGTATCGATATGATTATTATCTTGAAGGATTAAGCGCAATTAATGCACCCATTCCTTTGGGGGGAACAAGTAATCATTTTAGAATTGAGCAGTTACGTGAGCTTGGAAGCTGGGATCCACATAATGTAACTGAAGATGCTGATTTAGGTATGAGGATATGTAAAAAAGGGCTCGATACTGGAATGCTTAATTCTTATACTTATGAGGAAGCTAACTCAAAGTTGGGAAGTTGGATACGACAGAGATCGAGATGGTGTAAAGGACATATACAGACATATCTAGTGCACATGCGTAATCCGTTGAATCTTCTAAAGAAAATTGGTTTTAAAAAGTTTTTATTGTTCCAGTTAACCTTTGGGGGCCATGTCTTTTTGCCTTTAATTAATCCTTTACTTTGGATGATATCAATCCTATCGATCTTGTTTCCAGTGATGTTTAATTTCTTGTTATTTGCTCAATGGATCACTTTAATAAGTTTAATTAACCTGATATGTGGCAACTTATTTCAAATTTTACTTTACTTAGCACCTGTTTTTGCAGAGAAAAAGTATTCGTTTATACCATTCGCTTTCACTATACCTCTTTACTGGATTCTTGTAAGTATTGGAGCTTGGAAAGGCTTAATACAATTGATAACAAAACCCCATTATTGGGAGAAGAC
>JAEOTF010000235.1 GCA_016840025.1 Candidatus Hodarchaeota archaeon
GTGGGTAGGAGCGACCTATATAGATACGATTCAAGAAGAATTTGATACTTATCCTGAAGATGAATATTATTTTGCAGATAAAGAGATTGCAGGATTTGATCTGGTAATAGAACGTGAAGTATGGGAAGATTATATGCCAATTCAGAGCGTTAGTACTGCAACTTTCCTGTCCGATAACTTTTTTCCAGCGAATGTTATTTCAAGTGTTTTCGATTATCTCTACACTCCATCTTCCATGTTAACTGCAAATATAACGCTACTAAACTATGTTTTTGCGGATGTTACCGATAAAATCCAACAACAAATAACACAACTGGAAAATGACTACTATCAAGACAAAACAACAGCTGATAGGTTAAATATGGGCGCAATTATAATAACCGTTACTATGATTTTGGCTTCTGCTATGTCAAATCGGCTTCAGGACAAGAGTACTCAACAGAACTTCTCAACATTGAGAGGGGATGTACTAAAGACTGAAGAAGTGGTCGTTTCGAAACAGGATTGGATTTCGATACCGGTATTGTTACTTGCCGCCACGCTTGCGTTAGTTGGAGTGTTAATTCCTCTCATATTGCCATATTTTCTATGAATGTGTATGGGGTAATCACCAAAAATATTAGTGATAACATAACTACAAACCGAAATAAGGTAATAACAAAGGAAGATAGAGATCTATTTGCAATGAAAAATAATCTTCTGTGCTTTCGCTAACAGATTCTGAAAATCCTATCAAATTCGCTGATTACAGAAATATCGCCTAATACAGTGCAGATCGTGAGGAATTACATGTGAAAGAGTATACATTAGAACATACTCTCTATCATCGTGTAGATGAAGATGTATTAAAAGAGTTAAAGATTGAAGAAAATCGGATTCCTGATTTCTGTGAATACATTAAGAAACGAGAGATTCTTCCTAAGAAAAGTTTTTTACTAAACTTTTTTACAGTTGATGACTTTATCCCCCTTTGTTTCACCGCTTTTTTGGCAATATTTGGTTTTGTTATATTCTGGACCATTGGTAGTTCCTTGGTTGATAATTTTGGGGCAATTAATGCTGGATTTGTACCTAGGGATAGTTTAGAGGAATCTTTTATCAAGGACCTTCCATCTTTTTTGTATATGCCGATATATCTGGGATTGATTTTCATTTTTGGTAGTATAGGAATTGAATTTTCGTATATTTTTATCAAACTATTACGCGGTGATCGTGTAAACAAGCATCGTGTGAATAAGGCGGAAAAATATCTAGCAACTGAGGTTGATGAAGCTGTTGCTATCACAAAGCGTGACATCTCCGATTATATTGAACCAAAAATCACTACCGAAGGATATGAGGAAGAAAGAAAAATCCATCTAAAGTATAAACTCAATAGAATCCTCCCTAGTTGGAGATTAGACCGAGTTCTAACACCTTTCATCCGAAAATCTTCTGTACTTGGTATAACCGGAGCATTAGCCTTCATCGGATGGGGAATAAGCATTATATTTATCTCGGTCTCAATGTGGGATAATCCTGACCATGATATAACGGGTACATTGGTTCTCTTCGTATTATTTGGGATTTTTCCTTTGTGGATTGGATTTTCATTAAGTAAATCTCACATATTTGATGCAGGATTCAATATTTGGAAATATAGTTCAATTCGTAAAGCAATGATAGAAGAACAGAAAGAGTATATTAGTAACCTCAATACCCATGTAAACCACTCTTCAGGCGATCTTGAGGTGAAAATTGACCTTTTAAATGCGTACTGGACTCTACAAGAATTGAAAAATAATCCTAAACTTTTTCTGCCTTCTTATTTTAAGATTTGGACTCTTATAGGTGTATTGTTTACATTAGCGGGATTTTTCGTTTAAAGAGCTAAGTTCGAGCCTAGATACCAAAATCATTCGTGCACTTATTCAATTGTTTATAACTGCTACAGTGATGTACGAGTGCTATTAGTTGCTCTAATTAAGATATTTATGAGGTCTCTTCCCACATCAAGCTGCTTCAATGTTAGGAAGGATTATCAATGATAGTTTGGGCTAATTCCTGGAACACTGGATCGACATTTTCATTGTGAAGAGCTGCAGATTCAATGAAAGCGGTTTCAAAACCTGTGATTTGAGATATTTCTTCAGCCAGTGTTTTCCCTTCTTCAGGGGAGATACTATCGATTGACCGGAGATCAATCTTGTTTCCAACAACAACACATGGTCTTTTGCCAATTATCCCAACCATTTCATTTAACCAGTCTTTTACTTTCAAATATGAATCATGACTGGTAATATCATAAACTAAGACGACTCCGCGTGCACTATTGTAAAATTGTTCCCGAATAGCTTTGAATGAAGCTTGTCCTGAGAGATCCCAGACTTGAAAAGTGATATTAAGATTCTGATCGGCAAGGTGAACAATTTTTTTGGAGATATCGGCACCTATAGTAGCTTTGTACCCAATCATGGTCTCTTTACCCATCCACGCTTGAACAAGGGTTGTTTTACCGACTTTCGCTTCCCCTAATATTACTATTTTAAACATAAAGTGTCGGGCGTTCAGATCTATTCACCTAGCCTTCTTTTACGTTCCTTCTGTACAATTCCTTATGAAGATATTTAAAACCATATAGAAGGAAAAACTGACAATTATTATAGATTATAACTGCAACTATCACTAATGATTTAAGGGGCAATTTAGGTTTACTTTAATTAGATGAATTATCGTTAATATAAGGAAGTCCTCGACGTTATTCATCAAGGAGAAGATATCATGAAGAACAATCCTGTTATTGAAACAATTCTTGATCATAAGTCGATACGTCAGTATACTGATGAAATGCCATCGGATGAGATGATTGAAACTATTGTACGGGCTGGACAACAGGCTCCATTTGCATATCAGAATTATAGCATTCTATTGTCCCGTGATAGGAAAAGGAATCCATTCAAAGCTCCTCTTCTATTTACGATCTGTGTTGATATTCACAAGATTGAACTCATTATGAAGAAAAGAGGGTGGAAAATGAAAACTAATGACCTAACGTTGATTTTATTCGGCATAGAAGACGCGTCGTTTGTCGCACAAAATATGGTAACCGCAGCTCGGAGCTTGGGACTAGGGAGTTGTTTCTTGGGTCGACCGTTATCAGCGACTGAGAACATCATAAAGAAATATAAATTACCGAAACGAGTGTTTCCGATTGTTCAGTTAGCGGTAGGATATCCTGCGGAGAATCCCCCTTGTAGACCAAGATATCCATTAGAATTTAGCTTATTTGAAGATGAATATCCTACAGAATTTGATGAGGATACGCTAGAAAACGCTATGAAACAAATGGATGAGGGATATCTTGCTCAAGACTACTATCGTGAAGGAAATGTAAAGATCCCTCTGGAGAATCGAGAAGAGACTTACACTTTCGACAATTACAGCTGGGTTGAACACATTTCTCGTAAATTAGGACAGTGGCTTGACTCGACCAAATATCAGAGAGAACAACTAGAAAAATGCGGATTTTATATCGATAAAGAAAGGTAGCTAGTTAATCTCGATTTCGGATTTTAACAAGCAGTAACTATGCTAGAAATGAGTTCATCAGCACAAGAACTCGCAGGGATTTCAGAAGAGCTGAACAAACTAGTTTCTCGCTTTAGAATTTAAGCGTAGAATCTTTCTTTATTTTTTTCCAAATTATAAATTCTCAAGTTTTTTATAGCGTTCACTTGATAATCCAAGCTTGTTCCCAATTAGCTACGGATGTACTATTATTAATTGTTACTATTCCTATTGAACGATTTAATTTAATTGTTGGTTTCGCTTTCTTCTAATGATAATTACTAATGCAGTGATTGTAAAGATCAGAAGAGTTTCAGTTATCCCTAATCCAGAAATAACAGGAGAACGTCTTTGATCGCTCTCTAGTGTGGCAATGAAAGTTGTTTTGTCTACGGCACCGTCGTCAAATTTACCTGTGATTTCGTGCTCAAATTTCTTGAGAACACCTTGCTTTGTATCAAATTCAATTGAATAGTCAAATGTTAGTGTATAATCAACGGTGTTTTCACTTCCCGTATAACTATCATTCCCCTTTATTCTGTATTCAAGGGTTGCTTTACCTTTCTTAACATCAGAATTTGATACCTCAAGACCTTCGAGTCTACCATAGCTTTTCAGCTCATCTATGCATTCACTCAAATCGTCTTCCCATACATCAAATTCGTCTGTATAGTGAAAGAGGGGTCTATACTCTTCACAGAAGGCTTTAATTAGTGCTGAATGATAATTTCCATAAATC
Source organism: Candidatus Hodarchaeota archaeon (assembly GCA_016840025.1). The sequence continues at coordinate 4,286 of JAEOTF010000235.1, forward strand.
CTTTCATAAGTTTCATAACCCCTAAACCCATCTAGTATTTTTACCTCTCCTTTGCTTTCAAAAATTTCAATAATCGTGATAGTTTGACTGGATGTATATTCCCAATTTCTAACAATTCTTCCTATCTTATCCCTGAGTTGAGAGGTGTATTTCATAACTAGGGTGAATTCATCACCTTCATTAAATCCAACATTGCCATCTCCAGTAAAATCCTCTGATGTCTCTGTGGTAAATGGCTCTGTAGTAGTTGTAGTAGTAGTAATTTGGTTAGATCTACTATCACTTTCTTTTGTAATAACTATAATTTCGATTGACAAAACTAAGAGAAATACCAGTATAAAACCATTAATTGTTTTTATCCATTGTTTAGTAAAATTCAACACCTCCATATTTATCTAACAAAATGAATATAGATAGAGATTGATCTGTGTCTATAATAATCCTTTCAGGAATCAATGATCAAGATTTTAAAAAATCAATTGCTTTTTATGCTTCAAAGTTTTCTGATTTAATTGAAGATTGAAAGTGATGAAGAGTTGAGTCTTCTCGCAGGTTTTTTAGGGCATAAAAAATACACCAGGAGCTTACAAACCCTAGAAATCCCAAAAATACCATAACAGCCCATGTATCATAATACGCAATGATTTTACCCGAGATAAAGCTCACAGGTGCAGCTACTAATAGAGTTAGTGTTGGTATTAAGGAATAAAGCTATTACGTCGTGAATCAGGTATTAAATCGAGGTATACTCTTTGTAAAAGGATAAACATCATCATACGCATGAAATGTCCTAACTGGATGGTCAATCCAGAGAGAATGATTCCTATAAGCAGGAATTCGTTATTTAAGGGAAAAATAAACAGTATAAATGCTAAAACAAAGTAAAAATAGAATGTATGAACGAAATGAACTCGCGGTACCCATTTGAAAGGATTCCACTCTTTAATTTTATCCACTATAACCCACATACAGACGGTTCCTGTAATCCAGAGAGAATATCGAAATAAACTAGCCCCAAAATCGGAACCTGTGTAACCAAAATAAATAGGAAGCATTACAAAATTGCCAAAAATGACCAAAGTCGATTGATATATTGTTACTCCTAATACTAGAAACAGTACTCGATAATCGGAAGCCACGGCACTTAAACCTTCTTGAAATTTTTGTAAGTAGACATTAAACGATTTTTCTGACCTTTCGATGTCATTATAGTCTTTCATAGTAAATAGGATCAGAAAAGCTAGAAATAACATGCCAACCGCTTGGATCATGAATACAGTTTCCCGAAAAAATACTGTTGCGAGAAGTCCCCCAAGAATGATCATGGTACTTCCAGTAATGTCAAAAATGGCGTTTGATTTACCTTTAAAAAGTCCATAAACTTCCCTATTCGGATCGTCTGCAGTTATTTTGTAATTATTATCAAACCACGTATCCATGGCTCCAGAAAACTGTGCTGAAGATAAAGATTGAATAAGATAGACAACTAATAATTCCATAAAGGTTGATGCAAAGCATAATAGACCATAGGAGAGAGAAAATCCTATAAAAGCAACGAATAATACCCATTTTTGACCAATCCAGTCCGATAAGACACCTGTCGGATAGTCAAAGACCGCTTGGGTTAAAAAGCCAATAGCAAGCAATATTCCCACTTCCCCGTAGCCAATCGCATCGATGAAAAAGAGAATGTAGAATGTATTAGATAACATGAATAATGTTGTAATTAATATGCTATAGATTAAAAATTTCTTAATTAGGCTATGTGCTTGATTTGATAAGTCTATTACACCTAATTTAGTGAATAAAAAGCGAATAGCCATATTTATCGGTGTTTTCTTCCTTTCCTTTTAATTTTATTATCATAACATACTTAGGAAACGTCTTAACTATAATAATAGAAAAAATAAAAAGATTTTTTAAAAATAATAGAAAAAACAAATTACAAGAGTAATATAAGATTACTCCAGTTAGAAGAGGAGATGACAGAACATCCTTGGAGAAGGAATATCATGAAGGAAAAAAGAGTCAGATTTGTTTTATTTTTCTTGTTAACAACTATTTTACTTACATTTGGTTCTACCAATCTACATGTATTAGGGAATCCAACAAGTACCCAACTACTTGCTAACGGAGGATTTGAGGGCACTCCATGGAATGATGGATGGCAACTATGGTCGGGTGATTGGGCAGAAGAAACAACCACATATGTGCATGAAGGCAGTTCAAGTTGCCGTTTAAATTTTAGTACATGTGATATTATGGGATGTGAAGTTGACATCGTTTATGAAGTGCCAGTAAGTACGCCAAATCATTATTATTGTGCAGCATGGATCTTTAATTCTGGTGTAGACGATGGGAGAATAAATCTTCACTGGTATGATGGTACAACTGAAGTTGGAGGCGATCAATCTGTAGATATCGAGACACTGGGTACTGGATGGCAGGAATTGACTGTCGACAAATATCTGGATGTTGGGACTACCATCACGAAAGTAGCAATTCATATTCGTATGATCTGGGAAACACCTACATTTTGGTGTTATGTCGATGATGTTAGATTCGGAGATGAGCCTTTGGATGAAATAAAAGATATAGCGATTATGATTCCAATATTTATTGGAATTCTAGTAATAAGTTTATATAAAAAGCCTATAAAACATTGAATCTCCGATCTCAAATCAGTGAGGGGATGGGGGTATAGTAGAAAAAGCTATAAATATTTGATCTCATCGGTATCAGAGCGGGAAACGACAACAATTCCAGTATTGAGATCCATCCTCGCCTTTCTTCCATAATTCTTTCCAACATCTGTGGCTACTATAGGAATACCATAGTTCAGTAGAATTTCCATTGCTTCTGTGAGATTCCGCTCACCGATACGAAAGCGTGGTAGATCAGCGGATACCTCGAACATTTCCGCCCCACCCACTAGTTTAGCTACGAGACGATCAATCCTAACACCGAAGCGCTGTAACTGTTTAACCTGTAAGTGGATTGCTATGTTAACATATTTTTGTGGGGTTTTTAATCCATGCGTTGTGCGATGTTGGTTGGACGGGAGCACTGTATGAGCAAGTGAGCCGACCTGCGATGTGGAATCGTAAAGAAACACACCCAAACACGACCCAAACACGGAAGATAATATCCCAGGACGTCCTCGTGTCACGATTTCACCGATTGCTACATTGAACACAGATTGCTTCATCATGGATATTGACTCAATTTGAAAGATAAAGGTTCTTCAGAATTTCATAGGTCTTTAAAATGAAAGCCATGAATATTAAATATAATAATGAGGATCACTGGTCAAAAGTTAACGGAAGAGTCGTTCCTCAGTCGTGCAAATTTCAGTTGTACTATAGCTGGTCATTAGGAAGAAGGTTTTTTGGCCTTGATTAAAAACCATGATTTTTTAGCTAAGATTTCAACTTTTTCAAAACCTACTTTCTGTAGCATATCACTAACTAACTCTGGGGATTGTTCACCTGTCACTTTTGATCCATAACCTGTTTTGACAGTTTTTCCACTTGGTAGTTGAATTGCGAGAAATGTAACAAATATTTTTTTCTTACCCGAGATGTTCGTATCCCAGATCCAAAATTCACCTCCATCGGGAAGTATTCGTAACACTTCAGTTAATACTTCTTCCTTAACCGCAGGTTGTACCATGTACATCAAACTGAAAAATGCTGTAGCGTTGTCAAATGATCCAGGCTCAAAAGGCAAATCACGAGCATCTGCTACCTGCCAATTCGCTGTTGGTGCTTTAGGACGGGCTTCCTCGATCTCAGACTCCCATTTATCAATCGCTGTTATTCTTTCACCACCGATTTGAGCAATAATACCTTCACCTCCACCTCCAATATCCAAGACTCGCCCCGATGGAATACTTTCAATAACTACTTGTTTCCTAGAAAAATATGCTCGAATAGCTGGAAGAAGATAAGAGAACATTCTTAATCTACCTTTATATTTAGGTTGAAAAATTAAAGTCACATATATATCTCTAAGGGAGCAAATCGACTTTGACAGATTACAAGATCATTGATCTAAATGAAGAGAACTTTGAAGAATATGACTTATTCTGCTATAAATCTAAAAAAAAGAGTGAAAATTATCAGAATAAGGTTAAATGGGTCAAGCAGCGATTTAAAGAAGGCATAAAGTTAAAAATTCTTTACGTGGATGAAGGGGCGAAACGAGGTTTTACTTCCAGAGGATTTATTGAATATATCCCTGGCGAATATGCTTGGCGGGGGATTAGTGCAGCGGGGTATATGGTAATTCACTGTTTATGGGTTGTAGGGAAGCATAAGAAACAAGGATATGGTACAAAGCTATTAGAGGAATGTATGAGCGATGCAAAGGACATAAACGGAATTGCAGTCATAACTTCGGAGAAATCTTGGCTGCCAGGAAGGAAACTCTTTGTAAAACATGGATTTGAAAAGGTAGATACCTACAATCAGCATCTTGAATTGCATGTAAAACGATTCAAAGAAAATGCTCCACTTCCAAAATTTATACCGGACTCACAGAAGAATTTAGATGATCAGTTTGATGGGTTAACGGTCTATAAGTCAAACCAATGCCCATATCTAGACAATATGGTTGCAAGTATTGAAAAAATAGCTGAAAAGGCTAATATTCCGATGCAAGTGAAAAACATACAAAACTATAATGATGCCCAAACTTGCCCCCATCCATATGGAACATTTTGTGTAGTATTAAACGGCAAACCGATAATGTATGAATTGCACCCTAAAAAATTGGTTAAATTACTCACCAAGAGGGGGATAACGGGAATCTAAATGGTGTAGATCTTCTTACAATTTTCAATAAGACCTAATCACTTCTGGATAGATAGTAAGAACTATTATACTACTAATTGATAATTTTTCAGAGCATTTACTTCGTGCTTGAGGAAGGAGTCTAGTACAGTTTATTCCAAGCGAGCTACACCAATAAAAACAGAATCACTATTCTGATTTTTGATTTATAATCTGAATAGAAGACTATTTTGTAATAGACTACACAATAATATTAATTAACAATGTTAAGTACATTATTATAGTTATACTACAGAGGAAAAATCCCGTAGGGGAGATCATGATGAGTCAAAAACTAATAATCAGCAGTTTAGTTATAGCATTTGTGCTTATTTTTCACGTTAATAATCTTAATGGATTCACCCCTGTCTTATATCCTCACACTACTAATTCAGGAGTTACCAAGCAATTAAAAACTAATATTAATGATAAACCAATTTTAAACAGTTATATTTTGCATGAACCGATCTCTATTACTTCCGATATGAGATTAGCAGAGTTCGCTGTAAGTGGTAATGGATCAGCAATAGACCCTTATATTTTAGAAGGCTGGCAAATAATATCAGATGACTCTCATTGTATTAGGATTGAGGGAACTACCAAACATTTCGTTATCCGTAATTGTTGGCTTGAAGTAAACATCACTACATTTCATAGTATCCATGGGATCTACATTTCTCAAGCAGCTGTAGGTACAGTAACTCTGATTTCCAATGTATGTGAAAATAATTTTAGAGGTATCTATATTAATGGATCTCTCTCGTCCATGGTTGTCAATAACACTGTACGAAATAGTGAAGATATAGGTATCTCTCTAAAGACCTCAGGTCAATCGACTGTATTAAACAACAATTGTTATGATAACTCTTATGGTATTAGACTTACAGATTCAGCGCAATCAATAGTTAAGAACAACTATTGTGAGAAAAACCGATTTAGTATTTCAATAGAAAATTCGATTTCAACCATACTAACTAAAAATACTGTAAGAAATAGTGGGAGTGAAGGCATCTCTGTCAGGAACTCATCATCATCTATCTTAGCAAATAACACCTGTTTTAGGGATGGTTTTCATATTTCGGAAGATACATTAGAGAATTATCTGACTTTTAAATTTGAAAACAATAGCGTAAATGAGAAACCTTTTGGTTATCTAACGAATGAATACGATATCACAATTCGATCACAGTATGGACAACTAATGTTGATTAATTGCACGAATGTCGTAGTAACTGATCAAAATTGTTCATATACTAGTACAGGGATCTCTCTTCTGTGGTGTTTTTCTTGTAAAGTGTTCAAAAATACTTGCAATAAAAATTTACATGCAGGGATCTCTCTTGGAAATTGTAATTCAATGCTTATAACCAATAATCTGTGCAATGAAAACACACGTGCTGGTATCAGTGGAGGATCAGATTTATGGACATTTCTCTCTTTTAACAATACTTATAGCCATAATATCTGCCAAAAAAATGGAGAATATGGTATCGATGTAATTTTTCCTGCTTCTGCATCTATTGACGGTAATATTTGCAATCAAAATGGATACAGAGGTTTTAAGGAAGGTCACGCTGGAATCCGTGTACTTGCCAGTTTTAATTCATCAATAACCAACAATTTATGTCATCAAAACGGTTATTATGGAATTTATTTCTACAATGCGTTCAATACAACTGGTGCGAATAACTCGTGCAACCAAAATGTTAAGTGTGGAGTCATGTTATTTGCCGTTCATCATACCAATCTTACTATTAATACATGTAAAGATAATGATGAGGAAGGAATTGGGATTGATAAAAGTGATAATTCAACAATAACCCAAAATATTTGCCAAAATAATACCTACGGGATTTGGGTAGACGACTCCGCTGAGTGTGTGATCCAATCGAATATAATAATTGAGAATCGCGACTATGGAGTCTTACTTAGAGAGGGATGTGATTCTAATAAGATCTATCTTAATTCTTTCATCCAGAATGGTCGCAATGCGAAATTAACTTCTCAAGCTTTCGATAATGGTACAGATAATTTATGGTATGATCCTATAATCAAGGAAGGAAATTATTGGTCTGATCATAACGGAGCAGGAAGCTATGTTATTGCTGGAGTAGCTGGTGCAAGTGATTTATACCCATTAGATAAAAATTTAAACCCAATTAAAGATAATTCACCCGCAATTATTGGTTTTTCACATTTAGTAGTAATATTGTTAAGTTTTAGTGCCTTTCTTGTTTATATTATTATCCGAAAGTGCAAGGGGTAAATCTTCAAAATAATAGCGTAATTCCTTCGATCAGATTACTAGACATTAAGTAAGAGGAGAGAAATGGTTAAGAATTAGAGTAGCTTTAATAGAGGGATGGGCAAGTTTGCTGGATTACATCAAATTGACGGAAGCTGTTCCCATTAATCTTCCCTGACCCAACTTTTCAAATCCAAATGACAATGATGAATTAGGCTCCAGTGAGTTGAATAGAATTCGCAGGAAGCTAGTCACCCATTTTAATGTGTGGTAGTTCACTTTAGCTTCTTTCGTATTATAACACCCATGCCGATGAAGAAGACGGGAAGGATGAATATCACCGAAGAACCAAATTCGGGTGCAGCAGTACTATTAAAGGTATTATAATCGCCCACTGCTAAAGAAATAGATGCCCAGCCGAGATTGCCCGAAACAGTTGAGGAGCTCACGCCATGAAATTCATCCGAGCGATAAGCGTTACTGGCTAAGTATGTAATGACATATCTAAAGGTATCTCCTGCAGTTAATCCGATATCGGACATTGAAAAATCAATCTGCGTTGGAAGGGGTCCACTCATTGTCTTAAGTAACAAATGAGAACCACCTATGGTGATTCCAAATAGTCCTGCAAATACAGTTTCGATAGCAATGGCATAATTGGCTTGAAAACCTGGAGCAAATGTTTATAAACTTCTAGAAAATCCATCAAACCATTGTGTGAGTAAGGCGGAAAAATATCTAGCAACTGCAGTTACTGAAGCTGTTGCTATCACAAAGTGTAATGTTTCCGATTATATTGAACCAAAAATCACTACAGAAGGATACGAGGAAGAAAGAAAAATCCACCTGAAGTATCAAATCAATAGAATCCTCCCTAATTGGGAATTAGACCAAGCTTTAACACCTTTCATTCGAAAACCTTCCGTGCTTGGTATAACAGGAGCACTAGCCTTCATTGGATGGGGAATAGGTATTAAATTTATTTCAGTCTCAATGTGGGACAATCCAGACTATGATGTAACGGGTACACTTGTTCTCTTCGTGTTATTTGGGATTTTTCCGTTGTGGATTGGCTTTTCATTAACTAAATCTCACATATTTGATGCAGGTTTCAATATTTGGAAATATCGTTCAATTCATAAAGCAATGATAGAAGAGCAGGAGATGTATATTGGTAACCTGAATACCCGTATAAACCAGTCTTCAGGTGAGCTTGAGGCTAAAATTGATCTTGCAAATGCGTACTGGACTCTACAAAAATTGAAGAATAATCCTAAACTTCTTCTGCCTACTTATTTTAAGATTTGGACCCTAATTGGTGTTTTGTTTACATTAGCAGGATTCTTCGTTTAAAAGTAAGTTCAATCCCGAATGTTTGGTAGATCATAGTAGAGAAGACTTCCGATGTGTTGTAAA
>JAEOTF010000236.1 GCA_016840025.1 Candidatus Hodarchaeota archaeon
GTCTAATCCTATTCGGAAGTGGAATGGCGCTTGTTATTGCGCCTTTAACCAAATCAGCTCTTTCTGTACAGAAAGAGTATTCAGGCTCAGCATCAGGAGTAAACAATGCTGTATCGAGAATTGCTGCTATGATTGCAATTGCTGCGTTAGGTGCTTTAATGATTACGATTTTTACAATTAATCTTAATGAAAGTGTTAACGCCTCTCCACTAAGTGATGATGAAAAATCACAAATTCTCATTCAGACAAATAAACTTGGAGGTATAGACATCCCCCGAGATTTTAGTGAATCATCTCGTATAGTAGCGGAAGATAGTGTAAACAATTCGTTTATCTATGGATTCCGTTGGGCAATGGGATTAAGCTCTCTTTTTGCTTTTATCGGTTCAATTATTTCTTTCATTACCATTCATAATCCAAAGCATGGAAATAACTCAGGCAAAGGTTAATTGAACTAACTATGTCATACTTTCGTTTTGTTATGGTTTATTTGCTTCTATAGATTTACTTGAATTCCCTTTGATTTTAAAAATTCCTTAGTTTGCTTTATGGTATACTTACGAAAATGGAAGATAGAAGCAGCAAGTAAGGTGGAAGCCTTTCCATTGACTACTCCCTCATATAGATGTTCTAAGGTACCGGCACCTCCAGAAGCTATTATGGGAAGAGAAACCACTTTGGCTACAGTGCTTGTGAAATCCAAATCATATCCAGCCATAGTACCGTCTCCATCCATACTTGTCGGAAGTAGTTCTCCTGCTCCAAAATCTTCGCATTTCCTTGCCCATTCTACTACATCAATACCTGTACCCTTTGTTCCCCCATTTATCATAACTTCGAAACCTGAAGGTAGAGCATTATTTCGTCGTCCATCAATCGCAACCACAATTCCCTTTTTACCATACTTTTCCGAGGACTCTATAATTAATTCCGGATTTTTTACTGCTGCAGAATTTATGGATATTTTGCTTACACCTAGATTAAAAAGCTCATCCATATCATCGATGTTGGATATGCCACCGCCAACAGTCAGAGGGATTGTTATTACGCCAAGAACATTTTTGACCCATTCAACACGGGTCTTACGCCGCTCAATCGTTGCAGCGATATCAAGCATTGCTAATTCATCTGCACCCTCCGCCTCATAAAACCTAGCATTCTCAACAGGATCTCCTGCGTCACGAAGGTCGACAAAATGAACTCCTTTCACTACCCGACCGTTCTTCATATCTAAACAGGGCATAATTTTCACATAAAAAGAACTCATTTTCTTACTCCTCCCTTCATTAATCATAGCATGTCTATAAGGATAGATGCTTTATTAGACATTGTCAGTTAAAATATTAATTTAGATTAACTGATACTTCAATTTCAGATTTCAAATGTATTAGAGTATTTATGATGTTCCAGAACTTGTCAGTTTCAGTTTCTTGATAAGATCTTCAAAGCTTATCTGATCTAAGATTGACCAATCAAAATCCTCCGCTTCCCTGAATTCTAATCGAATAGCGTCGTTTGTGCAAGCTGCTATACAAGAACCAAAACCATCGCAACGTGTTTCATCAATCAACTTAGCTTTATCATTATGTAATTGAAGGGCTCCAGTCAAACATGCCTTAACACAATCACCACAGCCGATACAAACATCTTTATCTATGGATATGATATACCGATTTTTCTTTGAAATTGTTTTAGTGGACATGTCCATGAGCTCTTTTTTCAGATTTAACCATAGATTCGTCGATCACTCCTGATTCATAAGGTTCAGTTTCACCAGAATCTACCCTTACAATATATTGCTTAATTTTTTTGTCTGTTTTCCCTACTTCCTTCATTGCTCTTACAGTCATCATATGCAAGGCATGGCAACAGGGTACTTCCATTGTATATACCTGGATTTCATCAGCGGTTGTTTCATTCATAACAAGTGTAAGTTTCTTTATAATTCTAGTAGGATCTTCAAGTAACGGACAGCCAATGATCACACTTTCACCTTTTCCAAACTTTTTTACAAGATCTTCATTAGACAAAGTTGCACAGTCAGCTGCAATCGTTATTTTTTTCTCTTTAAGGAAAGGTGCTTGAGGGTGCACGAGTAAAATCTTTACTGGCCAATGTTTTTTCAAGTTAATCCCCTCCTTATTTGAAATGAAATTAATATTTTTGGGGCAATTCCAAACATAGCTTTCAATTTTTGTATCTTTATATATTTAATAATTTTTCTCAATTCAATAATACTCAATTTAATAATAATTAAATACAAAAAGGTTAAAAGTATTCCCCGTATATATTAGGGATAATGAGCCTATGGAAAGAACCTTACCACATTGTTATCGAAATAGAGAATAAAAAATGCAGAATTCTTAAAACTCTCAAAACTTTAGGAGTCTCTCAGTTTAGATACATGGACATCCGAGGTTTTAAAGGAGGATCAATTAGACACTTAGTCAAATTACCCTCTGAACAAATCGATAAAATTAAAAAACGACTTGATAATATAGAGGTTAGTAAATTTGAGGGAAAGACCTCAATTTGGTTTGAAAGTGTAGGTTGCGATGTTTGCAATACAATTTTATCACATGGATCTTTTTTAATTTCAGGAACGAGTGTTAAGGAGTTATCATTCATCTACAGCTTTATTTCACCAAATTATGATGCTTTTAAAAGCATAATATCAGCTTTGGAAAAACATCAATTCAAACCGAAAATATTGGAAATAGAAAAATATGAGACGAAACGAAAAACTCTAACTGAAAAACAGGAGAGGGTATTATGGCTTGCATTAAATTCAGGTTTTTTCGACTATCCCAGAAAAATTGACACGGTTGAACTCTCTGGAAAACTGGGAATTAGTCCATCAACACTATCGGAGATAGTTCGAAGGGCTATTCGAAGATTGTCAAAGGACTATTTTGAGAGTTAAGTCAATCTCAGATTTTTATCATATTTATTATCTTCCTAAATATACGAATATATAAGGGAAAAGCTATTATTTTACA
>JAEOTF010000237.1 GCA_016840025.1 Candidatus Hodarchaeota archaeon
GAAATCTTCTTTAGGCTTACCTACAAATACACTGTTATTTGAGGGAGGACTCTTAATAAGATGAAATATCACCGTATCGACCTTAGCTTTAGGAAAGATCTTGTAACCTCGTAAATCGATTATTTTTTTGATCTGGAACGTTTCGGTGAGATGACGACGAAGATATTTAGCATACTGTTCATCAAGAAATGAATCAGGAACGATAAAAACTAAAGACCCACCTTTTTTCAGGTTAACGAGGCTTTTTTCGATGAAAAGGACATAAAGATCCCATCTTTGATACCGAAATTGAGAGTCAATTTTTGAAAGCTTGTTCCGGTACTCCTCTTTCAAATTTAGATATTGAACGAAAGGTGGATTACCAATTACAGTAGTGAAGGCATTTGACTTGGTGGCAAATACCTCAGACCAGTCAAGTAAAAGAGCATCTCCAGTAATAATCTGAGGTTTCTTTAAAACCGATATAGGCTTTAATGCATTCTGCGTCTCAATTCTTTGAGAATTTTTATTCAGGAAGCCTCGAAATAAGATTAGCGTCAACGAAGTTAGAAAAGTAGCGTCTTCCGAGATATCTATGCCAAAGATGTTCTCTAAGGGGTCGGAAATGGGGTTATAGTTGAAATTTGAATTTATTCTTTTTCTGTACTCTTTATTTAAACGACTATAGAGTGCAACCAAGAAGGAACCTACACCACAAGCAGGATCAATGAATTTAAGGTGACGTAAATCCCCATGATAATTCTCCAAAATATCCTCAACTACATCATCGACTATCGTTTGTGAAATCTGTAGGGGTGTGAAAAATTGCCCTTTCTGCTTTTTTTCGATGGGAGATGTTGTGAATGAGTTCATCAGCCATTCGGTGATAGAATAAAATGAGGATAGCTCCATTACGGCAAATTCAATAGAGTTTAAATCATGAATTAAGTCTTCGACAATAGGGGTAATTTTTGCTGAATTAAAAAATTCTAAAATCGCAGATATCATCCCTAAGTTATATTTATTGTCTATTTGAGATAAGACAGACTGCACAAGGGAAATTACAGGCACTTTTTCACTCTTTTCTTTTAAAGTCTGGATTTTATTGCGAGTAACCCAACGATCTTCTATTCCATGAGCTTCTAGAAATTTTGCGAAAATTAAAACACCGAGAAAACGTAAGATTACCTTTGTTGGAAAATCGTCTTTGGTTACCTGCTTTGAAAAACGATCTAAAATGGCAACTAAATCGGATGATTTCATGTTTTTACAGCTACAATACAATTCATGAATTGTCTTGATCGTATAGAATCTTCACAGCATCAAGGGCTGTCCAAATCGCCTCCTGTTGGCCCTTCATATGGTCTATTACGGGCTGCCCAGAAACTGTCGATCCAACTACTGCAACCACGCATCCTATTCTCCAACCACGTATGCTACCGAGTATACTCATGGTGGAAAGCTCCATCTCCGTTGCAACGGCGTTTGCACGTTCCCAAATTTTCCAACGTTGAGCAACCCATTCACGATTCGGGCACATTTCCACTTCTTCCGTATAAAAGGCATCTTTGCTATGGATAATCCCTAAATGAAAGCGATAACCACGGTTTTGTGCTGCTTGTCTTAAGGCAAGGGTAGTGTCAAGGTCACATACAGCGGGATATTCGATAGGAACATAACTGCGGCTTGTGCCTTCATCCCGGATCCCACCGACACCAATGCATAGATCACCGATCTCTATGTGTTTTTGCAATCCGCCGCTTGTTCCAACTCGAATAAACGTATCCGCCCCACATCGTCCGTATTCTTCTAAACCGATAGCTGTAGATGGGCAACCGATCCCACACGAAGCAACACTGATGGGAACCCCTTCATAAGTTCCTGTAAAGGTATGATATTCTCTATTGTGTGCTACTTCTTTCACATTATCAAGTAGTTTTGAAATGCGTACCGATCGCCCAGGATCTCCGACTATAAGCATATATCCTGCCACATCTCCCCGCTTACATTGGATATGATACTCAACTTCATCAGACATTTGATTCCATCCACTTTCTGCTTTCTTCAACTAACATTTTGCACCAATACCTATCAACCAAGGAATTGCATGCTTAATTTGAACTGATGCAAAGTGATGAGATAAGATTTTTCGAAATGATCGGGGACTAAAACGTCCGATGTGGTCTTCATCCTCTCCCAATCTTCTCACATTCTTAAGACGAATTAAGTTTAGCGTACGATAAACCGTAGAAAACGGCACCGTAACAATTACTATTCCATATGGAGAGGTAAGAACACGTCCTAATTCTTGAAGTAATAAGTTTGGGTCAGGCACATGTTCTAACATTTCTAAACACAAAATGAGATCAAAACTTGCAGTTCGATAGGGGAGATGTTCTCCTGAACCACAAAGAAAATCCGAGTCTTTATTGATTTTCTTTGCAATTTGAAGCGCAGGAAGCGAAAGATCCAAACCTACAATTTTATGACCACTATACGCCGAGATTACTCCCTCGCCACAACCGAGGTCGAGAATATTTTCAGGTTTTGGGCGTATATTGTTGATTTCTCGGAGAATAGCCTGAACAAAGCCATTAATTTGCCGATGGGCGAAAGGATTTTTTGTGGTATATTTTTTAAGGTTAGCACTTTGAGTATGACCTAATTCTCTTCGAACAGAGTTAGCATATACAACTACATCTTTGAGAGAAGGCAATATGAAAGACAACCTTTTGAAGGCAAGAAGTGTTTTCGATTCCTCGTGATTTTTTAAAATGCAGTTAGTATCAATTATCATCCCTGCATATAATGAAAAAGATACTGTAAAGGATATAATAGAGGATACATTTCGGGTTCTCATTAAAAATGGGTTTAATAATGTAGAAATTATTCTTATAGACGATGGATCAAGCGATGGAACAACAGAAGTCGGACAGCAATTGGCTCAAGAACATGACTATTGCAGTTTAATTTCGTTTCGTCATAATCGGGGAAAAACAGCAGCATTAAGGGAAGGCTTCCGTAATGCAAAAGGAGAATATATAGGAATAATTGATGCAGATTATCAATTTGATCCGACAGATTTCCCTGCGCTCTTAGAGCCTTTGGTAAAAGATGAAGCTGATTTCGTAAATGGAAGACGAGTAAAGAGAAAAGACCCCTTAACAAAGCGTTCACCTTCCTTTTTCTTCAATAGAATGAGTAGGTGGGTTTTTGGAGTCAAATTAAATGACTGGAATAGTGGAATTAAAATCATGCGAAGAGAATGTGTCCAAGGACAGGTATTACGAGCAGGGTCACATCGTTTTCTACCGGGTATTGTATCAAATTATGGCTTTCGAGTAATCGAACGACCTGTTGGTCATCAACGACGTAAATACGGGAAGTCTAAATATGGAGGTAATCGTCTTGTGGGAGGATTGATGGATCTTATTAGTCTTAAGTTACGAATTAGTTTCGAAAAAAGACCAATGACTCTCTTTGGAATCTTTGGAATCCTTCTTCTGCTCGCTGGTTTTTTGAGTGGAGCATATCTTGTGTATCTACAACAACAAGGCGAAGCGATAGGGGATCGGCCTCTCCTTCTACTAAGTGTGCTTCTACTCATTTTTGGGTTTCAGCTTTTCTCATTGGGATTTATTGCCGATTATCTTGCAAACACGCTTGCTGAAACCCAAGAACTTAGAAGAGATGTTTTTGAACTACAAAAGACTATCAAACGGAAATGAACTAGTCCATTTCTTCTAGGAAGAAAATTTAATGCAGACCAGCTGCAAAAGATACAGCTCGATCGAGATTAGTATCAGGTTCTCCTATTGTACCGCATTCAGGACAGATGTAGAAATCAAACTGCTTTTCTTTTTCCCAAAAACCAAGAGAGTACTTTCCTTCTACATATTGAGTACTGCAACCCGGACAGTTAAATTCCGATTCTGTGAATTCTGAATGAATCTTACGCATTTTACTAATTATTGTACGAAGATAGGCTTTATGCTCGGGCAATTTAATAGCTTTCTCTAAATTAAAGATCCCTGAGAAGAATGCAGTATTTTCTGCAAGTGGTCGAATTTCATCCTCGCTTTTTCCAACATATTCTGCCAAAACAGATAACCCACTAGTTGTTTGTTGTGCCAATTGAGGCATTACGATTCCTGAAACTACGTACATCAATCTTGCCTCAGGATTGGCCTCAAATACGGTTTTAAAGGCATTGAAGAAGCCCGCGTCCCCAGATCCATGAGCCATCAATTCTTCCTCATAATTTATGGCAAGAAAAGTGAGTTTCTTCTCAGAATCTAATGTGAGAATATCAAGGTGTTCGCCTTTTACAAGCTCAAGAAAAGGTTTAATATCCGCTCTGCTCGCTAAAGGAGCGGTTTGACGAGAATATTTGTGATCAGCAATTCTATGGCCGTTAGTTTTTAGCCAGTCAATTATTGCGGTTGTAAAGATCTGTTTCATTCGATTACCTGACATCAATATTCACAAAAGACTTAACATCCACTCTATATTTTAAAGTTGGTAGAACAGGATAGAACAGTATCCAGCAAGCATTCCAAATCTATACAAATGCGTATAAATTAATAAGTCTCAATTCTCGGAAATGGGAAGAGATTCCTTCTTTGCATGGTTACGGGTTCGATCTCTACGTGACACGGTTGGAGAGATGTCATACCCGCTTGGGGAGGTACTGATCGCATCCACAGCCATCACACTCGTTGTTGGGCTTTCGCTAGCGGGGAGTGGTTTTATCAACCAATGGTCGAGGGCTGTTAAGTGTTTAAGTGACTTAATAAGTCTAAAGGCAATGTTCATTGCGCCATTAATGTCAGCTTGGATATGTACGCCACAGTCCTGACAGATTATTAGGGATTGGAAAGGACGAATAGTGTTCTGTGAACCGCATTTTGAACAGGTCTTACTTGTCCATGTTTCCCATATTGTGTGGAATTGCTTCAAAGGTAGACCACTCAATTCTAATTTGTATTGAAGAAAGGTTGTAATTCGATGAAACGCCCACCGATGAAGTTCTCGTCTATGTTTGCGTGACCTTCCATCGCCTTTCCGTCTAGAGTGACGAATCCCTTTCAGTTTTCCTAGAACCACATGGACTCGATATTTGTGTTGCAAGACTTCCACCCAATCACAGATCTGGGAAGTGAGTTCGTGATCGTATTGGATGGCTAAGTTTCTACGCTTTTTAGAGAGGCTCTTCAGTTTACGGTTATGATTCTTCGTGTTTTTCTTAACCTGTTGGTAATACGCCTTCTGTCGTTGGAGGGACGCAATTTGATTGTCTAATTGATTGATTTGTCGTTTCTTTTCCTTTTGTTCAAAAAACCTGATGTCCTGTGCGCGTAAGCCCGAATGATTGTCGACAGTCAAAAGCACGGCTATCGCTGCCTTATTCATTCCTAAATCCGTGCTTACTACAGCAAGGGGTTTTTTCTTTTTGATTTGCTTAATTATGGGTACGTCTACTGTGACATGGGCATACCAGCGTTTATTTTGATGTTTAATCAAGTGAATAGTCTTTGTTTTCCCCAACTTCAAGTTGGACAGATGATATACCGCAGGATTGAGAGGAATCCATAGATGAACTCGTTTTTCGGGATAATAGAGTTCTAACCAGTATTTAGTAAGTTTAGTATTTCTCTCATGGAGGAACACGGTAGTTCGCAGATTCGCATAACGGAGTAATTTCTGCTGATGTGTTTTTTTGGCTTCACATGGTTTGGCAGGTCTCTTCTCTGTATCCCACCACTGTAAAACCTGAACTAAATCGTTTTCTTGGTTTTCATACTTCTCTTTCTGCATGATCTTCCAGTAGATACGAGTATGGTCTATGATCCTCTCACAATGACTATGCCACATCGCTATAGCAGTATCTCGACATTCTTTCAGTTCCCGCACTGTCAACTGGTCTTGGTATTGATGTTTCAGGTCATATTTGACTTCCTTTCTCCCTTCGGTAATGTTGAGAGAACCATCTTTTTTCTTCCGTTTCAACGCTCTACTCGTTAGTGTGAGTTCATCTAACTTCTTCTTACTGATCCGTTTCCCTTCCTTCCCACTTTGCCATAAATCATCTTGTTCTTGGGCTATGATCTGAAGATAATGTTTAATAACAGTGCTATCCCGTCCTGTCAATTTTTCCAGTTGATGATGCTTTTTCGGGCTTAATTTGTCCGACATGACTGGAATTCGTACTGTCAGGAACATAGGATTGCCACCTTCTCGCTTTTACTTGGAAGCTCTCTGAATATTTCTCTCACACTTCTTCTATCTTACTATATGTCATTTCTCTTATAAACCTCCAGAATTCCCGATCCTCTCAATTTATACAGATAAATATATAATTTGTGAAGGTTTGGATCAACAGGATAGAACACCATTGTCTCCAGATTTATGTATTGGTTTTAATTCACGACCTATAGTTGAAGCTTTAAAGAGAATAAATCGCTCTGTAGCAGCAATTGACTATTTTGGAGATGTTGACATTCGTGAAAGGGCGGATTATTTGTTTAGTATTTTAGATCAAAGAGAAGATGAATCTATTGGCCGTCCCATGCATCGAACAGCTGCAGACTATCTTGTTGATTTAGCAGAAGTGATGGCAGAAGAAGTCGAGATAGAAAATGTAATTATCGGTAGTGGACTAGATGATTATCCTGAGCATTGGAACCGCTTAGCCACATTAGGAGAATTCTGTGGTAATGATCCTAACAAACTTATGATCTTAAGAGATCGACAACTTCTCTACAAAGAAGCCCAAGAACATAATATTCTAACGCCTAAAATGGAAGTCATCACATCTTCCCAGAAGACTGCGTTACTCTCCGAAAATTTGTCTTTCCCAATCGTGGTAAAAGGATCAACAGGAGGAGGTGGATCCAATACAAGTTTGTGCTACTCACTAGAAGAAATAGAAGCAGCAACATCCGATATGCTTGATCGATGCCCCTCATGTTACCTTCTAGAGTTTCTTAAGGGAATCCCCGCCAGTATCTCGCTCATTGGTAATGGTGATCAATGTACGACTGTAGCAATAAATAAACAGCTGATTGGTTGTGATTTTGCAGCAGCACCAAGCCCTTTCACCTATACAGGCAATACAACTCCTCTTAATATACCCACTAACCAATTAACAAGTATCAAGAAAAGATTTGAAATGCTAGGGGAGTCACTACATTTGAAAGGGAGCAACGGTTTTGATTTTATCATAGGAGAAGACAAGGAACCTTATCTCTTAGAACTAAACCCTCGAATCCAAGGAACCCTCGAATGCATAGAAATAGCAACAGAGCAATCCCTAATCAAGATGCATCTGGATGCTTTTGGGGGAAAACTACCATTAATGCCACGTTTCCCTTATTTCAGCGCTAAAATTGTTATTTTTTCACCTGTTCATGCTAAAGTGCCTGTTATCACAAGAGAAGAGGCGAGGGATCGACCTATTCCAGGTAGTATAATAGAGCCAGGAATGCCATATTGTAGCGTTTTTAGTACAGGAAATTCGGAAAAAGAAGCTTTAACAGAAGGAAAAAAAAAGAGTGCTCATGTGTTAGAAAAATTACAAAAACAAACCTGTGAAATAGGCTGATCTCTAGAGTAGAAAGTAAAAGTAATAATTCTAACTGTTTATAGTTTCAAAAAAAAGATAGGGGCATTAAAAAAAAAATGGGGGATATGAGTGAAGTATTTACGAGGGTTCAACAGGAACAATACCAAGGAGCTCGGTGATTGCTTTTTCTTTCTTATTTACGTTTAGTACGTTTTCCATGACAATTGCTGTTTCTCGACCCTTAGGGAGAATAGTAATGTTGCCTGCTCTAAAGAGAATAAACTCAAAGAGGTCGGGAATATCTTTATACATCGTCGCATCCGATGCAGGCCAACGTTTAGCGTCACTGAAGGGACCGAAGTGGTGGATGATTTCCCGGGAGCGGATTTCATAGTATTCGATGTATGAGGAGATTACAATTATAATGAAACATATCAGCATGATGGAGCTCATCCAGAAATAGAAGTTTTTATCCGCGTCGGGGGGAGCATCAATCTTCAGAAAGAATTTTAGCTCGGAGTCCTCACTGGGTTCTCGTGGTGCAGCATCAATAGCCTGTAAGTAGAGATATAGGATAATAAGAAGGAGAAGTCCTAATACGATGGCTAAAGTTTTTGCAGTACCGAAGTCAAAGGCAATTATGATAAAATTGAAAGCAAAGATTAACAGAAAAGCTGTTGCGGCAATTTGTGAAACTTCAGGATCCGAAGGTTCAAAGACAAAGAGTAATAGCCATATTATATAACCGGCTATCATAGTGGGAATGAAAAAGAATACTTTCGGATAATGACGAACAATTACACGTCGCTGCTCGGAAGGAGCTGGTTTTTCGCCCATGTGTTTTCCACCTCAATAAAATAGACTGTAGATTTAAGTTAAAACTAACAAGTATCGATACAATTGAAAGTTCTTTCTATTTAATCAATTTCATAGTTCTCTAATAGTTCTTTCTAATGTTTTACACACAGCGACCAATTCTTCGTCCTTCCATCTCGTACCAATTACTTGCACTCCTACGGGTAACTCATTTACAAACCCAATAGGCAGGGTGACAATTGGGTACCCGATTACACTGAAAGGTACACAATATTCAATAGTAGCCCGCCAGTATGGAACTTTTTCTCCATTTATTTCGATTGGCTTATGGTTAGGATTATGATCGAAAGGCAATGTCCCCGTAACAGGAACAATCCAGATCGAATACCGATTTAATAATTGAGTCACCAGTTTTCTCCCTTTATCGCGGATTTTTAACGCATTAAGAATTTGATTTGCCGAGGGAGACATATCCGTTTCATCTTTAAGAGTGGGATTTTCAAGAGGTTTTACATGCATTAATTGGTCATAGAAGATTTTATGTGCATATTTTAATTGCTTTAGGGGAAGTTCAGGGTTGATTTCTTCACTTGTAATCCCATTAGATTCTAATAATGATTGTATTTCTTTCATTTTATTGATAATTCGATTGTCAATAGGCGCATATGGAAATCTATAGGTAAAAGCGACTTTTAGCGCCTCTTTGCTGGGTAACTTAGCTGGTTGATAAGGAATTTTAGGATACTCATAATTTACCGATGAGCCACACATTGCTCGCATCAATAGTTCAATTCCTTCTAGACTATTCGCAATTGGTCCTACTACAATTTCATTTCGAGGAATTGGATTTCCAGGTTCAGGTGGGATATGACCATCAAGTGGGAGTCGTCCTTCTGTTGGTCTTAGAGAATAAATCCCACAAAAAGAGGCGGGAATTCGTAAAGAACCCGCAAGGTCACTTCCTATAGCGAGTGAAACCATACCCGATGCAACAGCGGCAGTACTACCCCCACTTGATCCACCTGGAGTTTTTGTTATATTCCATGGGTTATTAGTTGTTCCAAAAAGCGAATTGAAGGTTTGTATATCCATTGCCATATCAGGTGTATTAGATTTTCCAAGGATGACGCCACCGTTATCTTTAATTCTTTTTACAATCTCCGCGTCTTTTCTAGGAATATAATCTTTGTATTTTTCAGAACCTGCAGTGGTGAGGATCTTTTTTGTTTCAAAAGTGTCTTTAATTAAAATTGGTAGTCCTTGGAGCAGATATTTTGTTTTTTCATTATTATTTTCTCTATCAAACCTTTTTGCTTCTTCTATAGCTGTTTCATTTAGCACAGTAATTGCATTGACTTTTGGATTGAGCTCTTGGATTTTTGATAAGCAAGTAAGTAGTAAATCTTCGGATGATTTCATCATAGACTGATTTTATGAGTAAAACTTCATTTGTATTTCTGTAGCTTTAATTATGTAGGAGAAATTTTCAGCAATTTCATCATTCTAAAAAGTTAAGGAATGTTCCGCAGTTCACGAATTAGAGAAAGGACAAGTGGGATATTACGTTTGCAAACATAATTGATTTTACTGGGGGGTGGATTGAAATAGTCCCAAATATTGCCATAGTCTCCAACATAGACTTCAACACAAAAGCTAAGAGCGTCATATGTGGCATAGACATGATCTTCATAGGTACCGCTAGTAGGATAGAGATTAACAGATTGATAGGCATCGTACATTTTCACCTTCATCTTCTTAGCATATCTCTCTGTTGATGATATAATGCGCTTTATGATGCGTAAATCTTCTTCGGGGACACTCTCGTACCGATCTCCCCAAGGATATAATATTGCCTCTATTCCCGAATGAAAGGTGATAGTGGTTTTTATCTGGAACTCTTTAAATAATGCATCAACTGCTTGTGTTTCAGACTCAGACAAAGGACTGGGACCACAGTAGTCTTGAGCGGACGGGCTGTGTGAACAACCAGGTCCACCCCAACCAAATTCATAATTGCGATTTAAATCGACATTTCTACCATTTTTACGAGTGGCTTGATCTCTTCCGTCGGGATTAAGGATAATGAGAGTATGAATAGCATAATCCTCAATGATAGGGGCAAATAGTTTATGATTGCGGTTTTGAAGTATCGTTTCTAGAATGAATAGGGTGGTTTCAACACTAATGGCTTCTCTCCCATGATGACAGCCGATTAACAATATAGCCGGGGTGTTATCAAAAAATTTCTTCCTCTTTCCAATACTAATTAGCCAAATATCGCGGTTCTCTTTTGCAGAATTTCCTATAGATCGTAAAGTCGTGACGTCTTCATTTTTTTCATGGAGTTCTTTTAATCGACGGCTTATCTCATTCGATTTTCGATAGTCAGTATAAGAAGGCAACTCAAACTCAAGTTTAGGAGATCCTGTATCCCATTTTAGGAAGTTACAGATTTTTTGAATGAAATTCATGTTTAACGCCTTATTTTATTCCAATACCGGCTTTCTCAAAGTGGAAACAATTCGTTTTGTGATGTTGCCTTCCTTATCATAATAGATGAATATTGCTGAACCCTTTTTACCTGTGGGTGGATGTAAAAAATGAGCAAAAATCCACTGATGGGTATCTGTATCCCACATTGTTCTTTGAACAGTATCTCGCTCTTCTACTGCCTTTTTTGGTAACATTAAGCGTTGGATTTCGTTAGCATGAGATCGAGCCTCATTTTCTAAATCTTTGTGGGCAACTGTTTCCACTTCTAAACAACTCTCTACCACAAAGACATCCGCTTCGTACTCCTTACCCGAGGGAAGTTTGAGCATTTTACGATCAAAATATCCTTCAACTTTAACAACCTTCTGTGATTCTACTTCAAGTGGTTCTGAAAGGGTTATTCTAACCCATTCTTTGTTTTTAACTATATATACAGAAGTATTCGGCCTGGAATCATAATAAATCCCTTCAATCGTTATTTTATCGTCTTTTATATCCCTAATTATCTTTTTAAGGAAGGATTTCACTTTGCCAGGTTGGATCATGAAGTTTTCATCTTCAATTATTTCGGTTGCCGTCATTATCATCATTTTGTCTTGTGATAGAGGAAATAAATAAGTTATATCATTATTAATTCTGGAAGAACAACCATGTAAGAATCAAACGGGGAATACATCAAGAGAGAGGCTTGGAAAAAAGAAATAGGACTAAAAAAGATCAATTATTCATTTGTATCCTTCTTGCGCCATTTTAAATATTTTAAGTAAGTTATTCTTGAATGCTTCACGGGAATACTTCAAAGCAGTTTGATATCCGTTTGTAGATAAGCGTTTGTGTAGTGCTTCATCCTCTAAAAGACGAATAATCTGATGTTTGGTATCTTCTACATCTAAAGGTTTTGTGAGAAGTGAGTTTCTTTCATCTTGAAGATAATCTAAAACCCCTCCAGCACGGGGAGCAATAACAGGTATAGATTGAGACATAGCCTCGATATAAGTAAGACCTTGAGTTTCTGTGTCAGATGGGCTTACAAAAACATCAGCCAAAGCATAGATCCGAGGTAGGTCTTCATGATTGACAAACCCCAGAAATGTAATCTCTTTTTCGGTTAAACCTAGTTTTTTCGCGATTTTTTCATAATGAAAAAATTGAGGGCCAATACCCACAATCAGCAGATGTAATGATTTATCTTTCTGTCTGAGTTCATTAAAAGCTTCGATCAATATTTCAATGCGTTTCTCATAGGCAATTCTACCTACATTCACGATTAAACGAGTATTGCTCGGAAGATTAAAGTGTTTGAGAAATCCGTCTTTTAAGACATCCCGCTGCTTTGGAGTATACTGTACTTCAAAAAATACATCTGAAATCATATTTGGGACAGTAACAACAGGAGAACGAATACCATTCCGTTCAAGTTCTGCTTTGAGAATTTGAGAAGGTGTAGTGACAATATTTGCTGTGTTAAAATATAGACGAGTCCACCACCACCCAATAGCTTCTAAAAACATCTGTGTAAACTCTTTCGCAAAGCCAAGCTTAAGATGAGTCAAATAACCTTCATGCATAGTCCATGTGTGAAAAGTTGCTACTAACGGAACATGAAATTTCTTGGCGAGATACCAAGCGCCTATTCCTAAGGAAAATGGACCATGAGTATGAATTAAATCGATTTTCTCTTCACGAATAACCTTGCGAAATTCAGAATCAAACATAGCTACTCGGTAACCAGAATAGAATGGAAGATTAATTGATCGAAAAGAACGAACTGGAACAGAGGTATGTTCAAAAACACCTTTCTTTGAATTTTTGCCTAATTTGGGTTCAGGCATGCGAGGAATTAGAAGAAAAAACTCAAAATCTTCTTTTTCTAGAGCACGAATCTCATTCTGAATCGCTACCACCACCCCATTGACGTTCGGAATCCATGTATCTGAGGCAAGGGCGATTCGCATTAGAAACCCCTATTGAAACCAATTTAGATGATAAAAAAAATTAATTAAGGAGTGAACATTTATCTTTTGTGTAGAATGTTTAATTGAACTTAAAATGTTAATTAGAGCCTGTAAATAACTCAATTAGAAAGAAAATACTCCCCATCTTTATAATATTCTAAGATTCAGGTGAGTGAGGTTCTTTACCAGATACTTGAATTTCCAAAAAATTAACGCTGACGGAATAGTCGGTGAACTCCACCGCGACGCCCATTAGAGGATGTAGTTATCTGAAAAATGGGCACATCAAAATGATTGGCAAGTTTGTATGCCTCGTCGAGAGAATTTCCGAGTTCGGCGTCAAAGATTGCATCAAATTTCTTTTTCACACCTCGCGCAAAAACCCGAATCTCTTCCTTTTTTTCTCCAAGTAGCTCTTTTTCGATTAACACCATTGAAGGCCAAAGTTCTCCTCGTTTAAAATCAGTCACAGCAAGTTGTTCAGTATTGAATGCCTCAAGAAATAGTTCAGACTCAAATGAATCATCGGTCAGTACCTTATCCTCTGCAAAGCGAACGCTAAACTTTTCCTTAGCCAGCGCTTTAAGAGATCGAAAGCGCATCGATAGTTTACACTCCTTATGTCTCAATGAAGCTTATAGGAAATTAGTCTATTATTCTTTCGGGTATAAAAGTACACGAATAATGCCCAAATATGGCTTCAATAAAACAAAAATATCTCGTTTTTATTCTTTTGAAGGATTTTTAAAGCTTCTAGCAATCAAATGAGCAATTCTAACAGGTTCTGGAATTCGCCCATAACAAGTAGTATACTCAATTAATTGAAATGCGCTGTTAACAGGCATTCCCGCAATTTGTAAATAAATATTCGTTTTAGGATAATGAATAGGAGTACCTGCTCTCTTAAGAAGGTCCCATCGCTCCTTTCCATCCTCAAAATGAGTTAAAAGTGCACTTTTTATTTTATTGAAGTCAGGAAAACGTGATGTTATTGCAATTACTGGAATCCCTGTTTTTTCGACTAGAGAATGGATATCAATAATACCAAAACCTGCTAGGGTTAAACCATCGGTCATGATCACCCGTAGCTGCCCCTTATGTGATGAAGTCTCAATCAGCTCAATTAGTGGTGTTGTCACATCAAAGGCATCAATCATAATGGAGCCTTGAAGACAGCCTTCAAATGCGCTAGAACCTTTCATAATAACACCAATGACAGGAATAGAGACATCACGAGCTTTGAAAGTGAAAGGAGTATCATCTATGCCAAGTACAGGTGTTTTCGGTTTGACATTATTCCAAGAACGCGGCATGAATGAATCATCCAATAGTATAAAATAAAAAATAAAAGTTGACATCTAAAAATGAACTTCAAACAAAAAGTAAAAGAGGATTTTTAGGATTGGTTCCGAGTCGAATGATCTGGATGCGGGAATATATTTCAGGAGATATTCCAATTCTCACTGAACCAATTCCTGAGATTTCTATTTTCATGGATCACCACCCCGTCATCGATTTGGGTAATTATTGGAAAGAAATTCAGCGAATCATCGAATTTCTTGGTTATTCACCACAAAAAATGCGAAAAACTTTCAATAGTCGCAAAAAGAAAGACGCAGCTGATATTGAAGAATTTTTTATTCAAATCAATCGCCAATTTGGAACAGGAGGAGGAATCAATTTTTGTAAAAAACATGAATTTGCAAGTCGTAACCTCATCTATTGGTGTTACTTGAATGCAAAGCAAACATGGAAACTTAAGCATGGAATATGCGGCGAACAAGCGGTCTTATTGTTAGGAGTTCTACGAAATTTAGGTGCCCAAGCATGCATCTGTAGACCCTTTAGATCTCATTTTGGGGTATTAGTGAAAGTTCCTTCCCAGGCAGGCTACTTTATGCTTGACCCGAGCGTGGGCAGAACTGTTAAATGGAAAGAAACACTTATCCGTAAAAAGTTAAGTTACCCCAGGGAAAAACATTTGGGAAGCAGTGAATATACGTTTGAAGGACCGATTACTCTTTGGGAATTTATGTATGGACATAAACACGCAGTTGGCTTTCGACAAATAGAGTATACTCAGATGCTTACAAACCTTGGAATTTCAGTTCATGATCCACAAATTGGCTTAGAAATTGAAAAATATTGGACTAACAAAATACTAGATCCTCAATGTTCAAAAACTGAAGCAAAGAAAAGAATCAAGAACTATAGAAAAAAGAGAAAACAATTTCTTTTAGGAATTAGCAGTAAAAAAGACACTAAGGAAATCCTAGATATTTTGAAAAAAAAATTTCCTCGCATTCAAATGAGGTTACCCTTTCTACCCCGACAGAAACTTGCGGAAACACTCTCAAAAGCAATATCGACGGATGGTCATGAAGAATATACTCCTGATAAGCTAGAAGATGTTATTCTCAAATCATTGCAGGATCTGTTTGGTGATGAATAGATGAGTTTAGGCTGTTTCATATGTGGTAAACATATTACAGAGAAGGAAGAGTCGAAAGTATGTAACTCATGTGGAATTAAATTTTGCCTAAATTGTTCCTACATCTTAGATAAGGACGTATGTTGGAACTGTGGAGAGAATCAACATCCTGATATACCATTTATAGAGTTTAGAGAATTAAATGATAAAGAAGACGCGAATAAACTTAGAAAGTCGGCACTTGATGGCTATGCTAAAATTATGATGGATTTATCACCTGCTTATCTTAATGCTGCCATCGACATGTCTTATGAAAAGCTAAAAGAACTAGGCTATAATGTTGAACGGAATATTATGCTAAAAACTAAGCATGGACGAATGCTAGTAGATATTTACGCACGAGGCAAGAAAGGACCGCTTGCCATCCTCTTTGCACAGAATGCTGGTGAAGGACGCGCTAATTTAATGTTATTTCAACAATTAAAAGAACAATTCAAGGTTAAATACTTATATGTGATGAAAGAAGATCTCCCAACTAACCTTTTAGAAAACGCCTTCCTTCAGAGAATCAGGGTAATCCATTCTCCCGAACGAATCAGATAGATGATTAATCGCGAGCTAGTGAGCCTTATGTTTGGTATAGAATATGAATTATACCCATTCAAAGCGGACAGTGTTCTATTTGATCCAGATAATGAAAAAGATCAACGAAGAATTACGGAAATATGCTTTTACATGCGTCGAATGCAGAATTACGCGTACGTTGAAGGATGTCACTGGCAGAAATGGT
Organism: Candidatus Hodarchaeota archaeon; assembly: GCA_016840025.1. Next base: position 16,029 of record JAEOTF010000237.1, read on the forward strand.
GTGCAGAAGAAACCGAACGATTCTCCAACCCGATTTGCCCTCAAATTGGACTAGATCAATTACGAATGAACGATGAAGCTACCTTCCGTTTAGAAGTCCATACGGATCATACCCGTTGTCCTGACATTCATACAGCCATCCAAGATTTATCTAACCTTATTGAAGCATTAAAAGAGCATCAGGAAGTATATGATGTTCCTGTATGGGGAACAGTGCTCCGTGACCACAAAGGAAAGAAGAAAGTCACAATTGCGGCAACTCCACATGTTAATATGACGCTTTCCTATTCCTTCTTACCGAATAATGATATGAAAAAGCTATGGTTTCTTAATTGGGCCAGATTGATCCAATGGATCTGGCCTTGCATGCTTGCTGATGCAGGATCACCTGCACCTGACTTTGATAAAAATGGGAAGCCAATTCAAAACTCTAATGGAGAGTTAGAGTTTGTAGGTGATGCTAGACAGATAGGATCGGGAAGTATTCGAGCAGGCTCTACTCTCTATTATACCCGACGTTCGAAGGAAACTGGAAGATGGGAAGTTGAGTTTCAAGAAGGATTTCTGTCAGAGGATCGCGAAATCGACTGGATTAGGTGGTTAAGAGACGAAGGAATCCCAGCTAAGCCCACATGGGACACTTCGGCCAGAAGAGGCGATTTACGACACCGAGAAGATGCTAAAGTGGGTTACTGTTTAGAGGCGCGGGTACTTCCAATGTTGCCCCCTGAAATGATGAAACATTATATAGCAGTCTATGTTCTTCTCGCTGAACGGGCTTTTGAGGCTGCCAATAATTGGAAAGTTATTTCCCCTGCTCAATACACTCCATCGGGAGATATTATAGAATTTTGGCATCGCGCAATGTATAAAAGTGTTCGATATGGGTGGAGAGGACACATACCTAAAGAATATGGGGAAAAAATAGCAAAAGCACTTAATTTAGCAAAAACGGAAGTACCAAATAGCTCATGGGAAGATGCAAATCTTTCTTCACTCTATGCAGTTATTGTACAACGTCTATACCAGAAGTATGGAAACATTCCTGATTCAGCATATGAACGGCATTGTGGAAATTTCAGACCGTTTGCCCAACAAGTCAATAAATTACGGATGAAGTATTTTACAAAAATCCTACTTCAATAAAATAAAAAATGGAAAGCAAGTAAAAGCATCATCCATAAAATTCGAGTACTGAGTCCGCAATTTTTAAGATACTGTCTAAATATTGTTTTATCTGTACACTTGAGAGGGCTCTTGCTTCTAATTTTTGATGAAGTTTTAAAAAGGTCATAAGGCCTTCTTCCATTTTTTGGAAGGTCTCAGAGAGGCTATTTAGTTGAGATAGTTTTTCATTCAGGCTGGTTATTCGACTATTCGCTTGATAAATCAGGCTATAATCCCTTTCGATGAGTTTAAGGTAAATTAAAGAGTGAAATAGGGCAAATTCGGTTGAATGAAGTAAAAAATGTCCAATAAAGATATCCCAATCTTCTTCCGATTGACAGTAGCCCATTGCCTCTTTTAGAAGCTTGGCATATTTAATAATCCAAGAGTCGGCCTCTGTCATAAAATAAGATCCCTCATAGGACTATATACGAACCAGATTTTTTTTTATTTTTCTTTATCTATCAAAAACGAAAAAGTGCTATGCGGTACAATGATGACACAGCGGGTATGTAACGGGGATAAAAAGGTACAAAGGATCTTTAAATTAATACAAGATTATTGTTCCATCGGCGGTTCGATTGATGAATGTTTCGAGGGTAAATACAACCTTGAATTGATAGGGATGGAATAAATTTGGCTTATTCTGCCCGTTGTACTTCCATCCGCGGTATTTGGATATTCTAAAGAAAAGAGAGAAAAGAAAGGTTGGATGCTTGGTTTTATGATTTCTTCCTAACAATTCGAAGCATACCAGCGCACCACACTAAAATTGCGACCACAAGACCACCTAAGGCGATAGGATACGCTATAAAAGGCACTTCTTCTTCAGCCTCTTCAGTTGGTGGAGATAAAACTGTAAACGGAAGCTCAAATAATTTACTGTCGGTAGTTTTTATTAGAACGCTAAGAGTATGGTTACCTGGAGCAAAACGCCGAGCATCAACAGAAAGGTAGATGAAATAAGTCCCTGCTTCGTCCGTAATCATGACATAACCTAGAGAGGCATTATTATTGATAAACCCGTATAGATCCAAATCTTTCATTAATTCACCTGTTTCATTAAGAATGACAGTGAAATTAGCCCTGAAGACTTCACCTTGTGTTACTATGGCTGTATAGTGTATATCTTGATAATTTACGTGTAATGACCCTATAATCCTTATAATGACGTTAAACAGTTCATAAGAGGAAAGAGTAGTATTTGCCTGTCTTGCGTCTTCCCATATAAGAGAGAAACTATAGTTACCTGTTGGAGTATTAGGATCAACAAAACCGTAATAAGTGTAGGTATAATTGACGGGTGACCAAAGAGTAAAGATATTGGCGTTTGTTCCATTCACTAGGCAAGTTATGTTCAAATGAATCTCAGCTGAGGGAATATTAAGCGGTAGAGAGGCATTAATAATACCCCATGTACTATTGAGTATGTGACTATCATTATTCTCAATAATAAGCGTTGTATTGCTATCCGAGAAGTGTAAATCGTCGAGTGTTTCATTATAATGGCTAGGAATTAATGTAAAGCTTTTAATAACCTTTTCGCCGAGAAGTAATTCATTGTCTTCGGGATAGTGACTTGGGTCGGTTATGGGATCGGTATCGGGAGAAAGGAGTTTATAAAAGATTGTTATGTTCTCGAAGACGATAGAAGAGTTGAAAAGTGTTGTGCCATATCCCCATTGAAGGTCAATGGTGCCATTAGCCTCTCCATATATTCCTTTATCAGGGATTTGAAGGTGAAATGCTATATCTGTATTATTAGGGGGGACAAGAGAGTTATTATAGTATACCCAATGAGTTTGATTATCCGTCGCATCATCATCATAGAGAGTATGATTGGAAAGTTCATACATATCGGGTTCAGAGGCAGCATCGGCATCGTATCCTGTTACTGACCACGTAAGATTTTCTTTAGTGAAAATCTGCCAGTCATAAGCACCTGATGCTTGAATATCTACAAACTGGGTATCGACGGGTATGCTTTCATTAGATCCATAGAAGAAAGAGGTTATGAATATGATTTCATCCCCGGGCGACAAAATCGCGTCACTTGTATCTTTCAAGTAGTTCGGCGAATAATAGGTGGTTGTGTTAGTATGTGTTACGTTTTCCGTGGTGTTCTGTAGTCGAACAGTCGTTGTATATTTGATGCCTTTTTTTATCCATAATTCCACATCAGAGGGCTTATAGACAATATCTTCATCTACTGTGAATGCAACTTCATATGTTTTAGTCTCAGATTCCGTATTCAATACCAAAATTAATTTATATGTTCCTAATGACATTGGTACTTCAGGTAATGTTCCGTTTATTGAAATGTAGGTAATGCTACCAGTATTATTCTGTGTATTATTGAGAACATCTACTTGCCACTTGAATGAGGTTATATCTGAGAATAAAGTAGGCGTTCCAGAAGCTGTTCGACTCGTTCGATCCCAAAGATAGCTTACCGTGCCATTTCTTCTTAAATAAAAGACCGGAATGGTCTTATTAACAGGATCATAGAAATAGTAACTTGGTCCATAGCCTGTGTTATCAGCAGCAGATATGAATTGGCCTTGGGTATTATGGGGTAGACCAACAATTTCTTCCCACGCCAGTGGGGTTTGAATCGTTTTCAAAGTAGGATCAGAATAAAGAGTATATTCTATGGAACCTATACCTCCAAAGGTAGGATCAAGCACTAAGTCAATACCATCCCCAGTCACATTCACTAGAAATAATGATCCGTTATTTACTGCCATAAGAATTTGGTATGTATCTGCTGTAAAATTTGCTTCAAGAGCATATGCTAACCCTCCAAGAGTAGAAGAAGTATCCATTAATACATGTGCTTCCCCCCATCCCTCAGTTCTATCAAAATCATACCAAAACAGTGTATTCGGACTGGTACCGCCTGAAGTAGAAACCAAAAGCTCAGTAATGGTATCATTATCCATGTCAAATACAAGGAAATCAACTGGGCTTCCGTAAGCAGCAGTTAAACCAAATACCTTCTGACCAAATAAAAAGAAATCAGTTCTATCATCAAGAGCTGTATCTTCGGTTAGAACCGCAACAGACTGCGAATCGGATGCAAATGCAACTACGAGATTCTGATGTTCGTCTTCTGTTATATTTGCTATAGCTAGTGAAACAATTTTAGCAATAGGGGGTTCAATCTCAGTTCCACCCTCAATCTGGCGCATTATTAACAGACTTTCATTGAAGGTACTGGTGGTAGCATTCCAGCGAAATACATGAACGCCAGAACGGTCTCTATTTTCGGCACCAGATCCTGGGTTAGCACCTACAAAGATTTCTGATACATTTACATCGGTTCCAGATCGTCTAATATTACCTATTGCAATAGAATAAGCATCATGAATCATTCGCTCGGATAGTGCTAGGTCTGTTGTTTCAGTGCTAGTCCAATTGAGAGCAAAGCTATGAGTGGTCTTATCCCAGGTATAAACGTGGACTAATCCGATACTGTCACCTACTACAAGGTCGGTCATGCTATCATTGTGCACATCACCGACAGCTAATCCATAACGATGATAGGCTAAGGAAGACTCTCCTTGCCAGTAGTCTTGTTGCCATTCGGTAATCAATTCACGATCTGGAATTGGAATTGTAGTATTAATGGAATAGGTCGAACCGTTGTGTGAAATGATGTAAATTTCACCATCATCCCCGCTTGCGACTAAATCTAAATTACTATCATTATGAACATCGCCAATTGTTAATCCAAAGGCGTTACGACCGAGGTCAAAAGAGGCTTCTTTATTTATTTCATCATTGGCGATATTAAGAATTCTCACCAAACCATCGTAGCTGCCGACAAAAAACTCCTCTAAACCATCGTTATCAAGATCACCTCTGCGTATTTCTTGTTGATAGCCTTTATTTATCGAATTGAAGACAGTGTCATCTGAAGGAGACTCGATGTACCATGAGAAGGTTCCGTTAAGCGTGGAGTTGAATGCGGTGATGTTAATGCCAATGTTTTGTCCAGGATAAAATGTTGTGGCATTGAGCGTGATATTTAAGTTCCCGCCTTCAAATATTTGGGTAGTTGGCTCGTTATTGTCGTCTTCTTCGTTTAAAGAAGAGTAGATAGTTCTTCCATTTTCACTTTCAGCTATTGCTACTTCAGTTTCAGTAGCTAATGAGCTGTTTACCTGTCCACCAACATATATTGAGGGAAGAATCCCTATAACAAGAATGAAGAGGACAACTTTGGCGTAGTCAAAGGATATTCTGTATTTGTTCAACTCAAGCACCTATGATGTTTTATGAGAAGCGGGAAAAGCCTCTGCTAACAGCAAATTAAGGGATTATAAGGCAAATACTGTCCGATTGTTTGAGTCATTTAAATTCTTCAGTGAGTCAAAAATTGTTGGTGCTGTAAAAGAGACCTGAAAGTACTACAGAAATTGCTCTTGTTTATCTATTTCTCATGAATTATGCATGAGTTTTCTTGCTGCTTCTTGAATCTTCTCAGCATTAGGGAGTACAGCTTCTTCTAAAGGACGACTAACTGGAAGAGGAACATCATGAACAGCTAGACGCTGAAAAGACTTCAATATTGTAGGATCATGCTCAACAACAGTAGCAGCAATTTCACCCGTTAATCCATAACTTAAGTAATCCTCATCTACCACCAAAACACGGCCTGTTTTTTGGGCTGTACGGATTATAGCATCCCGGTCAAGTGGGACTAAACTTCGAAGATCTAAAATTTCTACATCTATATCCTCCTTGGCCAATTCTTTTACTGCTTCTTCTGCTCTATGAACCATTAGCGATAGTGTGATAATGGATAAATCAGACCCTTTTCTTCGAATACACGCCTTACCGAAAGGGACTGTATAGGATTCTTCAGGAACTGGTCCAGAAACACCATAAGTCATCAAAAAGACGTTGTACAACATCTTGTGCTCTAATATGATTACAGGATCGTTACTCCTAATCGCTTCAATAAGCATTCCTTTAGCGTCATAAGGGGTTGAAGGAGCCACTACTTTTAATCCCGGGATATGTGCAAATGTTCCCCAGAGGACTTGAGAATGGGTTGCTGAATTTTGATAGCCGCCCCCTATACCAGCTCGAAGAACTAAGGGAACTGAGACAGTTCCTCCGCTCATATAATGAATCTTCGAAAGATGGTTTAGTATCATATCAAAGCATACACCCACAAAATCCACATAAAGTAGTTCCACAACTGGTTGTAATCCATGAATGGCGGCCCCAATTGCAGCACCTAAAAACGCAGTCTCAGAAATAGGGGTATTACGCACTCGTATGCCGAATTTTTCCTTCAAACCTTCCGTAGCAGTAAATAAACCGCCAAACTCAACATCTTCACCTAGAATAATAACCCGTTCATCTCGTTCCATTTCTTGGAACAGTGCTTCTCGAATAGCCTCAACATAATCTAATTTTCGTTCGTTTGTCAATTAAGATCCCTCCTTTTCATAAAATACCTGTTGAAATGCCAATTCTGGATCGGGGTAAGGACTTTCCAAAGCAAAATCCACAGCATCTTTGATTTGAGCTTTAACCTCTTGCTTAATGTCTTTCAGTTTCGCAAAAGTGAGGATATTTTCATCTAATAGTCGTTTTTCAAATTGGGAGATAGGATCTTTTTTTTCCCAGGTTTCTTGTTCTTTTTCGGATTTATAAAGCTCGGTATCTCCTTCCATGTGAGATGCTAAGCGATATGTCTTTGCTTCAAGAAGAACTGGTCCTTTTCCTTCCCTAATATGGGCAATAGCATTAGCTGTTATCTGATAGACATTTAAAACATCATTTCCATCGCAAATATAACTTTTCATAGCATACGCACAAGCTCGATCTGCAATATTATCTATAGGACTCATGTCTGTGAAGGGAGTAGATATGGCCCAGTGATTATTCTCACAAACAAATAGAACTGGTAACTTCCAAATACTGGCTAAATTTAGACTTTCATGAAACATACCTTGATTTACTGCCCCATCCCCAAAAAAAGCCACGGAGATCCTATCCGAACCTTCCAATTGAGCTTTCAGTGCACTCCCAAGAGCTAATGGCATACTTGCACCTACAATTCCACTACACCCAAACTTAATCGAGTGATCGAATAAATGCATATGGCCGCCTTTCCCTTTGCATAAACCAGCTTGTTTTCCAAAGATCTCTGCGGCTAGTGGGCGTAATTCAACACCTTTTGCGATGATATGGCCATGTGATCGGTGTGTTCCCTCTACTGCATCATTAGTTCGAAGATGTAAACAAACTCCCGCAGCTATGGCCTCTTGACCCCGACAAAGATGTAATTCGCCGAAATTGATTTGAAAATCCCAATATTGTTCAGCAATTTGGTCTTCAAATTCACGAATGGTTTGCATAATCCTGTATAATTGAATTAGAATCTCTGGGTTCGTCAAATGACTTTACCACCTTAATCTTGAAGAATTTTCTCGGGAAAGCCGATGTCCTCAAGAAAACTCGGGAACTCCCGAAAAGCGGGTTTGATAGCAGGTAGCAGCTTAAGTGCTTTTCGAAGCGATCCCTTAGCAACAATTTTTCGCTTAGCTAAAGCCGCTAGAACATTAACCTTCCCGTGCCAGAATTCATGACTGATATCCGCCTTTAGATGGAAGGTGACATCTATTCGCTCATCTAAAAATGCACCCTCATCCCCCAAAAAGACACTACCATAGGTGTTGTCCTCAGAGGGAGGATGTTGAAAATCTAAAGTCACTATACCATCCGGTTCACGACAACAAAATCGAACAATCAATTTAGATTTAGCAACCCTGGAACCTATCTTGGGATCTCGACGGAGCCGTTCAAACCAAGCAGAATATATCTTGTAAAATTCCTGTGAATCTTGATAATACATGATGATCAAATCTCCAGCTAAATAGAAGTAATTTGTGCCAAATAGTTTCCTAATCTAAGTTAAGCAACATACGGTTAATTTTCATCACACATATTAATAATGATTAGATGCTACTTCTTTTCTGAAATTCACAGCAATGAAGTTATTTTCTATCAGAGCAATGGACTTTTGTCGTCTTAACATATCCATTTTTGTCGGAGAACATCCTCATATCCATCCACATCTTAGATATGTTTTTACCCGTTGTCTCCAAGAGTAGTAAGAGAAATATTGAAAAATATGAACTTACGTTGAGGTGAACATCTTAAAACCTGATTCTCAACGACAAAATACTCTTATTCGGGAATACTGGGAAAAAGAACTACAGTTTTATTTGAATGAAGTACAAAATTCTTTAGCAAGAATAAAAGAGCTGCTTTTACTTATAGGGTATACGAATGAAGTTGATGAAATCGAAGAGGTAATGAGTCACCTCGAATTAATTGACTCAACTCGTCAAAAGGTCTTCTAATACAGGTACGTTCAAGATCAATCATCTGGACTGGCTCCTCAAAATAGTAATTACTTAATTATAGATGTCTCACAACCGAGTTGGTAAAAAAGTAAGATCGGAAAAAGGCGCAGTTTAAGAGTTTTTTTTGAGAGCATAATTGAGCTTTTGACTAAACACGCCAGAAGTCCCCTTCCTTCAGGTGGGGGATGAATGGCGAACAGATAGGTTTAAAAAGGGGACAAGCCTAAAAGAAAGATATGATTCTAACCTACAAGACGCAGATCTATCCCACCGAGGGGCAAAGGCAGGTTTTGTGGGATCTTGCGGAACGTTGTAGGTTAGTGTATAATTTTGCCTTACAAGAACGCCAAGAACGCTGGAAGAGCCATCTCAAGAACCCTAGTAAGCCGTACAAGCCTGTTCAATACATTGAGCAACAAAATAACCTCCCTGCGCTAAAGAAACGCTATCCCGAATACACGTGGGTCTATTCCAAAGTCCTCCAGCTCACGTTGAAGACCTTAGACGCGGATTATAAATCGTTTTTCACCTTACGCAAGAATGGCGATAGGAATGCCCGTCCCCCTAGGTTTAAAGGAGAAAGGTATTTCACCACCCTGAAATATAACCAGAGTGGGTTTAAAGTGCACCACAGGGTCTTAACCCTCTCCCATAGGCATCCCTCGAAAACCCCCCTCGCCTTTAAGCTGCCCTACCTTCCCACCGGGGAGATTAAGCAGCTCGAACTCTACCAAGACCATGTGTCTCAAAAGTGGTTTGTCGCGTTCAATTGTCGCATCGAGGTCAAAACCTACTCCGATAACGGGTTATACCAAGCAGTTGACGCGGGGGTCGAGAATATTGTCTCTGCCATTAATTCGCAGGGCAAATTTCTCCAAATTAAGAACAAGCGTCCCGAGAAGTATTGGCGCCCGAAAATCGCGGAAGTCCAGGCGAAACGGGATCGATGTAAAAAATGCAGTCGGAAATGGCACCGGTATAACCGCAAACTGGAGCGAATGATCCGGAAACTTACTCACCAACTCCGTGATTTTCAGCATTGGGTGAGTAAGAAGATAGTGACCAATACCAAGGCAAATACCCTCATTTTCGGAAAACCTGCCGTCAAACAGATGGCTCAGACCAAGAGTGGGGGGAAAAAGCGCAAACGGAGGAAAAGCACTAAAACCCTCCACTATACCCTGCAAAATACAGGGACGATCGGTCGCTTCATCGAATTGGTAGCCTACAAAGC
>JAEOTF010000238.1 GCA_016840025.1 Candidatus Hodarchaeota archaeon
ATGAGATATTTCAATGTAGAGATTAGACATTTTTGAGTTTCAATTATAGTGAAAACTTATTTTAAGTTTTTGGATGGAGTTTTTTATGATTTTAGATTTTATTTACCATTTTTAAGTTGTATTTAACCTATTAAATCTTAAATTTAAGAAAGTCTAAATCATAAAGACGTGCATTTATTTAACAATCTTTAGTATAAGATTTAACAAAAAAAAAGGTGACCTTTTTTTTGTTCTTTTACAAATATATTCAGAAAAAGGAAAATGAGAGAATTCAATGTCTATGCGTAGAAAGACGACAATTTCTAATGTAGAACTTACACTTGCGCATCCTGTAGAGCTTGATATGCAATGGGTAGGTCAAGAACGAATAAAACGGCAGTTAATGGCAGCTTGGCTCATTGTTGATCCAGATGACCTGCCACTCAACCCTCGTCTTGTAGGACGTCCTGGTATTGGAAAAACCACACTCGCCTACAGTTGTGCCCGAGAAATGGAACGAGAGGTATACATTTATCAGTCTACAATGGATACACGACCCGAGGATTTGTTAATCACCCCAGTACTTTCGAAAAAGGGGAAAATTGCATACCATGCCTCTGCTGTGGTCACTGCCATGATTCGAGGTGGTATTGTCATACTGGATGAAGCTAACCGAATGCCTGAGAAAAGTTGGGCAAGTCTGGCCCCCTTAATGGATCGAAGAAGGTATATCGAATCCATAGTGACAGGTATTGTTGTCCACGCTCATCCTGATTTTCGTATTGTAGTTACATTGAACAGTGATGTATCAACTTTTGAGATTCCTGAATATATTCTAACCCGTTTATCGCCTTTAATTGAAATTGATTGGCCATCTCGTTCAGAAGAATATGAAATATTGCGTTATAACCTTCCTTTCGCCCCCGAAGATATTTTAGAATATGCTGTCAATTTTTTACAGAGAGCTCACGCCCAAGATTTGCCTTATGCAGTAAGAGATGGGATCAATATTGGACGATATGCATTAAAACTAGCAAAAATAAATAATGGTTCTCCTCAAGAATTTTTGTCAGAAGCTACAGATGCTATCATCGCAAAAGGTCCTTTCCCTTCAGATGAAACCTCTAACATAGACAAAGATACAGAATTTGATGAAGATGATTCCGAAACTTCTCTTGAAACTTGATCTGGAGTAAAAATGAATGGTAGAGGAATCATTAGGAAATATCTTTAAAGTAGGCCCCATTATAGCCATTCCAGTGGCTCATGGGCGAATAGCTTATTCAAAGTTAGTCCGAAAGTTCTTTTATGAATATCTTCCAAGCGCAGTGGCAATTGAATTACCACCTCACCTGAAAAAAGTCGTTATTCAGGGGATTAAACGACTTCCATATCTTTCTATAATTGTTGAAGGAGATTTAGAATCTAATCCAACATTTTATCCCGTTGATCCTGCAGACCCAATTATCGAAGCTATTAGACTAGCCCTAGAAAATAACATTGATTTGCATTTAGTTGATGCAACAGATAAAGAACAAGAAAGTAATCAGGAATCACTGCTTAAAAATAAAATATTTTATGATTTATTAATGCCAGATGATTATTCTCTTGATTTTATTAACTTAGAAGATTATTATAGAGCATTCCTTGAGTCAAGAAAGGATATCCCCGATAGTATTTCCACAAGAGAAAGGATAATGGTTCAAAATCTTCAAGAACTCTCAAAAAAGTATGAACGAATACTCTTTGTATGCGGAATGTCTCATTGGAAAAATGTTCAATCCCTTCTCTCGCTAAAGGATGAGCTTCTACAAGAAATATGGTCTGTAACTGAATCTAAACCTCTTAAATTATATAGTATTCCTAAAAAACAAGCCGAATTCGCTTTAAATGAACTACCATTCTTTGTATGGTATTATGAGAAACATCGGGATACTTTCAAAAGAGAAGATGCTTTAAGAGCATTATTTTTAGAAGCTCAGAGAATTTATTATGAGAAATATGACATTAGGATTACTCCCGCCATTCAAAGACGTTTTATGCAATATGTTCGAAATTTAGCTATCATTAATAGCCGATTATTCCCTACTTTTCTTGACATGATTTTGAGTGCGAAAGGATGTATTGATGATGACTTTGCTTATGAAATGTACCGCTTAGGGCGGAGTTATCTCAACGTAGAAGACTTTCCAACATTACCAGAACTTAATTTAATGCAATTTATTGATGAAGACCGGTTATTTAAATTACGGTTTCGCAGAAGGCGTTTAATGCCAAGACCTTATGATTTTCGTGAGTTTCTCAAAGACAGACCAGAAGAAGGAATTCCTGGTCTTTGGAAAAAAATATGGGAACACGGGCTTGGTTATTGGTCCCACATACCTGAGGACTTATTTCAAGAGGCTTACTTATCCCATGTTCGTGAAAAAGCCATTCTAAATATTTCGGAAGACCGAATTCGCCTTCATGAATTCAAAACTTCATTTTTTGATGGTATCGATTATAGAGAGACAATTAGACATTTTCATGAAGGAAAGATCTTTGTACGAGAATATCCTCAAATAAAAGGAAGAATTGGTGCAGTGGCGATTATTTGGGATGAAAATTCTGAAAAATACCCTGTATGGTCAGTTTTACACGCGGAACATGATCAAGAATCGGATTTCCTATACTATGGGTCCCCTATAGGAGCGGATATTATCGGACCAGGGATAAGTCGCCAAAGATTCGGTGGTTTGTTATCAATCTTTCCCCCAAGGAGGATTTATCAGATCTATTTCGAGTGGGAAATGCCAGATGCGGTCTCAACATTACTTATGAATGCAGTCTACTGGACTAAAGATAAATACATTGCCTATGTTGCTCAAAAACCACCGAATGACTATCTAGTTCGCTTAGCGCATTTAAATGGCAAACAGCTGGTATATTTACCTATTGGTAGTTTCCAGAAAACGACAATTCAGAGACTTCAAACATTTCATTTACTCTCACATAGAGATCTAAGAAAGTTCGCTGGAGATTATGTCCCATCTCCTGGCTCCGAATTTAAGTATGACACTGAAAGAAGAAAGAAAAAGCGAAAATAATCTGATTAAAGCATAGGCTATGTCTAAGCTTTATTTTTTCCTTAAGCTTAAGACTTTCTTTTAATTCAACAAAAAACGAAAGTATTATCATTCAGTTCTTGGTTAATGATCTGTAAATAGTGCTTAATGACAGTAGTATCGCGGCTTGTCATTTTTTCAAGTTGCTGGTGTTTTTTCGAACTTATTTTATCCGTCATGAGAGAAATTCGGATCGTAAGGAACAAAACCAGTCACCTTTTCAGCACTCAGGTTCAATAGACATAAGGTTCTTAGAAAATACTATCACTATTCTATTGTCGTTCCTTTCCCTTAAAAAGATCCAAACTCTAAAAAAATCTCTCTCCATATTTATCCATGTTTTGAATGAACAGTTGACTACACATCAAGATTCATATACATTTGGATGGTTATTATTGCTGGTAATAAGCAATGAACAAAAGACAAAATCTTCTCTTTTTGTTAATTGTGTTATTATCCGTACACTCTTCTGTTTTAGAATCAACCGCTTTTGTATGCACTTCAAAGAATATAATGGAATTAAAAAGTCAAGTTTCTAGAAATACCGAATTAAGCTACCTAATTATTACCGATGAATCTCTGGTCACTTCTTTAAAGCCATTAGCACAATGGAAAACACAACGAGGAATTCGAACTACTATTGTGACAGTGCAATCTATAGAAAATCAGTATACTGAGGTAGATCGGGCAGCAAACATCAAAGCTTACATCAGGGACATAAAAGAGGATTATCCTAATAGTCTACAGTGGATCCTCTTAGCAGGTGATACAGTATTTATTCCCACTCGGTTGATCACTTACAGAGATAATGAATTGAATCACCAGAATGATCGGTCAGTGAGACCTTATTGGTACACCGACTGGTATTATGCTGACTTAGATAATAACTGGGATTCTAATGGAGATAGAAAATGGGGTGTTTTGGGTGAAGACGAGTTTGATTTTACTGCAGAAGTTTTTATCGGCAGGTGGCCTATCTCCACGTCAGATGAAGCCACCCATTTAGTTAACCGATTATTAAAATATGAGAAGTCACCTACAATAGGTACCGCATGGTATAATCGAATGATAACAGCAACAGCAATAGTTAAATTTCCTGAAGATAATAATGATGACGACATCAGTAAAAAGGAAGACGGAGAAAAACAATTTGTTGATGCAAATGGAGTAGCTAATTGGGTCATTGATAAATACTTACCAAATCATTGGACTGCAATAAGGCTTGGTGAGGAGGGAGGAATTCTACCAACTATCTATGAATCTGATAAACCCCTTTCCAAAAATAATCTACTAGACACTTTATCAGAAGGAGCCACTGCAGTCTATCTTAGCGGACATGGAAGTAGATCAGCAATCTATCGGTATTATCTGAGAAGTGACTTAGATGGAGATAAATTAAAAGATGGAAATGATAAGACAACCTTTTCTCCCTTTTTTATGGAGGAGGAGAGTATACCTGAATATGGTACTATGTATCCTCTTTTCTGGATTGGAGCATGTCTTGTAGGCAGTTTTCTTACCAAACTCGGTGACCCCTGTTTAGCTGAACAAATAATCAAAAATATCGGTATTGGTGTTATTGCGAGTATGAATATCGCCAAAATGGATTTTGATTGGGAGGATGATCATTTTGCTACTGAAGGAGGATTATATTTGGAAGGGTTGGAAACAAGATTCTGGAAAGCATTTTATGAAGATGATATTTATCATCCTGGTCAATGCAATGCCATTACTAAAGAACGATATTGGAACTTTACCAGAAATATGAACCATAGTCAAGATTGGCCACAGTATTATCCCGGATGGGAATTACGGACTTTAATGAACTTCAACCTGCTGGGAGATCCTGAAGTACCGATCTGGACAGATATTCCAATGCTAATTAGTATGAATATGACTAAAGATTCAGAAAGTGTTACTTTCATTGTAACAAATGAGCAGGGTCCATTAGCGGATGTTTGTGTAACAGTGATGGGACAGAATAACTATTATCGCAAGTTACTAACAGATGAAAATGGAATAGCCCAGTTTTCAAATGATTGGATTACCTTGGGAGGAAATATCAGCATCACTGCCTCAGGACATAATATAATCCCCTTGGAAGCTCATTTAAATGAACCTTATCAAGATTTGATAATTTCTGATAGAGAGTTACCTGTGTATCCGTTCAAAGACTCTTATTCTAATAAGCAGGAAATAATATCGGGATTTGAGATTGGAGTTATTAGTATTAGTTGTATTTTCATTTTAGTTTTTATCATAAGATCACACAAAAGGAAAAGAAAATAGTTTAAATTGAGAAGCCAAGCATCATAGAGTAGCTTCGATGAACGAAGGTAATTTTTTGGTAGATTCAATCTATTAATAATTGTTTATTGCCAAATATTTCATATCCAACCTTATCGATGATCCTTAACTAATTGCAGTTATGTTTTGTTCACAGAAAATAATGCTTGAAAGCCTCTTCCATTCTGGGAGAGGATGACAAGCGGTCATAAGGAAAGCTTTAAATAAAACTTTCCACCTAGAGTGAGTGTCTATCTCCACTATTCCGTTCACATTGTCACAATCTGAGGGAATAGGTGTACGTGTTTTTAGGAGATAAACGCGAAAAGAAGAAGTAGGACTAAGGTGGTTCAACGTATCTCCAAGCAGGGGGCAACTCTGCGAGGTGTAGTAGGGCTTTTGGCAGCCCTCAGAGTAAGTCATTCCAGCTCTCCTCGGCGAGTCAGGAAACTGCGTGAGTGGTTTGATGAGTGTCTCAAAATCTGGTGATATTCCTTGGAGGAATCCTCCTGCATTTAGCTGGAGGAGAATGTCAATACTAATTTAATTGCATATGATAAGATCGCCTTTGAATGAAGAAAATTGATACGACACCTTCTTATCCTCTCTTCTAATGGTATTCCAATTCTATCGCGGAGTTACTGTGATGAAGAGATTAATGATGCCTTAATTTCGGGTTATATTTCAGCTTTTGATAATTTTGGTAAAGCAGCATTAGGAGAAGGGATTACACAGGTTCAGCTTGGCGAAAAATATCTAACATTGAAACATGGCCAAAGAATTATGGTTATGATTGTCTCCCTTCATTGTGTGGGAGCTGAAAATCAGAATGATTGTGTTTGTGTTCCGTTTACATTAAACAAAGTTATCCAAGAATTTCAAGCAAGATATGAATTTACATCTGACATGATAAAAACGGAATTGTACCGAGATTTTATACCAATTCTTGATGAGATTGTTGAAGAACACTTTCACAATCATTTTTATATGAAAGATTTTGTCCTAAACATGGTTAAAGGAGTTTTCTCAAAGAATCTTTATGGAATAGTTATTTTTCGGAGTAATCTGCTGCTTCAATACCAATTACTTCCCTCAATTCCAAAAAAGATACGTTATCAAAAATTCTTTGAGGTTATAAAGGTATGGCGGGAAACTACATCAATTACACCAGTCATTCAGAATATTTTTTTTGATGATTTCATAATTGGGATAATCTACAAAAAACCTTGGACAATTTTTTCAATTTGGACTAACGATACACCAAACAGTGCTTTAAAACAATTGCAAGAGTCCCTTTTGGATAATTTTTTTGAATTTAGATAAAGCGGGAAAGAAGGAAAAGTTCACATTCTTCTCCATCCAAAAACAGGAGGATTTCTAAAGGGAAATCAACAGATTTTGTGTACTCATCAAAGTATTCACGCATTTTCATGACTCTCTGCAGTATGTTACCTTGATCTGCTCTGAGGACTACCAAAAAACCCGCTGCCGCCCATTTCTGAAATGTGTTCATTAATAGAACAATTTTAGACGGATTCAGACCGAAAATGTAGCTATCACCGGATTATGGTCCGAGGCCTTACCTTCTTTAATTACATCTGCTGTAAGAAGCGTTAATCCTCTGTAAAATACAAAATCAATGGTATGCTTCTCTGCCTGTTTAGTTGTCGACACATGTTCACCATTGTGAGAATCAGCATACGAATCATTCAGCCCAACGTCTAAAATTGTTTGGATTTGGGAAGAATTGGGTTCAGAATTGAAATCTCCTAACAAAATTATGGGGCCTGTTAAAGAATTAATTATTTCTACAGTCTTATCTGCCTGAGCACTACGATCTTCTTCACTTTCTCCAAAATGAGCCACAAGGACATTCACAGATACATTATTTACCTTTACTAAGGTAACGAGTAAAACTGCAAGTTCACCCTCAGAGGGGAGTACTATAGCGAGAGTATTTTGAATTTTATAGATAGATAACAAAGCATTACCAAATGTACTGTCACGAGTTGCAGGGCCTGTGTAACTATGCATATCCATGTCTTCTGCAAGCCATTCAACAACATCCCGGTTTGCAGAGCTAACTCTTAATGTATCTGTTTCTTGTAATCCAATTATACTTACTTTATTATCACGAATGACTTGGGCAATAGCTTCAAAATTCACATTCCCATCTACATCGAAACCCTGCTGAATATTATAACTCATAACAACAAAACTTGTAGGTTCGGGATATGTGCGTAGGTAGTCTAAACCTACGCGGATTGTTGTAGCACCTAACACACCAACAATAGCAATTAATCCCAGAGCTATCAAAACCTCACGTCGAGGTATGACAAGATTAAATGTAGGAATTCTAAGGAATGGGTTTTTAGTTCCCAAAATCACGAATAATATGCTAAGTAAGAGTAATACTTCCTCAGCTTCACGAAAAAGCCATCCTCCAGGGACATAATCATACGTTGCTGTAAAAACAGAGCCAAAAACTAAGAACAAATAGATTAAATAGCCAACTAAGAATGTACGTCCAGGAGGATACTTGACAACTCTTTCTATAACTATGAACCAAAGGGGAGGAAGAACTAACCCTAAAAGTAGTCCCCCAAGAAATCCACCTAACCCATCCCCATAAGCTAGTAGCACAGCACCTAAGAAGCTAATTATCCCCCAAACATTCCCTTCTGTCCAAGAAGATAAGGCCATTAAGAGCCCGAAACTGAAAATAAAAATAATGAGAAAACCCCATGGAAAAGGTGACATACTCACCCATCGAGGAATAACACCATAACTGGAAAATAACCAATGAGTAAGGAATAACATACTTCCAAAGCTTAAGCTTGTAAGTACACACATATTTTCAAGAAATGTAATTTCTTTGGGCACAATAACCTTTTCTTTGTAAAGAAACGCTACTGAAATTAGAGTAAATAATAAAGCAAGAATGTTAAATAGTAACAAAGCCCACAAGGGATTACGTGAAATAAAAGCCCAGCGTAGTGCAATAAGCAGCAGAAGTCCCAAAAGAAAACCCCATGCAGCTCGTTCTCGTCTTTCATTTGAAATTAGCCATTCTCCAATTTGGCTAAGCATAGCACTTCCAACCCCAATCCCAAGAAAAACAGCTCGTAAAAAGGCATTGGGAATGAAGTACCCTATAATGCCTACAATCATAGCTCCCTGAACTATAGTTAGATTTTCAAAGATTTTCTGACGGAGAGAACGATTTCCTAACAGTACAGGTGTAAAAAATACCCCTAAAAACAGTATCGAGGCATTAATAGATAAAGTAGCTAAATTCAGGAAATATACAGAAGAAACAAGCTCAACGATAAGCGACCAACACACATAGCCAAGCCAAATCTCAGCAAATAATCCTATAATCCATGAAAACGATCCTTTATCTGTCATTATATCCATCAACTTGAGAAGCCCAGTAAAAAGAGCTAAAATACTTTGAAGAATGTTCACATGTCACTTCATTTGACATTATAAATTAATTCCTGTCTTGTTATCGATCTTTATCCAAGTTATCAAGGGAATTCAGCTACTACAATACTGCTCCTACCTAATTCGATTGGATGCTGATCTATTACAATAAGCCCTGCTTTTTGTATAAACTCACGTAAACCTCCTTGTTCCAAAAATTGCCGCCCATTTCTGAAATGTGTTGCACCTGCTAATCGTTCTATAAAATAGATAAAAAATGCTCCTATTTTTGACCGATTATTCCAAGACTGTTCAAAATCAACCAGAATAATTTTTCCTTCTGGAGCTAATAACCGCCTTGCCTCATCTAGCATTTTCATACGTAACTTTTGGGATTTATCATGCAAAGCATAAGATATAACAACCCCATTTAGGCTTTTGTCTCTAATTGGAATATGTTCAGCATCTGCACAGATAAAAGGAATATGGATATATTTTGAAGTAGCGTATTTAATCATAGCCGCATCTAAATCCAATCCAATGGTCTGTTCACCTTTTCCAATCAAATAACATTGTTTTCCTGTTCCACAGCAGACATCTAGGACAGGAAAAAGGCCATATTGTAAAATATATCTCGCAACCCGTTGTTTTGTGCCTTTTAATAAAGACTCAATTGTCCAATCATATATCCGTGCGGAAAAATTAGAACTACTCAATGAATATCCCTATTCAACATTTTATGAATACCGCTTTATAGTTTAGTGAAGTTCTTTTTTGTGAAGAAAATAATGTATTTATCAAAAAATAGTTAGGAAGAAGTTTGATAATAAAATAAAGATGATTTAAATGAACAAGTCGTGGAAGAGTATACAAACTTCTTTTAATGTTCATATACAAACATTAGAGATATTTTCTATATTTTCTTATTTAATTTCTAGTAGTTTTCGCCAGATCAGTTTATTATGATGTCACTTGAGTGATGTAATTGATTAAAATTAAACTATCATTTAAGAATCTAAAAGATTAATGTTAGCTAAATAGATATAGTAAGTCGGTTTATCTGCTGTAATGAACTAGAGATCTATAAATACTGAAGAAAATTTATTGGAATTAAGGACATTATAAGATTGTTAGCGGAGATTTTTACTAGTAAGCCTAAAAATGAGTGATTCTCATATTATAATTACGTACTAATCATAGCAGTTTTTTTCTTGTGATAGAGGATAAAGTATAATGAGGCCCAATAATGTTTAATAAACTAATTAGAGGGCTGGGAAAAAAGAAAAAAAAGCAAGTGAAAGTTTCAGTATTAGGACTTGACCATGCAGGTAAGACAACGATAATAGGTTGGTTAAATAGAAGGAATTTTTCAAATCCAACTAGGACTTTGGGGATGGAAATAACAAATGGTAAAGATTTAGAAGGTTTTTCATTAAAGAGCTTAGATTTAACAGTATGGGATATTGGAGGACAAGAACAGTTCAGAAAAACTATGTGGCAGGAATGGGTCACAGGTTCCAATGCAATAGTCTATGTTATTGACGCTAATGATAAAAATCGTTATGAAGAAGCGATGGGCGAACTCTATCGTGCTGTATCTTTATCTCAGGAAAATAAAATCTTTCTATATATTTTACTAAATAAGATGGATATTCTAAAAGATGTTTTAAATCCTCTTGATAGTGATGATAATGGGAAAGCGGAAGAAGAGCTACTTGTCAAGGAAGGGAATATTCATGCAATTATTAATAAGAACTTGATTGAGGGTTATTTAGACGACTTCATGTGGCAGATGAATCTCGAGAATTTAGGACATGGATTTAAAAAGCATGTTCAAATGTTCCAGATTTATGGAACATCTGCTAAAACAGGATTGGGACTGGAGGAAGCATTTAGTGATTTATTTAAGAAATTATTAGTGATTGATCAAGAAGCAAAAGAAACTACAGAGGCAATAGAATATGTGCCTCCAATACAATCACATGTTATGGGAGTACATAATGTATATGTCATTAATGATGGAGGTGTGACGATTGTTTCTGCAAAACTTGGATCCATTGATAAAGATCCTTCTCTGGTTGGAGGTTTACTAACTGCATTGACTATCGGAACAGATGATATATTTGGTAGTGCAGATGAAGAGATCACTCAGTTCCCCTTAGGGAAATATTCGGTTTATATCAGGAGATTTGCTAATCTAAGAATAGCTGTAGTCGCTGACCCAAAAGCTCAACCTAGAATTTTAGAAAAGGTCACTTTAATGGCACAAAGAATTTTAGATAGTTTGGGTATTTCAATCCCAGAGAGTGGGGCTATGGATTTCTCCGAAAAATGGCAAGTAGAATTTGAAACAAGAATGCAAACAATTTTATCATTTTAAATGATCCGAATCTAAGGATAATGTTTCTTTACGGTTATCATATGGAGAGGTATTACTCAAAAAAGAGATAAACAGTGAAATTAAATTCTACTGTTTATCATTGACTAGGCTGGTGAGGGCTAACTAAACCTGTTTTCTTCTAAGGTAAAGGACAGTAATACCGAGAAGCTTAATTGCCAATAGGAAACCTACTAACTCAAATCCAGGTATTAACCCCTCGTCTTCCTCTGCTTTATCGATAGCTTCTTGAGCTAGAGTATTGGCTTGAGTCAACTTAGATATCGCTGTATACAATTTGAATTCAGCGAGATCAGGATTGTGAAAACCAGTGCTGGAATCATACTTCACAAAATTAGCAAGAGTTTCGGCTTCTTCAATTAAAGCAAAAGCACTATCGACCTTTTCCTGGTTTGTATCCTCAGTTTTATTCGCCTCATTAGCCTTAACTTTGACTGTCTCTAGAAGTGTATCAAAGTCAGTTAGAAGATCGGTGATATTACCTTGTACCTCATTTTTCCACGCAATGCGTTCATCAACAGTTCCAGAATCATGACACCCCGACTGATCACAAGTGTGAGGAAGATCAAGTAGCCAAGTATGATTCATTCCGGTATCAAAACCCCCTAGGTCATTTTCAATCCATTCAAGATCATATCCATGGCAATTAGTACAATTAAAGGCATTATGAGGGTTATTAACATCTGTAAACATTAAAACAGTCGTTACTGCGTCTGGTGCATTATGGCATCTACCACAGAGATCTAAAACTTTATTATTCCTTAGTTGAGTAGCGTTACTTGGATCCATAGGGTCATGACAGGTTGCACAGGCGATCGTAGTAAGATCCGTATTGTTTAACCAGAGATTGTACTCAACACCTAATGCTTCATAGTTACCTGGCCAATACGTTCCTTGTCCCGACATGCAATGTAAACAGGAATCCTCTGCTTCACCTGTAGCTAGCATATCATTTAAGGACTGATAATGACCGCTATTCACGTAATCTTCAAGCCTGGGACCTGCAGGGCCGTAGTGACAAGCACCACACACATAAGCACTGTGATTAACAACGCCAGGGTCGTGACAGACTGCACAGGTTACACTAAAATCCCAATAGACCACAGACCCGCTGCTATTATCATATCTGGTAGCCATACAGTGTGCACATGAAGCGTTGAACTCTGCAATAGTTTTTACAGTACTTTCTCCCATAAATACATGACTTCCATTACTTGTTGTACCAGAACCCATACCAGTACCAAGCCAGTCATTATACTCAGTAGGATGGCATGTTTGACATGTATCCGGATGCCATGGCTCAGGAACAGTAATGTGATTAGTTGTACTAGGGGAAGTGTATTTCGGACTAATAAATTGTGTTCCTAAGCCTATAGCAACTCCTGTTCCAAGAAATAGTATACCCATCCAGTAGAATAATACGACTCGCTTTCCACTCCAATTACTTTGAGTTCTTAACTCACTAATAGATATACGGTCTTCCATTGCCTTCTCCTCATTGAATTTAGCTATCGTTCTCCAATTTATGGAAAATTTTAACTAAGTACATCCTATTAATGTATATGAATTTTAAAGTAACCATCGTTCCTTGGGCAAAAAGTAAAAAAGCTGCAAAAATTCATAATTGCCATAATTATTCCATAAATCAAGATTTTATAGGCATATAAACTTAAGATATGAATATTAGGTCATTAAAATGGTTTCACAGCGTCTCTTTCTTCGTACACGATTTTTAGTACCATTATCTGATCATATTGGACGAAATAAGCGTATAGAGGATGGTTATATACTAACAGAGAATTCTAAAATTTTGGAAGTCGGAGAATTTTCACCAGAAGTTGGTAGACGCATTATAAAGCAATAT
Source organism: Candidatus Hodarchaeota archaeon (assembly GCA_016840025.1). The sequence goes on from JAEOTF010000238.1 coordinate 13,058, forward strand.
AATTCATCATTAACAATTCTTGGGAATTCAAATGTTAAGTCACCATCTGTAGATGACATGAAAATAATCAATGGGGTAGCTCTTCCTGGTTTTGTAAAAGCACACGGTCATGACCATGAGTCCCCGCTTATTGGCATTACTAAAGATGTCCCCCTTACTGTCTGGCTCGATGAAGCAGTTAATTATTTTACAGGATTTCTCAATGAAAAATTTGATGATTTAAAAGAAGAATTCGGTAAATCCCCTTATCTGATCACTTATCTCAAAGCGAAATTAGATGATATTCAGTATGGAATCACTTCCTGTATGACTCATCACTGTAATTTCAATAAATACCATGTGGATGACCTAGTAGAAGCAGTTAAAATTGCAGGCACCAAAATAATCATAGCTGTGGGATCACAGGATCGCAATTATGACTCCAGAATTTTAGATAGTCCACCAAGAATGGCAATTGAACGACTTGACAGATACTATGAACAATATAAAAATATCAAGAATATACGTATTATTCCAGGTCCAGATCAATTCTTTTCAAATGGTCCTGAGCTTCTCAAGGCATTAAAGGAATGGGCTACCGATCATAAAACGCTTATTCATATTCATTCATCAGAGGAACCAGGAACAACCAAATGGTTTAAAGAAGAATATGGGATGACTCCAGTTGAATATGGTGAATCTATTGGATTTCTAGATGAAAACACGATACTAGCTCACCAAGTTCAAACTACTGAAAATGATTTAGAGATTTTAGCAAAAACAGGCACCAAGATCGTGCATAATCCTTTAGCGAACACTATTCTGGGCTCTGGGATGCCTCCAATTCTGAAAATGCTCAATAAAGATATTCCTGTAGTTATTTCAACCGATGGGTCTGGTTCAGCAGATAATCAAAATATAATTAACGCCGCACGAGTTGCTAGTCAATACCAAAAGGCATATCACACAAATGCGAAAGTTTTACCCGCCCAGAAGATATTAGAGATGATCACAGTTGATTCTGCAAATATGTTGAGACTCAACACCGGTTCTCTTGAACCAAACAAAGATGCAGATATTGTGGTTGTTGATCTTGATCTGCCAAATATGATACCAACCCGACGAGACACTGTTATTGAGAATTTGATCTGGGCAGCAAATGGAAATGAAATCAGCTATGTTGTAGCAAACGGAAAGGTTTTAATGTATAATTATAACTTTATTACTCTAGATAAGAGAGAAATCTGTCAGAACGTGCAATTATTAGCAGAGAAGTTCGAAAAATATATGGAACAAGCTAGGCCACGTAAAGAAACAGGTATTCAAAGGGAATCTTAAGAATATAATGATATCAGAAGTATTGAACTCATAAAGAGGAGCTTATTAATTAATTGGGATATCCAATTTCAAATATGTCAGCAAGTAGACTCTGTGTATTTCTATCCGAGCGAAAGATCATTGTAAAGGTTATTCCTTGATATTCTACCTCCTTTGGGGTAGTGCTATTTAAAAATGGTAAATATTCCTCTAGAACTGGATATCTCGCGTTTGTCCAGACCACAAACCTGACATCTCGGGATTGAAAACGTTCTTTAATAGAACCTACAGTTTCTTGTTCAAAAAAGTCATAAGAACCATAAAAATTAGAATCTCCTAGTTCACTAGCAAGGTGTACAGACTTCAAATCACAAATAATAGTACCTTCGGAGTAGATACTTGCTAAATAATGACCAGCTTCTACAGGCTCATGATAACGGTCTAAATTGAATGTATGTAAGTAAATAGTAACAGTAAGGCCACCCATTAAGAGATAAAGGATCATAACAACCCCTAAAATTAATGAGGACAGAGTACTTTTGTTTATAAAGACATAAGAGTAATTTAGCTGGATTTTTTCTATTATGAAGTCCACTACTATAACGATACTCAAAGTGCCTATGATGATTGTTTGCGGAAGGATAGGTAGAAGATATCTATCCCAACCACTATTTCCTCCCAAAACACGTGAGAGAGAGAGTACAAAGATAAAACTCGCAAAAAGAAAATATATCGTATCAAGAGCAGAGTTTCGTATACTTTTCAAGGTAATGATTAAGATAGGATAGATGAATAAAGAAAAAAAACCGATAGCCATGGAAATTTTGATTAGATTCCCAGGAAAATGAAACACATTTACGAGAAGGTTACTAGATGACTCAATTCCTCCTGCAATTCCTTTTCCGCTCAGATAATGCTCTAAAGGAATCCACGGATTACCGAAGACAACTGCCTCTCTTAAAAACCATAGTGATACTCCAAGCAGACCAATACAAGCAGCCCCTATTATTTGAATCCATCGTTCTCCGATTTCGTGCCGTTTAATATAGAAGAAGGGAATGAATAAAGGAATTAATGCCCAGCTTTCATAACGGGTTATACATGCTAATGAGAAACAAAACCCAGAAAGGAAAAGACTGTAACGATGATTATTCATGTCTATAAAGAAAAAAACAGTAAGAAGAAGGAAAAGACCAAAAAGTATCTCTGTTAGACTGGAAACAGAATAGATTACGTGTACCGGATTCGTGGCGATAAGTAAACCGCTTAAATTAGGAATACGAGAGTCATCGGTAGCTCGTTTAGCAGTTACATAAGTAAATGAAACAGTTAAAGTCCCTAATATCAGATTAAGAAGTTGAAGTGACTTTATAAGGGCTATATTGAAAAAATTTGTGATTAAAAGAAAGATGGCTCCAATATATGCAAAAAGAGGTAGAAATATGCGATTATGCCCTGTAGTAAAAAAAGGATCCTCATGAATAGTCTTTGAGTAGAAAATCCATGTAAACCCATCGTAAAACCAGTCAGAAAGAAAGAGATATGCAATAAATCGTAATAAAAAGCCCAAAGCAGTCAGAAAAAATAACATTCTATGTTTAACAAAAAAAGAATCTTTTCTCTTTATCAATTGTATAATGGAAATAAAGCCTGCATTTTTTGAAATCATGGAAGTTAATTCTCCTTCATTCGTGTTATTATAATATTTCCATTGTTATTGAAACATTCTTTATCATAAAACCTCAGCAAAGGCTCTCACAGGCATAGTAGCTACTTTTTTACCTTTAATGGGAACAACAAAGAATCTAAAAGTTCTTCCATATAGTGATTCTAGATTTGTTAGATTCTCAACAATAAGAATATCATTCTGCAAGAATAAAGTATGGGCAGGTCTTGCCAGATTACGGGAATCATCTACATTGACTGTGTCTACACCAACAAGTTTTACGTTTTTATTAATGAGAAATTCTATTATTTCCTCAGAAATAAACGGATATTCATAATATTGTTCCGTTCCCCAATAACAAGACCAATTAAAATTGAATAAAACGGCTTTTCCAGTAAAGTTAAAATTTTGGGGAAGTCTTTCGAGACTGATTGATTGAAAAGCAGAAGAATCTCGAACATCAATTATAATACCTGGAAGGATGACTTCATCCAGTGTTATTTCACTAATATCCCGTTTATCTGGATAACGATGGTACGGTGAATCTAGATAAGTGCCTATTGAAGTTTGAAAGACCATTTCTGTAATTTCAAATGAAGCTTTTCCTTGATACTTTGGTTTTGATTGTTCGTGTGTAAGAAAGGGATAAATCTTAGCTGAATAAGTGATATAAGACCCATTTTCACTTTTCATCTTAAAACCGGGCATTCCATCCTCAAAAACGTGGCTAAGATCAATGAATCTCATATTCAGAACCATCTTTTAATATCCTAGTCTAACTACTAGTATTTTGACATTAATTTTTGAATTATAGTCCTAACTATTCTTTCCAATAAAAGAGTAAATAATTAACATTAAACAGCAAAAAGATATCTTCGGCTACAGACGAGGCTGATC
>JAEOTF010000239.1 GCA_016840025.1 Candidatus Hodarchaeota archaeon
AAACAGAGATAAAGACCACTTCACAGTCCTATCAGAATCAATATGAGAGTCACTAATCGAGATAATCAGACAAGATCACAGTATTCTAGCGAACCAAAGGGAAGGTAGCCCGGGAGAGATTCGAACTAGACCTACCATGGAGATATCTCCCGACACTTTCCCCAATTTTTAATAAAGACGTTCACAATACACAGTTAGTTCCATATAACACGGTCTAAGGAACCTTTGAAAATACCTTTCACATCAGAGTATCGATCCTCCAAATTAGTTCCCTCGACTAAATATAGTTCATAATCGATTTCTTTTCTATCTCCATTATTATCAAAGAAAATTTTACCACTTAAACCATTATAAGCATAAGTCTCAGAAGATAAAAACTGCATAATTTTTTCAGCAACTTTATCATAATAGCTAGTAACAATTGAACTATTGCTAACATTGAGATCGGTTAAAAACACTGGTAAAGATTTTACTAAAATCCATGCAGCATCAACCCAAAGACAATCCCATATATTGGCTTCTTGATACCCATTGTCTAGAAACCAACTATTTATTTTCTGGAAATATTCTTCAGCATTACTATCAGTTGCACGAGTAGGAGAGAAAAAGAAAATATCATTATTTATCTCATGATCAATACGGGCCCTCATTACTTCATCCATAATATTTTTTTTAGTTATAGGCTCGACAGTACTAAATCCAGATACAAACCAAGTCTTCAAAAAAACACTTTGTGCATTTTGATAGTTTGCCTCATCCATGACCCTATAGAAGTTAGAATCTGAAACATCAAACACTAATGCATAATTTTTACCTTCATTCTCAGATTGGGACATTTCATCTTCTGCATCTTTTAATGCTTGTGTAATATTTGCAGAAATTTCTGTCCCCCTCAATGGTTGAGGGTCTACTTCATCGTCGGTTAGTGTTTTAAAAGTAAATTGAGTATATGGGAGGTTTATTTCATTTAGTAAATCTAGTAAATCTGAAGTAAATGTTGGTATGTCGCTAGTAATAATTATTGCTTTATCAAAAGCTTGAGCATATTCACCATTTGGTAAAAGCCTATCACTATAATTTTCAATGGCAAATGCAATTACCCTAGCTTCATATTTATCAACAGGTAATATTCGGAAAAAACTGTCATCAGGAAATGTTAGCAAATTCCCTGTCGCAGAGGGACTCAGTAGAAATATATTCTCATTTTTTATGATTGGAAGGGTTTCTTCTGCCCTGTTTGTATAAGCCCCACCAATAATTAAATCAGTTTTTTCTAGTATTGCCGGTGCTAACTTTCCCAGTAAAACATTCAATGAAAGTTGATTAGTTTCCTTATCAAATCCATTTTTTACATTAAACTTAACGTCAGGGACAATAACGGTAGCGCTACTATGATACAATAATTTACGTAATTTGTTTTGATATATTTCTACTTCCTCTTCAAGTTTTAGAAATAAAAATTTCCTTTTTTCGTATTCTGGTTCAAACGTTTTGTAAGGTAAAATCACACCAATTTGTTTTTGAATCATCACATAAAACGTATAGTTATATTCAAATGAAAAAATTATTGATGAGTGCGCGCGCACATCTTGTAGATACACTCAATCACTTAACCCAAGACCCTTGTATTCGAAAAGAAGACGGAGAAGATACTAGTAAGTCATATTCCATTTCTGATTTCCTTTTCGTTGGTTCGTATCCAGTCTCCTATTGTCCCAGATTTTACTATTTCAGAACGTAAGACACCATCAGGAAAGCTATCCTGCAAAGCAGAATTACATGACCTGCAAGTCAAATACAAGTTATCAGGATGATCCACCTTATCCAACAAATAAGTAAAAGCCTTTGACCAATTCTTAGAGATAATATGACCAAAAGCTATCTCAGACAAGTTCAAGTCTCTAAACTCAATATGAGGCTTACCTGTCTTACAATTAAATCCTGGACATCGTTTACCAGTTCTTTGAGTCTATCGTTTAATCTTCCTACCTTTCTCTGAGTTGTTTATCTTATCATAACTCCACTCACGTGCCAAGTTTATTGATAGAGGGGCTCTTGTTTCTATTTCAATATCTGTCTCGTTTAGAGCAAAAAGTACATTTATTGTGGATAGTGCCTCGTTTCTTGAGATTAGCTGTAGTGTTAACGGGTTTGCTAGATTATCTCCTAGGTTATTTAGATCTTCAGTTGAGTCGATTATCTTTACTGGTGCAATTGTGAATACGTGGTTTAGTTCATCGTTTATTGGGTGGTGTGATTTGAACCACATTATAGCGAGTAGTATGTATGGGATTTCAAGGCTCTCTCCAAGGTATTGGCACCATCTGTATCGTAGGACGCCAGTTACGTTGTTGGGTGGTTGGTAGGTGAATCGTCCCATGTCATCTAATTTATCTTCATAGTTTCCTTCAGAGTGTCTGACAGCCAGTATCAATCTTCTATTTGGACCATATTCTACTCCCTGTTGAATAGTTTGGAATATCATGCTTTCTTTGTTGACGGGTATTAGCTGCGCTCCTTCATTGATTAATGTATCAGCGTCCCAAGGGTTTAGTAGTTGACTACGTAAGTCCCATGCTGTTCTGAATGATTGAGGTGAGGATGTGAATGGGATGTATGAGCGAAGTAAATTGAAATGTTCAATATAATCTTGAATTAATTTCTCTGTGTTTCGTGGACACACTAGATTCAAAGCAGACTTAATGTTTGACTCTGTTACATTGACATCTTTCGGAGTACTTGGACTAGGAATATTATAAGTTCTTGGAGATATTTCCTGTAGAACTATGTTACGGAAATCTGTTAATGCTTTATCTACTTTTGTGAATAACTTAGTGTCCATGAGAAATACTAGAATATCATGGTTATCAGTATTCTGAGATTAGGGCTCTCACACAAAAATTACATAGTGGCACCAAAACGTTCACTCAATGCGCGTACGCATGTGATTATGATTCATTCAAAACGGCTGCGGAATATGTCTTTAGGATATTTTCTTTCGTTTTCTTTGAGTTTGTGGTTAATTGCGTTCACTAATTCAATTCCTAAATCGTTGCAGATAAAAAGTAAATAAATTGCAATGTCAGCTATTTCTTCTTGAATTTTCATGTATCTTTCTCTATCTGTTTTTATCTCCTTTGGGCTCTCTTTTTCTCTCCATAAGAATAGTTCTTGGAGTTCTGATGCCTCGATGCCTATTGCTGTGGCGAGTTCTTTTGGTTTGTGAAATTGTTCCCAATCTCTTTCTTGTCTGAATTTTATTAGCGCTGGAAGAACTTGAGAGAGATCGTATTGGTTAGACATGTTACTCGTTATTTTGTATTGGTTGAAGAATTTAGAGGTGTTTATTGACTTTTATTGGAATATTGTATTTGCCATCTTGTGAGATGAAAGACTTGCTGTTTAGTTCGAAATAGTAGTTGTTTTTGTGGTGGTGTAGAAGTTTATGGTGGTGGCTGCATACGACGATTGTGTTTTCATGATTGTCTATTGAGTAGTCTTCTAATTCCCCTGGGTTGAGTGAGTTGACTGTTTCACCGAATCCCTCTATGTGGTGTACTTCAACATAGTTGGTGCCATTTTTCATGGGAATGAGGGGAATCTCTGGATTATTGGGGTTACATATTTGACATTGGTAATTATATAGTTGTTTCAGTTTCTCAACGAGCGTTCTGCTGCGTTTATATTTCTGTGTAATTATTGTCTCTTTTTTGATTGTTCGTCTTTCTTGTCGTAGCTGTTTTAGAATCTCTTTATCGTTTGCAGGTGGGTGAATCGTGATTTCTCTTGAACTTGAACTAAGTAATAGGTAATCGTGTTCATTGATCTGTTTAGGAGTAATACCTCGAACGAAGAATCCCCATGTTTTTCCTAGGTTTTGGTTCTCTTTTCTTGCTTCCTTTAATTTGTCCAAGTTGTCATAGAATTGGTGAATTGATGGTTCTTGCCCATCAGGATATATTTCATCTACTCGTATATGTCTCCTGTGCGGATATATCTCCCCGTTGATTACAGGCCAGACTGGATTTATGTCATGTATATATGGACTTGTGATTGTGGCTATTCCTTTAATGATTTTTTGACGATGGACATATAGAATGAGTTTATCACCTATGTTTAGTTTATACTTGAACAATTTCTCATATCCAGATTGATTTCTTCCTCCTATCAAATTCTCTTTGATTGAGATGGATGTGTTTCCTGGAGGATAGGATAGAAGCCAATATTGTACCATAGTAAATGTGTAGTATTAGATTATAGATAATGTTTACACTGAATGCGAGCATAATTTATAGATAAGGATAGTGGGTTCTTGGTTCTGCACAATAGTAGATTTTATTCAAATCAGATATTTTTTCTAATAGATCAGGTTTAGCCTCTTTGAGTTTCTCCAAATCTTTGATCCACCTATTGTAAATTTTTTTGTTAATATTTTTCCAGTTCACTCTTACACATTGATCGCTGAATTGAGCTAACTCCTTTCTTTTTCCTAATCTTGAAATCCATCCCGACTGCATTTTTGAGTTATCAAATCCTTCAATTGGTAATTTGGTTCTATTACGCTTTCGATAATCTGAGTAAGGATTTGACCACTTTTCAATCATACTTGAAAAGTCTTTGACCATATCTTGGTATTCATGACTCCATGTTTTCGGATGGAAAAGAGGGTATTCAGATTCTTGTGATTTTGATGAGATAGGAATGAATCCAGGCTTGTTTATTTCTGCTCCTAATCCTGCAACTGGATATAATGCCACTCTAACTTGATTTTTTTCCCATAACTTTATCAAGGCTTTTTTTAATTTGTAGTAACCTTCTAATTGAGTTTCTAAAACATTTCTTGGAATATATGGCGAAGAGATTGAAAGTGCATATAAATCTGCGTCTTGATTGTTTGGACCTTTTATCGAGATCTCAATAATAATTCTACCTCTTGAAATAGATGATAAAGCGCTGTCAATGGATCTTACAAATTCATTTAGATTATTCGTTGAAGTTGTGCTGAACCATAGACCATTTGTTTGTATGATTAGCCTTGGGTCTTTGTAAGCAGCACAATAGCTTTTCATGTATTTTAGGGTTGGTTGGAGTAGTCTGGATGTGAATATTGTCCTACTATCATTTTGGATTGGTTCCCCTCCTTGAATTCTCATCCATCCAAGAGGTTTTTTTATAGACCAAAGATCATCGATTGTTTGATCAATAGTTCTATTTATTGTTCTTTTCTTCGTTTCTAAGTAAGCATATCTTTGACTATAGCACAAGTGGCATCTTAGACTGCAGTCAGCATATCGTAATACAATAGCTTTGTAAGGACCTTCATTATTGTAATCCCATCCTCCATAGCGTCTTTTATCGAAAATCTCTGTTAATACCATGTTTATTGATAATAATCGATTTAATCAAATAACTCTTATTTAATGCATTATGTCCGCGTGCAGGCGCGCTGATTTTATTCTTCTGGAGGTTCTTCTCCAAGTATACAAGATAGAACTATGACCATTGCTGAAGTTGCTGACGCAGCAAATGAACACGTTGATGCAATTACGCTTAACGCAAATTGTTCTTCTGCTGCTTCTAGTCGGCTAGCAATTTCTGTGAGTCTTGCTTCAATTGCATCAGTTGCTGCGCGTATGCGCCTCGATTGTTCTAACGATCTGTATAGTATATCATCTTCTACGGTCTCGTGTGCATTCTCATATAATGCATGCATAGCTCTATAAATTAGTGATTCAGGGACATTCTCTATTTCATTTAGCTTTATCCCAAGTTCTGTATTCGCCTCCCGTAAAATGTCACGTGCTCTTTGAAACTCACTCACATATGGAGTAGATCTTCTTCTACCTCTAACCATAATTTAAAGTTGAAAAATGAGTAAAATAAATCATATGTTTGCGCGCGCGCAGGTTGATTATGAACAGCTTCGTGTAGTATCAGAAGAGAATGGTAGAAACTTAATCGAATATGAAAATCGTGTAAAGGAACTAGAAAGAAAATATTCAAACAATAAACTCGAGTGCTGATACTTTGTCTTTATATTTGCGCGCGCGCAGATGGTTCATACGAATCAGTTGGAAATGTTGTGTCGGCAATAGGTGGCGTGGCAGCAGTAGTAAGTATGGGTGCAGGTGCAGCAATAGCAGCTATTGGAGCTCTAATAAGCGCACTTGGCGATTTAGATCCTGATGATGATCTTGGAACTCATAATTTTACTTTCAATGGGGCTAGTAACCTTCATTCTAGTGTTGGTACCCACTTAAGAAACTTTAATGGAGACGGAGCCGACTACGACGTAAATTTCCAACTAATTGAACTATTAGCATAAAATATGGAATATCAAAAGAACAAAATCCCCTTTTTTTACTCGCGCGATTTAAAAGACGAAAAGTAAATTTTTTAAACCCTTTGCGCGTGCGCACCCACAGTGGAGATATCCCGACACTTTCCCTTTTTTTATCACTAATTTTATCCACATTTCATCCAGTTCAGGTTGCACCTACTGCAGTTTTAGCCTAGGAGTTGGGTTCGAACCCTACCTTCAGTGGAGATATCTCCCGCAACTTTCCTTATTTTTTTCATTTTCAAATACGCACACGCGTCGACATAAAACCAGACTGTGCGCGCAAAGGGCTCTGTATAGCTAGCTTACTTTACAATTACCATCCAGGATACTTGAACTTGGGTAGAACTTGGTATCTCAATCCAATCCACACCATCCGTGTACTTGACAGTTAAAATGACGCCACCTGGGTTGAACTCAATCTTAGAGATACGTGCAACCTTGCCCAAAAGAGGACCACTTACGATGACAGCTGACGCGGAGAAGT
>JAEOTF010000240.1 GCA_016840025.1 Candidatus Hodarchaeota archaeon
AAGAACACTCTGTATTCTTTAGGAACGGGATATTATGATGAACATTCGAGAATATCGAAGAAAATACCGGCGCTTCGTTCAAGGTCTGATCTCGGAAGAAGACTTTAAAAGATATCTTACTCTCGCTCTTTCAAAAACGGATCTCACTCATATTATTATTTCTAGTGCTAAGTCGCTGAGGAGAGCAGTAGCTATTGGCGAGCCACTTGGATTGGAGTGCTAAGTACAATTTTCGATATTTTCAGCGTACACTATTGCGCACGTTCAAGGGGTATAATTATGTGTTTTTAAATAGATTCATAAATTAGATCTTCAATTTATTCAAGTGGTGGCAATTATGGAGCCAGAAAGCTTAGATATTCCGAAACTAGAGTGTGTGAGGACTGTTGAAGAAATCATTAGTTTTATTAGACAAGTAGTTTTTGATGCAAAAGCGCAAGGCGTCGTAATCGGCCTTAGCGGAGGAGTTGACAGCAGTCTAGTGGTGACTCTTTGCGTTAAAGCCCTTGGTAAAGAAAGAACCCTAGGCATCTCAATGCCTGCAACTTTCACTCCCAAACAAGATGCGGAGGACGTTTCTCTTCTCGTAAAACAGTTGGGAATAAGAACGGTACTAATAACTATTCAAAACATTAGTGAAGAATTTTTTTCTAGCCTGAGATGTAATGCGGCAGACATCAAGCGTAGGACCGCTATGGGGAATATATTCGCTAGAGTACGCATGACAATTCTATACTACTATGCGAATATCTGTAACTACCTTGTTGTTGGCACTGGAGATCGAAGTGAAGAAATGATAGGTTTTTTCACGAAATATGGTGATGGCGGCGCCGACTTTCTACCTATTGCCCACTTGTACAAGACAGAGGTTAGAGAGCTAGCAAAATATTTGGGTATACCTGAAAAAATTTCTAACAAGCCAAGTAGTCCACAATTATATCCCGGTCAAAAAGCAATTGACGAAATACCAATAGACTATGATCAACTAGATAAAGCGCTAATAGGATTATTTGACCACAAGCTTACGCCAAAAAGGGTACACGAAATAACAGCTATTTCCATGGATACGATTAACAAGATAATTAAGCGCTTCGAAACATCCGAACACAAACGATCTTTCCCACCTATGCTAACAAGGCAGGTGAAGAATTGAATGTTTTTCGAATAGCGCGTGCGCTCGTAGATTGCGCTTTAACCTTCAACAAGAACCCATGTTTTCACGCGCTAACTAGCATATGTTCATATACGCACACTTTTTTCTGATATCTATTAGAAAATCTTTTTAGATATGTATCAAACCTTATTCTTCTCTAGCACGCACATTAAAGGATAGAACATTTTTGAATGAATTTACTCTAATTGCTAGTGAAAAAAAATCAATTCTCAAATCGTCTCAACTCGAAGAGTTCTTCACATCATTCCAACTAACGCATCATCTAATAAGTGAAGCATCCTGCCCCCTATGTAATTTAGATCTAGCAAATGAGCGAGTTCACTACAATCGAAATGGCATTGTAATATTGGATACAAAAGACAAGAAAGGTCATAAAGAGCGTATAATGGTAATTACGAAGAAACATGGTGTCCAGCATTCAAAGCAGATCCTTAATGAAGCGATTTTACGGCTAATCATCGTTGGCAACAAAATTTTTAACTCCAATTTCGCGCTCTTAAGCGATAAATTCAGTTCAACCAAATATCATTGGCACATTGTATCCAGCGACCTAGACAAAGATGCTAAAGATTATCAACAAATTATGGAAACGCCTTTTATCCTAATAACGACTGAAGGGGAAAAGCAACTGGAAGAAAGAAAAAAATAAGACGATTGTAATGTAAAAGATAACTCTCTTTCACAGCACAGTCACTGATTTGGCAAGGTTGCGAGGCATGTCTGGATTAAGTCCTTTCTCGATAGCCATATAGTATGCAAAGAGTTGAAGAGGAATTACATACGGTATAGGAGTCCAAAGTTCTGGAATGTCAGCTGGTATTTCAATGTAATCGTCTGCTAATTTTTTGATTTCGTAATTACTCTCGTCAACTACCGCGATGATTGTGCCTCCTCTCGCCTTCATCTCCATAATGTTCCCTATTAAAGCCTTTTTCGTCGAATCTTTTGGACATACAAATATTATCGGGAATCCTTGTTCTACAAGGCTTATTGGGCCGTGTTTGCTTTCGCCTGCTGGATAAGCTATTGAAGGTACATATGCGATTTCTAGAAGCTTCAATCTCCCTTCGATTGCTGCTGCAGAGCTAATACCTCTCCCTAGAAAGTAGAAACAGGCCTTTTCTTTATATTTTCTTGCAATCTTCTTGATTTTCTTCTCTTGTTTTTGTATGATCTCTTCAACAAGGGTCGGAATCTCTTGAATTTTTTCTTTAAGATAGTCCATCTGATTCTGGGATACTTTCCCTCTAATTTTTGCTAGATGCAAAGCGAGCTGTGCGAAAACAATAAGTTGAGATGTAAAAGTCTTCGTAGCAGCAACTCCTATTTCTGGCCCTGACTGTTGAGAAATATAGGCTCTAGCAACTCTTGTTAATGTTGAGCCAATACTATTTGTTATTCCAAGTATGGTTGCAGCCCTGAACCGGGCATAATCAATAGCATTCAAGACGTCAGCAGTTTCACCAGACTGGCTTACGGCAAGGATCGTGCTGTCAATGTTTACTGCTCTGCCATATTGTTCAGTAAATTCGGATGCTAAAACAGGATGAGTTATCAGATTACATAGGTTCGAAAACATGTATGAAGCTGCGATACAAGCATTATAGGAGGTCCCACACGCGATAAGGTATATTTCCTTGGACCGGTCAAGGAAGGTTGTCAACAGATTAAGGTAATTTTCTTGAAGACGTAACCCATCTTGGAGCCTACTCGGCTGTTCATAAATCTCTTTAAGCATAAAATGGGGATAGCCTTGCTTCTGAGCCATCTCAAGCGTCCATGTGATTTCATAGTCTTTCCTACTAACGCGTTCCCAGCTCTCTATTCGTCTAATTTCAACTCCTTTTTCTGAGAGAATCACTATCTCTCCATTGTTTACCTCAACAATCTTGTTTGTGAGGGGAAGAATCGTTGGAATATCTGACGATGCATAAAAACCGTTTTTTGATATGCCTATAACAAGCGGACTTGCTTTACGCGCAGAAATGATTTTATTTGGAGCTCCAGAAAAAATAACACAGATTGCATAAGATCCCTCAAGCTTATTAACGGCTTCTCGTACAGCCTCGACAAAATCTAGCCCGGTCTTTAGGTTTTCTTCAATTAAGTGAGGAATAACCTCTGTATCAGTTTTAGATACAAAGATATGGTCTTTATTTATTAACTCGTCTCTCAATTCCAAATAATTTTCAATTATGCCGTTATGAATTACCGCCACCTTCCCTGAACAGTCAACTTGAGGATGAGCATTAATCTGTAGGGGCGCGCCGTGGGTAGCCCATCGAGTGTGGCCTATACCCATTTTACCAGGCAAATCATCGAGATTCCATCTTGCATGAACCTCATCTATTTTTCCGCGATCTTTTTTTAAATAAATACGTCCTTTGAAAACGGTTGCTATCCCAACAGAGTCATATCCTCTATACTCAAGACGTTTTAACCCAGAATGGATAATGGGCGCTACAGCTCCTTCTTTTAAGATACAACCAAATATTCCACACACAATTCATCGACCAAAGATTGCTTTTAATTTATTAGAATAGGATATTTATTAGATTAACACACCTTTTAGAGTTTATAGCGAGTTAGCGTTTCATTATAATGTGAGGGTACATATGAAAAAAAAAGTAGGCTTTGGCGTTATAGGCACGGGCTTTTGGGGGAAAAATCATGCAAGAGTTCTATCCGAATTAAAGGAAGCTAATTTACTCGCAATATGTGACATAGATGCAGAAAAGGCAAAATCTATTGCGAAAAAATACAATGTTAACGGGTATACAAAGGACGATGACTTGTTAAAGCGAGAAGATATTGAAGCCGTATGCATATGTACACCAACCATCACTCATTCGGAAATCGCGCTTAAAACAATACGGTATGGAAAACATTTACTAATCGAGAAACCCATAGCAAAAACGGCAATACAAGCCAAAAAAATTATAGAAGAAATCAGAAAAAATCATCTCTACCTAATGGTTGGCTTTATTGAAAGATTTAATCCCGGATTAATGAGAATAAAAAAACTAATCGAATCGGGCGTTCTCGGAGAAATTGTACTAGCTTTCTCTAGAAGGGTTGGAAAATGGCCTGAAAGAATAGGCGATATAGGTGTTGTTAAAGACTCAGCAATCCACGACTTGGATATTATGAGATTTCTTTTCGAAGAAGATCCCTTATCTGTGTATGCAAGAGCTGGAAGCCTCTATCATCGATTTGAAGATTATGCTCAAATAGTATTGAGCTTTAGTGGAACAAAAACAGCTTTTGTTGAAGCAAATTGGCTCACCCCACATAAAGTGAGGATAATGACTTTGACTGGAAGCAAAGCAATAGTAAATGTTGACTACATTACACAAGAAATCACTATCGAAGACATCGAAAAAGAAGTTAAACCTAAAAGAGAGTGGAACGAACCGCTAAAACTTGAGCTCGAACACTTTGCCAGCTGCGTTATTAATGATAAAGATCCTGATGTATCCGGTTTGGACGGATTGAGAGCCCTTCAACTGTCGGAAGCAGCTTTAATCTCTGCAAAAACTGGAAAAGTAATCCAACTGGTTTATAATGAAACTTTCAACGAAGAATAAGGGAACTTTACCCGTTTACTCTTCTTCTTTCTCTTCTCCTCGTTCCTCTGGGAACGGTAAGAGAGCTTCTTTAAAGCTTTGCGTTAATCTTTTGACAAATTCATCAAATTCTGATTTAATGATGAATTTTTCGTTAAGAATACTTAATTCAGCCTTATTTGCCTCTATTATCTCCTTAAGCTTATCAAAATCATTTAAAGCAGCATTTATTTTTCCTTCAACTTCTTCTAGCCTTTTGTAGATTAGATTTACATGTTCAGCCACTTGTTTCACATATTCGCGTAACTGACTATGACCAGACATTTGCGGCATACTTTATTCACCAAGCCACCTATTTCTTTCTCTAGAATTTAAATCTTATGAAGATGATAATGTAATAAAGAACAAGGCTATGCGAATAATTGTGAGCGTTAGCCGGTGCTGATTAAATGCATTTTTTCGAAGGGGA
>JAEOTF010000241.1 GCA_016840025.1 Candidatus Hodarchaeota archaeon
TGCACTAATCGGCTGCCAGTTCGGTTTCTCCTTCTTTTTCTTACTCTTTTTTCCCATAGACCGATCTCACAGAGTTATTTATTCAACATTTCCTTCAGTTCTTTGCCTACCTTAAACTTCGCTGCTTTTGAGGCGGCTATCTTTATTTTCTTACCGGTCCTTGGATGCCTTCCTATTCTGGCCTTTCTTTCATTTACTGAAAAAGTGCCAAAACCGATCAGAGTCACTTTATCACCTTCATTTAAAGCTCCTTTTATTCCATCAATCAGAGCTGTAAAAGTGGCGTCTGCCTTGGTTTTGGTTATTCCTGCATTTTTTGCTATTTGACTTACTAAATCTGATTTATTCATATTTTTCCCCCTCTCTAATATTTTTTGGGTTAACGTTTGGATTATTTTTAGAAAAAGATCATAACATAGCCAAAAAGCCCATGTCCACTAAAAAATTCCTACATCTCCTAAAAAGAAATCTGTTTGTCAAAATTTCATGTGATGTTTGTCAAATTTTTATGCACTTTCTTGGAGGCCCGGAAGGTTAAATTCTTTATTAAAATTTTATTTGGCACTTTTTTAGTTTCTATAAATTTTGTTTATGATTTTTCGAGAATAGCCTTAAAAGTGCTTGGAAAGATGTATTTGATGAAATTTGATAGCTCTTGTTTGCAAGCATTGAGTGAATTTTAGGCTCTGTTTGCAGGCAGAATTTTCTGTTTGCAAGCAAAAAGGACCTTCTGTTTGGCTCTCCCGCAAATTCGATGACGAAATGCTAATCCTTTGTGATTCAGTCGCTTCTATATTTTTTGCCTTTCTAAAAGAGGGATAAGATAAGCACTTTCAATTACTTTTTATCATCCAGCCAATATTACTATGTCATTTATAAACACAAATCCATCGTTACATCTATTAAATGGACAAAAAGAACAATAATGTAGACGATTCAAAGAAACTGTTACACTTTGCTGAGAACTCGCTGTTTTAGTAAATCAAAGTTTGCTCGTCCATACATTTTCCTTTTGATCATTTTTAACCGATTGACTTGGCCTTCCACCTGTCCATTACTCCATTCCATCGAAAGAGCTGCTTTCACAGCATTTACATCCTGCTTTAGCCCATTTACGAAACTTTTTAGTTCACTACAAAGTTGACTGGCAGATTCCATCCAACCATCAAGCATTTTAGAAACACGATTACGCACCATCTTTTGGAAATCATAGGCAAACCAGGCTGCTGCGAATATTTCTGGGCAATGTTCATAGAGTTTATTACGAATAGCATGCTCTTGCTTATTGAGCTTTTCATCTTTGCTTATTATCAGCCATACTCCTTGTCGTGGGGATAGAATAGGTAATGTAGCTGATTTTTCTGAAAATACGGTGTGTCCATCACTTCTTTCTCGCAAATCTTTACGCCATGGTGCAACATGGCGTCTAACGGTAGAAGAACCTCCTTGAAATCCCTGCGCTTTTATTTCTTCCCACAATCTCTTAGCGCTATGGCAACCTGCTTCCCATCGCTCCCGTAAATACGGCTTGAATTTTTCGATAGGACTTGGTCTAGGGGGATAGGCGGCCCGTTCAGGAAATTGACCTGCATTAATTAAACGTCTCACCATTTTTCGTCCTATCCTGAGTTTTCGTGCAATTTCCATTTTATTCATTCCCTGTTGATATAACTCTATTACTTCGTTATATTGCGCAAGACTTCGTTCTCTTCGCAATGCTTTGTCTCGTTCTCTTTTTGTTTGTTGAGGAACAGTTTCGATCGGAATACCAGGTTTGGGTGTTAGTTTTTCGAAACCATCCTTTGATGCCAATATGGATGCTTTGTTGATTACTCTCTCCTCTGCAATAGTCTCAGTTACAGTAGAGGTTTCTCTTGAGACTTGTTCATAATCATTATCTAAAACCGATGCATATGTTTTGTCAGCTATGGCTTCTGCTGGAATAACCTTGATTACAGCAGAGGACTCCGACGGGCTTTGATCATAATTGTCCTGTGAATTTGGTGTAGATACTTCCCTGATTACACCTTCATTTGTGATAGTTACGGCTACAGGTTCAGAAACCTCTGTAACTGCAGTCTTAGTCAAATTAGAGGAATCTTGCTTATCTTCTTCGCAATTCTTTTCTAGAATTGGTGCAAATACTTCTCTACCAGCGGTCTCGGATGCTAGACGAAGATATTTATGGTGTCGGGTGAGTAAACGTTCAAGAGCATCTGAAAGATTCTCAAGTAAGTGCCAACGGTCGGCTACCTGAGTTGCATTAGGAGCACCTTCTTTAGCGCCTTTAGCATATGTTTTAGACCGATCACGAGTGATAATCTCTACACCTGGATGCTCTTTGAGCCAATCTGCAAGGGTTTCGGCTGTTCGGTCTTCAAGCAGATCAACTACCACTCGCTCTTCAAGATCTACCAAGATCGTCCCATACTTTTGTCCCTTCCGTTTTGCCCAATCATCGACTCCTAATACACGTGGAGTCTCATGCTCTGGCGCGGGTGTCTGTCGAACTTGCCGAATCAGAGTATCAGGGGAGACGCTTATGGCTAATCGTGTGGCAAGGCGGGATCCTTCTTCACCACCAGATCCCAAGCCCAACGCACGGATCACATCTGTTAATCGATTAGTACGTCTTCCGTAGGGAACAGTAACCTTTGGTAAACGCTCCGCAAATATCTGGCGTTCACAATTTTCTATATCACAAAAAAAACGACGTACCGTCAAGTAAAGATAAGCGGAATTTCCCAGCCAGGGCAAATCATAAAGTTTACGGAGATAGCGACTATGAACTCGCTTAGATGGGGTCATGCACAATGAGCATGGCATGTAGGGAGGAATGGATTTGCAGTAGATGAAAATGGAATCTCCATCAGAAGTAATTTTTTCAAGTTCTAAGTTCAAAGGGTCTGGTATAATTGGATTTGTGGACATCTAGATTTCCCAACCTTTCTGGTTCCATTATTCCCCCATAATTCTCAAGAAGTTCGCTTTTTTTTCAACGATTTCCGTCCACCACCAACCCTGCGAATCTTCTCAGGTATAATGTCGTGTGATAATAGTTCTTTACGCCCTTTTGCAATGGTCCGTGCATCAATCCCTGTGAGTAGAGATAGTATTTTATTACCACCATAACCCAACCTTATGGATTCAAATCCCAAAAATAGTCTTCGTTGTTTTTCATTCAGAACAGACAAAAGCATCTTCAAACACTCTATCTCCTTTGAATCATATATTTTCACATAAGGCTCTGTTTTAACCTTGGTTGATTCCTGAATCTGCCTTTTTCTGTTATCTAGCTGAACTTCCCATATTGTGGTGGATAAATACAGATACTCCGCGCCTATTTGCTCTCTAAGCACTTTTTCGGATAAAAATAGGCTAAGAAGTGCGTTATATACAAATATTTTTAAGATTTCTTTGAGCTCAGAGGCGAAATAGCCTGCGTCTGATTTATCGATCAAGCATTCAAGGGTTTTCGTTAATGGACCATGCTTTGAAAAGCGTATACAATTATGCTCCCAAACACCATGCTGGTTATATTGAGCTAATTCATCGAGGGAATAATACTTACCGGTATGAGAGTAACTTGTAATAGCAGAGATTGATTTAAGTTTACGGTTTAAGGTCATTTTAGCTGTAGTTCCCAAAGTCTTCTGAATTTCTCCGAGAGTAAGAATTTTTTTCTCGTGGAATAAGTCTTTGAGTTTTTTAACAGGATATTTAATCTTTCGCATAATGGTACCTTTATGAATATTTATCTTGTAGATTCATAATAATACCATAAAAATATATATATGCAAATCTTTTTTTGATAATTTTTATGTTTTTATTTACAGATGGTTATATAAAATTTGCCTCTGCCATATGGTGTGATATCTGTGGGAACACTATGAATTATCAATTACAAATTAATTATGAGTAGAACCTGTATTAATCTTGTTTTGGGAACGCAATAGGAAACGATAAAGTTTGTGAAGTGATGCTTTTTTCTTAACGCCATAATTCGATTATTATTAGACTTAATTTTTGATTAGGGATTCCAGGAACAATTTTTTCTTTATTGCTGCTATGTTTATGGATCTTCAGATCACTTCAGTGTCACTTTTTGTCCAAACAGCGACACTCAACCGTAATACGTTAGATTTACTTTGAAACTGTGTTATTAAATACTAACCGAAGTTGTTGTGGTGGGATAGAACATGCAAATAAGGACAAAAGAAGCATAAAATGAGACCAATCCGCTCAATTTATCCCACCGTCGTTTCTTAAGCGAATCAGTTGAAAAAGCCTATATTTCTGGAAAGATTTTCATACTATTGTGAAATTCGAAAATATTGAAGGGGGACCCTGAGTGAGAATGGTTTTAACGCTGTATACCGGTACCATTATAGCGGAGAACTGCTTCATCGAATTTGCGGGAGAGCCTTCTGTTTGCAGGCACGGGATTATTTTTTCTCTTCTTTATTGACATATTTAAAGCGTTACCTTTCTTAAAAACCAATCGGGAGTCATTATTTTAAATTGACAATATTCTTTAA
>JAEOTF010000242.1 GCA_016840025.1 Candidatus Hodarchaeota archaeon
ACATCAGGATGAAAGTGGAAAGGAATTTCAACTTCTAAGGTCTTTTTCTTACATAATCTGACAGTATCTCGAATATTCAATTCATTTATTGATCTATTGAAGATCATTTCCCTTATATGTACAGCTTTTGCATTCTTATATCCACTGTGTGCTGCAATAATCCTCTCTGTCTTCTCATCTTGTTGCAGATCTATTAATTGCACCTGATAAGCCTTTAACCATAAAGTTGGCCCACCAACGATGGCTTGGTCTTTTCGGTTAATACGAATAGTATTATGAGAAAGAGTTCCAATGAAGTAATTCCGCCAATCAGGTTCAGTATGGTATGTATATGCTCCTGGATCAACTAGCACTGGATGTCCGTCTAAATGTAGGATAAAGGACAATGCATCTGCATGACCGTGAGCTGCAATTGATAGATATCCTAGAGGTGCGGCATCAAAATGAATAAATATTTCTTTGTTGTTATATTTTTTCTTAAAGATGAAATGACCTTCCTTCTCATAAAAAATCGAATTAGTCACACAACTGACTGAGGGTATAGATTCATAATGAAGCCTTCCTTCACGCCCAAATAAGAACTGGTTTTTAGAGTCGAATTTCTTTCCTTTAAATTTGAATCTATGTTCACTAAATATAACAGAACCAGACGTTAATAATGATTGAAAATTATTATAACTTTCTTCACTGTTGATAATGTAACATCTTCCATCATCTTCATCACCGTATTTCGGAGTGTTATTTTTACAATCGAGAAAATAATATATATAAGTAAATATGTCTCGAAAGCAGCTTTTATAATCTTCTGAAAATGGCCTATTTGTATTTTCACCAATTATATATGCAAGGAGAAAAAAATCAGTAATAAATTGAATATATTCAGCAGCCTCTTCCTTATTAATGCCAGATGAGTGTTGTTTCTTTATTTCCTTTTCCAGACCTTCCATAGAGTAATTTTGCCATTTATTGGATTCCTTAAATTTCCAGATGGATGATGCAACAAATAAGCCCGCATATTCTGCAATTAAATGGTTATTCGCGGAAGAAAACTTTGAAGGGTGATGATATGAGTAATAACAATGTTGAAAAATTAATGGAATCCATATTGACTCAGTAAATTTTCGAAAATTCTTGTCTTTATCTGCAATTTCGTCGATGTCTAAAATCTCCCAGCTCAAAAACCAATTAATCAGTCTGATATTTATCTCAATGTTACTATACCAATTAATTCCTCTCATATATGGATTACTAACTATCCATGATTCGAGAATATTTCTAAATTGATCTATATAATAGGTGGATCCAGTCAATTTATAGTTGATAGCGATTTGAGGTAAAAAATGTAATCTATTGATTTCCCAAACATTCTTCGCTGATGCTTTGGGATTACTTCTAATGTTTATTCTTGATGAAAATATAAGTGGGAAGGACTCACCTGTCAAAATATCCTTGTGCCAGTCAATTTCTTCACAGGTGTAATCAAAATCCTTTCCAAATACCTCAAACTTCTCGGGGAATAGATTGTAAGAACCAAAATCTGGTTTAAGTATTTGTTTCTCATAATATAAGAACTTAGAAAATGGTGTATGCTTCCTGAACCAGACATGTTCATATTGCTTTTGAAGAAGTTGCTTAATTCTGAAGGATATCTCAAGAAAAGACATAGTCTTCAGTCTGTTGAGATACCATCTAATCATTTGAGGTCTTCGATATTTATATTGTAGCTCTGCTTTGTCTTAATACTTTCTACTGCGAGAATGGTCGAATAGGTATTTGAAAGTAATGTATTAAAAGCCACTGGCATTCTACCTGATTCCACTGATTCGATTAAAATAGACATTTCATTTTTTTGCCCCTTATCAATGGTCAGAAATTTCTTCCTCTTTAACTTGCCATCTTTAAATACAGTATACGATCGGAAGTTGTTGAATTCAATATTGGTTCCATTTCCTGTAATATATATTTTTTCTTTGGGATAGTTTTTATCACCATCAGCCAGGTAGGCTATTACACATGTGGAACCATTACTGAATTGAATAGTCATAAAAGTGTTATCATGTTCTGGCATACCTCCAACTGAAGTATTATTGGCAAATACCTCTATTGGTTCGGCATCAAGTAAATATTGAAGTGTATCAATAAAATGTCCAACTTCCCCTATAATTCTCCCTCCCTGATCGGGGGATTGATACCAATTACTTAATGGAATGATACCTGCATTAATTTGATAATATATTGAATATGCTACTTTTTCTTGGAGTAGCTTCTTAAGATTTTTGACGGAGGATGAAAACCTTCTATTAAATCCTACCATTAATACCTGATTACTTTGTTGGTAGGCTTTATTAATTGACCTTAATTCCTCAAAAGTTGTTGCTAATGGCTTTTCAACATAAACATTTTTACCGCTTTGTAAAGCATCGATAACCATAGTTGCATGCTGATTATGCCGAGTTGCTATAAGGACCGTATTAATCTCCTTATCATCAAGTAATTCTTTAAGATCAGTTGTAGCATATTTGAACTCGAATTTTTTGGCTTTATCCAGTGCACTAATCCCAGTAATTGTTGAAATACCTATGAAATCCGCACGTCCACTTAAAAATGGCAATAACATTGTACTTGCATAATTACCTGCACCAATTACTCCTAATTTAACCTGGTTTACTAGCTTTACCCCTTTAACACTAATATTTGTACGTTTACTTGCTTCAGGATCAGTTTTATATCTTAATATGACACCCAGATAGTCTTCATTTCCTTCTTTGATTTCAAATAATGCTTTAGTAGAATCAGAAAAATCAAATTCATGCGTAATTAAATTATCGAAATTAATACTACGATCCTTTAATAATTGAAGAACAGACATCATATTTCTTTGTTCTGTCCAACGAACATACCCTAATGGATAATCAATTCCATGTTCTTCATAAATTGGATCATATCTGCCTGGACCGTAGGATCTAGAAAATCTGAAATCTAATTCCTTGTGATAGTACAAGTCCCATGGTAGATCCATTTTAGTGATACCAATATCAACGATTCTGGCCTTATCTCTTGCTACGTTTCCTGCTAATATAACCGGATCATTACTTTTAGTTCCCGCAGTAATTATGACTGCATCACATCCAATTCCATTTGTGAGAGATCCTATCTCTTCCTTAAAATCTGTTTTTGATGCAATCCCAGAAAAAAAGGCCCCATTTTTAAGCGCTAATGCACATTTGCTTTCGGACAGGTCGAAACCAAAAGCTCTGCATCCATTTGCTTGAATGATTTGTACCAGAATTTGACCTATAAGTCCTAATCCAATTACGGCTACATTCTCTCCGATCTGTGAATGAGTCTGTCGAAAGCCCTGCAGTGCAATGGATGCAATAGTGGTCAAGGCAGCATCCCGTAGATCAATTCCATCAGGCACCTTAGCACATAGATTCTTAGGTATAAAATTAATCTCCGAATGATTAGCATAGCCAGCTCCTCCACCTGCGACAATATCTCCATATTTAAACTCGTTTACTCCTTTACCAACCTCAATTACCTTACCAACAATACTATAACCCAGCGGTGATAATGAATCTAGCTTATTCATAATCTTCCTGTAGGTTGCCATTGGCCCCAACTGCTTAAGAGAACGCATAGCCTCCTTAACTTGCTCTGGTTTTTTCTTGGCCATTTGCAGGTAGCTTAAATCTGCATTTTTTAATTACATAATCTCTGTACCAACGCTTACAGCTGAGTATTTGGTTTCTACTAATACTCCACCAGGCTTACAAACTGGTACAGGTAATTCTTCCAGAG
>JAEOTF010000243.1 GCA_016840025.1 Candidatus Hodarchaeota archaeon
AAGGTTGTACTCAAACCCTGACACAGAAAACATTGCAGTTACTAGTGGACAATCTTGAAAATACTCCAAGATTGCCTGTTCTGTATCTGGATTTGTTATTTCAATGAAAGATAGAGCATGACAAAATTTCAATTGGGAGATGTTCAGGCCAACACCAGGAGAAATGAGATTCTTTTCGACAAGGTCATCAAATCTCGCTTTTACAGTTCCTTTGGCTAAGCTTAGGTCTTTTGCGGCTTGATTAAAAGAGCTGCGTGGGTGTTTTTGAAAATACTCGATAATTAGCTCATCTTTTTCATCTATCATGCATAAATAACCTCATTTCGTTTCGCTCCCATGATCTTTATCTTACATTCGTCCAGATAAGAAACCGTAGAAGTATAAAAATCTTTGGTACTTCTTAATATAATAGAATAACCGATTAGAGATGTATCCAAGACCAAATGGGGGACGATTATAAGTGAAATCAAAGAACATAGCGGAAGTTAGTGATGTCATAACAAGACAAGTCGCATGTCCATTATATTTCTCTTTAACCTCTGAAATATCGATTTTGCCTTTTAATACGTCAACTAGGTTATGAGCAACGGCCATGGCTTGATAATGGGCAGAGCTACCTGCTTTTGAGACTGGAAGATTCGCTGTATCACCGAGTGCAAAAACATTTGGATAATCTTCATTTTGAAGGGTTTTTGTGTTCACATTGACCCAACCACTTTCATCGGCTATAGGTGTTCCATCCAGATAAGGTTGACCACGATGGGGAGGGACCATGAGGAGTAAATCATATTCGATTTCATCACCTTCAAGTGATTCTACCACCTTTTTATCAGTATGGATTGTTTCTGTGTTGAAGAAAGTATGCAAATTAATATTCTTTTTAGCAAACTTTTTCTCTATATGAACGTTTGCTTGTTCAATGGAAAAAGCACCGCCAATTGGACTTAAATAGTGTAATTGTGTTGTCTTTCGCAGTTTTTTACGCCTTAAGAAGTGTTCCATCATGAACACTCCTTCTAGAGGAGCAACGGGACATTTAAAGGGTAAGTCGGCAATACCAACAACAACATTTCCACCGCCACCTTTCTCTACAAAATCATCAAGAGCTTTCCTAAGTTCATGTATGCCTTCTTCATTATAATAATGATTAGCACCCTCTTTGAACCCTGGAACACTATCGTAATCATAATGAGCTCCAGTAGCAATAACTAAATAATCATAAGCAATATTTTTACCACTCTTGAATGAAACTGACTTGTGGTCCACATCTAAACCAGTAACTTCCTCTTTAAGAATAGTAACATTCTTGTTCACAACTTTACTGACTGGTTTATACTGTGACTTGAAAGATTTCTTATCAAAGACACGGAAGGGCAAATCGGCTTCATAAAAGACATTGTCTTGCTTACTAACTAACGTCACTTCCGCTTGCTTTTTTGCTTTACGACCAAGAAGATTAGCAACAATAACTCCACCAGTTCCCCCACCTAAAATAACAACTTTTGCTTTAGTTTGACTCATGTAATCACCAAGATAAAATGAAAGGAGGTATTTATCGTACCTTCCTTACTTGAAAACGGGTATAACCATTTTCTTCTACAATGGCCACCATTTCATGTTTTGCTTTCTCAACCCATTTTGGGATGTCTTTTATTGAGCCTGCATCTTTACTCCAGACTTCGTAAACATGGTTAAGCTCGCCTTTCTTAATTGCCTTGATCAGTTCCATCAACGGACCTGGACAAAAAGCGTTACGAGCATCCATAACTTTGTCTGCTTGTACTTCGTTACTCATAATTTTTCACCTTTTATTTGTCATAGAAACATTACTCTATCCGCAAGCATTGCTTGTTCTGCTAGAGTATTTACTCCTGCAACTTCATCAACCATAGGCAAGAGATCATCTTTCTCTAAACCAAGTATTTCTGTGATCTGGACACAGGCGATAATCTTGACATCACCCAAATCCTTGAGGTCTTCCAGAAGTTCTTTCCAGTGTAGCAAATTACCTGCTTTTCGTGCAGCATTAACTTTTTCAGCTACTTCAGGGTAAATGCTTTCAACCTCGGGTTCGGGAGGAGCATCCTTTTTCAATGCATACACCGCATCGTGCATAAAGAAAATAACCACTTCGTGATCGCTGGTCACTGCGCCAGAAGCAATTATAGCCAGAGTTTGAAGTTTATCCGTTGCTGCGGAATCACAGACCATAAGAAATTTTCCCATATTATTCACCTAAAAAAAAATAGAAAATTTACATGAAAAGGGTGATATCCGCGTCTTTTGCGAACTCTAAGAAAGTTGCTGCACCACCAGTTTCAACGCCGTCAATGATATCTTTTTCTTTGATACCCATGACATCCATAGTCATTTGGCAGGCAATCATTCGAACTCCACCTTCAATACAGGCTTCTCTTAATTCTTCGAATTTCGCTACATTGGCACCTTTCATCCAGCGTTTCATCATCCACGTAGCCATTCCAGTCATTCCTGGAATCATACCGATAATATTAGGAACAGGCATTGGAGCTGCAGGGTTTGCAATGGGACTAACTTTGAGTTTCTTACTACGTTTCTTGTGAATTAGGTCGAAACCGTAGAATGTAAAGAAAATAGCTACTTCCATATCCATAGCTACGCCTGTTGAAGCAAGAATAACAGGGGGATACGCCGCATCGAGAGTACCTTGAGAGGCAATAATTGCCATTCGTTTGGGTTTTGATTCACTCATAATTTCATTTCATCCTTTATTTCATTCGTTTAACTAAATATCGATAATCTTTTGGACCTAGTTCTTCAGATGAGACGAGTTCTTGTCCTGTGGTACGAGTCCAGGCAGGAATATCAGCCATACTACCAGGGTCTGTTGATAGAATTTCTAAAACATGACCAATATCCATTTCTTTCAAAGCTTTCTTTGATTTCAGAACGGGCATTGGGCAACTTAACCCACGTGCGTCTAATGTTTTGTGTACTTGAGTCATTTTATTTTCATCCTTAAAAGTTAAATACTGTGTTTCTTCGTTATTACCAGAATATTTAGAGAATAGTTCCAAAATCTCTGAAGCTTTGAAGAGGAATTCCGGAAAGAGAAAGGTATGAGTGATCATACCCGCTTTCGGATAGTTAAGAGTGGTTACGTGCGTTGAAACTATTCAAACCAATACTTGCCAATTTGATTTAAAAATTTTGGCGAAACAGCCAATATGTGAATACATTATTGACACTTCCGCCAAGTGTAATTTCTTACATGCGCTTCATTCTTCTTCAAAATAGATTAACTCTAATTAATTACGCTTACATGTAATCTAATGCTGCTATTGGGTTAGTTGCTGGTTTTATGAAGAGAGGGACTCTTTAAGAGCATTTTTAATACATTCTAGACCTGCTGAGAGTTCTTGGTTGCTAGGGTAGCCAAAACCAATACGCATAAATCGTTTATCGACTTCAAACCAATGACCTGGGGCTACGAATGTTTTGTATTTCTCCTTCAAAAGGAAATAGAATTTATCTATATCCACCTCTACATCCGTTTTAATTCTTGGAAAACCGATGCATCCTCCCTGGGGTTCTATCCACTCTAGATATGGATTTCTGTCCATCCAGTCTTTCAAACTTTCGAAGTTTGCCTTAACATGTCCCTGAATATTTTCCAAGAATTGGGGCTTCTTATTTATATAAAAATGAGTTGCAATAGCTTCATCAATTATCGAATTACAGATAAAAATGAGTTCTTTAGCGGCTAGAAACCTTTCCATGAATCTTGCATTTTGAGTAAGTAACCAACCTGATCTGATTCCTGGTAGTCCATATGCCTTGGAAAATGACGAAACACTTATAACATTTGGACTTAGGGAGGCGGCAATTGATGGAGGGTTTTTGGTCATATCTCTATAAGTCTCATCTACTATCAACGTACATCCTTTGGATTCTGTAAGGGAAACAACCTCACTTAGCTGATTTTCTGTTAAAACTGTTCCTGTTGGATTTTGTGGATATGTAAGACTGATTACTTTCGTATTTGGTTTTATTAATTGTTCCAGGTTTTCTAGATCGAGTTTGAATTTATTTTCATATACTAATCTTAAATAGTCGATTTGACACCGAATGGCCCTAGGTGTCTCGATATTAGCCACATAATTGGGGTGAAGAAGTACTGCGTGATCACTTGGCCTTAGAAGGGAAGTTGTACTAATAAATAGGGCGCCAGCTGCTCCTGTAGTAATTAATACATTTTCTGGTGTGAAACCTTCTCCTTCTTCAGCGATAGATTGCCGTAACTGAGGATTCCCTAAGTGATCACTGTAAGAAAGTGTTAT
>JAEOTF010000244.1 GCA_016840025.1 Candidatus Hodarchaeota archaeon
CACTTTCCTCCTCGGCAACATCCTCGATTCTCTGTTTGATATCTTCTCTGATATTTAACCTTGTATTTGACTCTAGCACTTTTTCACAGATATCTCTGGCAGATTTAATAAACGAAGTGGAATCTTTTCTTAGGTCATTTTCATCACAGGGAACACCACAATGCCGGGCAAACTTTTCCTTGATTTCCAGTAGGTTTGGATATAGCGAAGGGGAGAATGATCCAATAAGCTTATTTAACAAAAGGTCCGCCCTATTATGACAGTTAACGGTTGCAGGTAAGAAGCCATGTATAATGAATTTGTGGAACCATTCTTGGATAACTGAAACATCAGTCCATGTCTTTAGTAATCTCTCAAGAAAGGGACCATCGAATCGAAAAAAGTCATTACCATCGTCTACCCATGGCCACTCATCCGAAAATGTAACAGAACGGATAGTACCTCCAGCGCCTTTAATAGAATCTTGGATATAAGCCATCTCTCCAGGAAACACGATTATGATAAGCGATCCCTCTCTTTTGGAAGTTAATCCGTCAGGATAAATCCATCCTTTTTCTTCGCTGGGCGCTTCACTTTTATCAACTACTAGCAAAGATGGAATTTTCCTGCTTAACAAGTATGCTTGGATCCCCTTGGCAATTCCTTTCTCTAATCCAGGCATTAGAATTCTACATTCTCGGTCTTTTTGCCGTGCGGTTTCGTAATAATCTTCTATGAGTTTCCCTAATATCTTTGAAATCTGGTTCATTTTTCAAACATTTGCTAGCTAATATGGGCAGACTATTTCGACACTCTCCCCAGCATCTGGGCTTCCTTTCAGCAAGCCGATTCCTTTCAATACTTCAATTAATCTAGGTCTGGCTCCAGCTGCCGAGGAGAAATCTATTCCATATTTATTGAATTGAGCTTCAACATCGCTGAGCATGAGTTTTCCTTTGCGATGGATCCCCTCCCTTCTTTCCTTTGCTCTATCAGCGAGTATCACAAATGTGGTAATGAGCAATGGACCAGGGAAAACAATAAATCCTCTGTCAGCTCCCCTGCCTCTAGGTTCAAGAACATAGCTTCCGCCTTCGTCACCTTCAAAATCTTTATATAAAACTCGTAAAAATTCATCGTAATTCTTTCCCTGTCCTTTCTTTATAGGATTTCTCCAGGCTAGCCACTCTTCTCCTTCTCTTGTTGCTATTTGTCTAGGAGTTAAACCACTATAGTCTCGACAAAAATTCTCTTTATTATCTCGAAATATCGTAAGCAATTGATTAATTGTTATTTTGTCAGCACCTATATTAGTCGTAACAATTTCTTTGTTCTCCAAAATATTACTTGTTACTTTGTCCAGTCTATATAGGAAAATACTTAGTTCCACCCTTGCTTTCATATAATTCTCTACGTGCTGGAATACTTCCCTTGTAGGAGTACAAGTTGGGTGAAAGAGACCCAGATTTCTTTTCAAAATTAATTCTATTATATTTTTTTCAGCCTGAATTTTCTCTTCTTCTAGTGCTTCCATAATCCAGTCACGTAGATAAACTGTGAGCTTCATATGGGCAAGAAGATAAGCAGGAATCGCGATGCGAAGGAAAGACATTAAAATTAGAAGCCACTGAATTCTCGGCAATTGGCTCTCTAAATTACAAATCTCTAATAAATCTTGATAAATGACTGATGCAAGATTATCATCCTTTCCTCCAGATGTCCGGAATATTCTTTTTGTTTGATTAACCTTTTGCTTAATCCTTTCAATTGAATCTTCTTCATTAATATCGAACTCAATGTTTCTAATTGGCACTGATAGTATTTCTTTGCCATGAACATGTTCACATGAAGCGGAGTTATGCCCAATTAAGGCACGGACTATCAATTCGCTTGATTGGTTTAATTCAAGGTTCCGATCCTTTCCTGCTCCTTGAAAATATTGTGCCAAAGCGCCACTTAACAGGAAATCCCTTACGACTCTATCACTCCTGCGTCTGAGCCAACCGTGACGAGCTAGACAGGGATAGGCAGGTGCGTAGAAATCACTTATTCGACTTTGTCTGGTTGCCTTTTTTCTTCCTCGTAAAGAATAAAGTACAGCCTGTTCTCTAGGGGTAAAAACCTTGTTCGATTCCGCTTGTTCCGAATCCGGTGCCAATTGGACTTCATTAGCAGAGCCTGAGAATTCTCTAAAAAAGACTTCTCGGAACATCTCCAAAAGTAGCACTTCTGGAGCAAGGCGCATTCCTGCTGTAGGTACAAACAGGAATCCTTTCTGCACAGCTGGATGAAGCTCGGGCTCATTTATAGTCCCCCGGCTCGGAATTCTTAGCAAGCTATGATTCATTAAGTATGACTCCGCCCATATACCTTTTAAGTTGAATTATCGTACCATTAGGACGATTTATAACCAAAGTGATCTCATCATCTTGGTAAGCATACTTGCTCCTAGAAGCTGCTCTTACTTGCTCATCTCTTGCAGCTTCTATTAACTCCGCAGGAAAGCTCTTTGAAGACATATGATAATCAGCCTTTCTTTTCAACCAGACAAATGTCTCTGCACTGATTGGCACCTCTTGCCTTTGTTCTCCAAACCTAATTATGAGCGCTAAGTTTTTACTTTTAGGATTGGTTTCTATGCGAGGGCGCAAATGATCCCTAGTCCAATCTCCCCTCAAGGAGACATTGTCGGATATGTTGATACCCTCTTCTGCTAAAGGATTTAGTAGAACTCGTAGTTGTTCTTCTAAGCTCATAAGCGTCTTACGATCAGTGTCACTTAGATCCTCTTTGTTCTTAAGACCCATTATTTCAAGAATTTCGTCAAGTTCGTAACCAAAAGCTGTATGGTGTTCAATCATAGAGCCCATTCTTATTGTGAATGAGCTTATCCAGCGTTGAAGCCATCGATACCTCTCCACGGCCTCCTCAGAAATTTGTTCAATCTGGTCTTCCAAGAACTTCCACAAGATACAGCACTTCTTTTCCAAGGGGGATACTAAACTTGAATCATGCTTTATTATCCTGTCAAGATCGCCAGACCAATTCTCGAGTATTAATCTTGGTAAAGGAAAAGACAAGGGATCAAGTTTTCTAAGTACTCCAGAAGCACTGAACAGTCTTGTTACTCCTACATCCGTTGAATTTTGATTTTTTTTATCTAAAACACACTTAAGGGCTTTAGTTGCATCGTTTTCTTCTGTGACTCCTTGCGACAATTGCTTTAGGTATTTTTGTTGTTGTCCAGAAAGCAACATGTCATATTCAAAGCCAGCAGGGGAATAAGAAGAAAAGAGACTCATATACAATCGTCTTGAAAGTAGGGAGAAAAAGTCATTTTTTTTGATCTTGCTTTGAACCCACTCACAGGTTGTTTTATCATAGTAATCTCTAGGGCATCCTGCTAATAAAAATGATATTACAGCAAGAGCCTCCCTGAATGAAATTATCTGTCCCGAAATCATCTCCGCTCTGCGAAGGATCTTTAGGATTACCAAACGCCCTTCGTCTTGGCATAAAGATTCCTTATTTAAATAAAAAGGACAATATTCATTAAACTTGCATCTCTTACAGGCATCCCAAAATTGTTCTTGTGTAGCCTTCCTAATGAGTTCTTCAAAAGTATTATTATTAATTAAAAGACTGTAATTATCTAGATGGCTAGAGGTAACATGAAAGCGCTCAAATACCTTTTTCTTTTTTTCTCCGTCGAATTCTAGTTCAACGGAAGACTCATCTTCAATCGCACACTTGAGTGCTTTAAACCAGGAATATTTGTTTAATTTACTATCAAGGTAAATGAGCTTATATGCATTTTCGATCACACCTCGGTTTGTGCAAACTACTAGCGAAATTCCTCTATTTGAAGCTTCAATAAGAAGATCGATGAGTTGCTTAGGGGGAGACACATCAATAGCGAATGGATTTTTTAAAACCGATGCATCTTGAGCAAGCCAAGCGAAAGAAAATTTCTTATCAAGCTCTTTGACTTCTAGAATGTAAGGTATTTGCTTCTCCTTCAGGTTTTTTGCATCTAATCCTTCTTCCGTGTGAATAACGTAGCCCTTCTCCCAAAGGCTTCGAACAAGTTTTCCTACAGATGCAGACTTACCATTGCCAGGCGATCCAATAAAAAAATGCCATCGAGCTGTCCTTTCACCTTCGACATTGTGAAGAATTGATTGCTTTAAATCATCAATAACTTTATTTAGATCGGTTTTAACTTCGAGTAAGGGAAGTCGATTCCAATTAGAAGGAGCACTTATTGCTTCGCTACCATCCTGCTGTAGCTTCAATAACATCATTAAAAATCCATCATTCATTGGAGCCACCCTTAGAATTTATTGGACTATTCTCGTATTCTCAGGCTCGACACATGAAGTGAATATCGTGCCTTATTTTATCTTTTCGGCATCTAGAAAAAACGTTTTAAATTTCTACTAACTTCACCACCTACTTATCTCTCTAAGGATATAAAATATTTTTTAATCCTTTCTCCTATTAGCTTGGCTAATAGAGGAGGAACTGCATTCCCAACCTGTGAATATTGAGGTACTTCATATTTCCTCCTATCACCGCCGGTAGTGGTTTTACTTTTAAAAACAAACCAATCTGGAAACGTCTGGATTCGGGATATTTCTCTTACAGTCAAAGTTCTTTGAGAATTTCTATCATAATGACAAAAATCGTCAGGGATCGTGAGCTGTGCAAGTGCAGGGAGATTTGGATTTAGTGAAAGTTGCTTGAATTTCCTTGTCCTTAATATATCAATTAGTGCCAAAAGATCCTTGATATTTTTTGCTGTCCGATTTTCAATATCATAATTCCCTTTACCATCTTCACATAAATAAAAGAGCCTTTTTCTAGCTAAAAAATTAATAGCTGCCTTGTCTAAGTCATTTGTTTCCAAATTTTTTTCCAATAACCTGAAATATGATCTCTTGACTTTTTTTGGGCTATTCTCAATAACCTGAAGAAGTTTAAAACGGCTCTTTATTACATTCGAGTGCTGCCTATATTGATGGTTTTTCACATAAAACTGGCGTGGACTTTTTACATTCCTAAATGCTTTAAGTAAATATCGGGGATAGTCGTTCAGATCTTTCCAACTTTGGATCTTGTAATCACCATTTATATATTTAAGGTCATCTATTGCTTCTTTAATAGTAACTGTAGAATTTTTTCTATTAAAAGCTCCAGGAAATAATTCACAATCCCAGTATATTTCGTCTTTTTCGTTATTATAAATATTTAGTGTGTTAGGATTCAATAATTTCAGAAAATCATTCCTTTTTGATAATCTGTTAACAATATCATAAAAGTCCTGGGAGTTCTTTAAGATTTCTCTTGTAGCTTTCCTCAGATATTGTTTCTGCGAATATTTTCTCAATTCATCCTGACGGAAAGCCATCATTATAAACCTTGGTCTATTTTGAGGAATTCCTAATTTTTTAGTATTCACAATTAAACAAATTGGTATATATCCTTTCAGGGCAAAAAATTTAGCGCCTTCGAACCAGGTATAGAATTTATATCCATTACTATCTGTAAAGGGACTCAATATCCCTTCAACGTTTTCAAAGACCACAACCCTTGGCTTTAGAAACGCTGCTATTTCTGCGAAATGCAATGGGAAATTATTTCTGCTGTCATTTTTATCACGTCTACCGGCCAAGCTAAATGCCTGACATGGTGGTCCTCCAGAAAGAAGATCAATGGACTTAAATCTAATTTTTTTCAATTTTTTTACTAAATCGCTGATATCTCCTATGATTAATTTATTGTAAATACATGCGTTTTTTATGACATCACTGAATTGTCCTTCTCGAGCAGCCGCTGGATTTTCTCTTAGCCTTTTCCCTAATTTATCTAATGGAAATTGGCTTGACAACCATAGAGTTCTCTTAGGGGATACATTTATATCCGATAGCTCCTCTAAATCTTCATTAAGGATGTTAAATGAGAAGGTTTCACCTGCCATGGGAGATAGTTCATTAGCAAAAAGTAAATCAAATCCTGCAGCCTTGAGACCAAGAGTGGTACCTCCGCATCCCGCAAACAACTCTACGAAATTGAACACCTATACACGCTTTCCTAAATGTGCATTTAAATTGTATAAAATGATTCCATTGCCTAAATTATATATAAATTATTATGAAAGATTCAATGTTCTCGCATTTTTAGTCCACACCATAAATCCTTGCTGATTACGGCCGGTAACTTTAATTTTTCCTCTATCGGATCTGTATTAAAGAAGGATATTTGGAAGTGTAATTGATCCCAAATCAGACGAGTTTGATAAGAGATTCTGAATAAGAAAAACTTTACTTTTTCAGCCAACCGAGCTCCTTCTCAATCAGAGATCTTATCCTAGTTGTTACTTGCTCTGGCGCTTTTCTTATGTACTCCTCAGCATCTTCCAATTCCTTCTCAGTAAGACTTCTCAAATATTCTATAACGTTCTCCTCATTGAATCCTTTCTCAGTTTTTTCTTCGAAATTAGAAGCAAGATCCGTCCAGAGTACTGCATCGAGTTCTTTTTTTTCTGTCCATTGACGTATGTGGCCCAAAACCTGAGGTACTACCTGACAATTACTCGAACCATTAGGAATTGAAATAGAACCTATTCTTTTTCGACTAGTTCTTTCTCTATCTCGAAGATTTTCTATGGCTTGATCCAATTCCTCAAAGGAGGAGAAGGCCCATAATGTCCGTACATTATCAGAATCAGGAAATAAGACTAGTGTCAGACTCCCATCTTCAGATATCCGAGCAAATTCTATCGGTAGAAGTGGACCGTCTGTTTTCCAAGATCCTTTCACTTTCAGATTGAGCGGTTTCCAAATCAAGGATCCCCATCCCAATACAGCTATTTCCATTGATATTTCCTCCAAGAATCAACAGATGAATTATATATCAATTTTCAAAACATGATATAATAAAACTCACTCTCTTAGGCCGGTCGGAGAGAGCTCCCATCTTTATGGTTCCCACAATAAATCCACCTTTTGCTGACAACTGCCGGCACTTAAAATGCCTGGGATTTCAGATTTCTTTTAATTTCGATTAAATAACAATAAAGTGGCTCAACAGCTTCCTTGATAAAAACAGAGTGCAGATATCAGGTTCTAAAATCAAAGCAATGGTACAAAAGCTTCTCGATTTACCCAGTTGAATCAAAATATATTCTATTTTATTATTCATTTATAGAATATTCTTATAACTAAGGACAAAATTAAAATGGAAGAACGAGATATTGTGCTTTTTATTGGTGCAGGATTTTCCTTCGATGCTGGATTACCTTTGATGAAAGATTTTGGGGAAGGATCTGAAAAAGACTACAGTGGTCTAAAAAAACATCTAGATCCAAGCCAATTTCGACATGCCGCTCCTCTCCTTATAGAAGCAGCAGAAGTGTTTCAAAGCTTTCAAGAATTTTGTAGAAATGCTTGCACTCTTTCAGATGAAGAGATTAATAACCTTGAAATTATTTATTGCGTTGCAGAATCAATGTATGAAGCTGGTCAAGAGCATATTAATCTTAATAAAAATTTCAAAGATCAACCATTTTCTTCTAAAGAATTAATTAAATCGATTCAATTATGGTTATGGAAAGTGTATCAGCAATTTCCAATTTGGAATCCAGAGCGTAAAACTAATAGAGAGCCGTATGACAGATTTTTTGAAACACTTAAAACTTTTGAAATAGCAGATCGACTCACAGTGATAACAACTAATTATGATAATATTTATGAATATTTATCTTGGGAAAAAACCATGCCATGTGTTTATCCATTGGTCAATCCTAATTACTTTAATGCAGGGCATGGTTCTAAACAATATATTTTCCATAATGAAAAAGATCATCCTAATAAACCTGTGGTATGTAAATTACATGGAAGCATTAATTATTTCATTGATGGCAACTTTCCTGACAACTTATATATATCTAGTGATCTTACTAACGAGAAACAAATTGGTAACTCTTACATTGGGCTAGATAAACCAGCAATATTTGCAGTCGATGCAATCTGGAATATAAGAAAGAAATATGGTGAAAATTATACTCCTGCTATTGTTCCTCCTACATATGCAAAATTAACAAAGCAGGAATGGTTAAAAAAGATCTGGAGAAAAACACTTAATGCCCTCAGTAAGGCTAAAAAAATAATCTTCATTGGATATAGTATGCCAGATAGTGATGGTTTTATACATGCCTTAATACATAGTGCTATGGCTCTACGAAGATCAAAACTAGAGCTATCAGTGTCTGTGATAGATCCATGTGAGTGCATTCATGAGCGTTATAAAAAACTCTTTAAAGATTTAATAAAAAAAGATATTGAGCCACAAAGCTTTTATGAAGCAACTGCAAATGGGACACTTGACAAAATACTCAATCCAGAAATGGATGCTTTCCATGATTGAATAAAGTTACTCCCTCAGCTTTTTCCAGACTTCCTCTATAATTACCATTGACGCTGAGTCAGGCTCAACATGCTCGAAATTGTAAAGCTTGAGGACACGATCTGGGAATTTTTCTACAAGAGATCTGGCTAACTCTTTGTTTCCTTTCCACAGACCAAAACTATTGCGAATCCACATTCCCAGACTGAAATGAAATCGAATCAATTTATCAAAAGATGTGTTCTTAAGTCTATTTTTATCTTCCTCAGATAGTTCTGAAATCACTTTATTTACTGCTTCATCAAAACTTCCCGGCCATCTTTTGCTGGATTCATGTCTCTGATTCATCATGATTCATCTATTCTCGGAGACATTTTTTCCATTTTTTTTCGTATTTATCTACGGCTGGTGTTATTTTCATTTCAATTCTTCAATAATTATATTCAAAAATTTTTAATGCCCAAATACATAAATATCTTTACAAGTGTGCTCTTCTTTGTGCCCCGGCCATTTCCTCCTGAGATTGATCCTCATCTATTTGCTTAATTTGATGATCAAAAATTGCATTCAGGACATCAACTGCTTTCCTTTTATTTTCTGGGGTAGGATGCGCATATCGCATAGTCATTTTTATATCCGCATGTCCTAGGATTTCAGCAACTGTTACTAAATCGACTCCCCCAGTAACCATGTAGGTTGCAGCAGTATGCCTCAAATCATGAAATCGTAAATTCTTTATGCCCGCCCTTCTACAAGCGGCCTTAAAAGCAGTTTTCACATCTCTAAAACATTTCTTTGTTTTTGGATTGAAAAATACATACTCAGATTCTCTCTCTATTCTTCTTAATGCATTAATTGCCGAGAGGTTCATAGGAATTTTTCGTGATCTTCCACTTTTAGACTCTTTGATGATGATGAAATGTCTCTCAAAATCTATATCATTCCATTTGAGATTTAAGATTTCTCCCTTTCTCATGCCTGTGTTTATAGCTAGAGTGATTACTGACTTTAAGTGACCACAGGCGCAGTGAATTAGCCTATCAATTTCTTCTTTATCAAGGATCCGCATTTCTATTTTCTGCTCTAGAAAGAATTTAATTTCCTTAACTGGATTATCATTAACAATTTTCCACTTCATGGTCAAAGAGAAAATGACCTTAAGGCAGGCAAGCTCCCTGTTTACAGAAGCTGGTTTTACTTCCTCAATCCTATATCTCTTATATTCTTCAATGTGTCTTGGAGTAATTTTTGAAAGTGGTACCCCTTTAAAAAAAGGAATGAGTCTGTTCAAAGAATTTTGATCACTCTTCCATGACTTTTTGTTCACCTTGGCATATTTAATATATTCCCTGGCAAAGTCTTCAAACTTGATCTTACTCTCTCTCTTGAATCTGTATTCTCCTCTTAAAATATCGGCTTTAACAGCAGTAAGAGCGTTTTCAGCATCCTTTTTGCTCCCTACAACTTTTCGAATCCTCCTCCCCTCATAGTAATAATCCACATACCACTTCTTGCCTATTCTAAATATTCCCATCTCTGCTTCCTTTTCGTCATTAAGTTATTCTATAGTAGTAAATATATATTCTATTATATAATTCGTCAAGCCTTTAAATATCAAATTATAATCTTTTGACATTAATAACCTTTTTTTCTTATTATCTAGACTCATTGCTGTCCGATTAAAAATTTAAATAGTCTTGTATCTTATTAAAAATAGTAAATTAACAGGCAAAAATGGATTTTTCGATTTGAATTCAATCTTAATACTCATGTATTACCAGCCTTGTAATAG
>JAEOTF010000245.1 GCA_016840025.1 Candidatus Hodarchaeota archaeon
TAGTAATATATTAAATTTAAATTTAATAAATATTTATGCGCCTCATGGAGATTTACGAGGTGAAGAGAAATATTTTTACAAGCTCAAATGGTATAAGAATTTTTATCGTTTTTTAAAAAAAAATTTCGACGTTAAAGAAAAAATATTGATTTTTGGAGATTTTAATATTGCACGAAATAATTTTGATATTTATAAAAGTGATAATGAAAAAGATAATATAGGTACAATGGTTGAAGAAAGAATACTTTTTGAAAAAATATTAAATTTAGGTTTCATAGATACATTTAGATTTTTGTATCCCGAAAAAAAAGCTTACACTTGGTGGAATTATATAGGTGGATCTATTTGGAAAGATGAAGGAATGAGACTTGACTATATTCTCTGCAGTAAACCATTATGCAAAAAAATAATAGATGTTGAAATTGACTTATGGCCACGAAAAAGAAGAAATCCAAAACCTTCTGACCACGCCCCAGTAATAATTACTCTAAAAATATAAAATTTAAACAAACAATAAAAAAACATGCTGTTTAGACTTTGATTAAGGAGGAAGCATTACTCTTTGCAAAGTTCTTAAGTAAGAATTATCCGGATTGGATTCCAAGAATCATAAGAATACTCCATTAATAATTCACATAATTTTAATAATCCACCAATATTTCAAGATTTATCAAAAATTAAGTGCACACACAATAGATAACGAGTGGGGAATACTTCGAATTTGTATTGAGCCGATAATACAAACTGGAATTCTTTTAGATCCTATAACACCTCAAATGTAAAATCAATAAAGTTAGAAAATAATATATACTCTAAGAGACTACCTCCTAACAGTGAGAGGAGGGAAAATTGTGGATAGTTTTCGTTTATCAATATCCAATGTCTCATTGTATACATTCCTTTGTATCTTAATTTTCAGTATCCTAACAGCAATAACTGTTGAAACCCTTACAGCTCAGACAACCATTGAATCGGAGAGTCTAGAGATCGTAGACACGATTTTGCTTGAAAAGGAGCTTGCAAGTATAGCTGTTAACGAGAAGACGAATCTTATATATGTAGGTGTCCAACAGGGGCTGATAATCATAGATGGTCAGACAAATGATGTGGAGAGAGAAATCACTCTAGACGATATGATGGAACAAAATAAAACAATAAAGGTTATTGCGATAGACTCTCAAAACAACCGAATATATGTAGATACATACGGAGAAATCCTGGTCCTAGATGGGATTACTCATCAAATTGTAGGAATGATAGATGAATTAATTTCAAATCCATATGATATTGCCATTAATCCTTTTACAAATCGGATTTACATAGCAGATGAATCCGGTTGGGTTGATCAATACGATCGCGTGGCAGTATATGACGGCGAAAGCCTTGAATTAATCACCAAAGTAAATATGCCAGGCAGTAAGGGGCATCAATACTTCGAAAGTGTAGGTGTAGCTGTCAACCCCAATAAAAACCTAATATATGCTACTTGGAGTGGAGATAACGCTTTACACGTCATTGATGGATGTACCCACCAGATTATTGAAACAGTTTCTCCTATTTATGACTGGAAAGTAAGAGTTAATCCCATCACCGGTTACGTTTATGTTTGGATTAAAGCTTTAGACGGTGAAACTTTAGAAGAGATTGTATCAGATTGGCCAGGTTCTCTCCCATTGATAAACCCAACTTACAACTGGTTATTCACTACAGAAGGGGGTCCCCGAGGTATGTATATTCTTAACGGTACTACACATGAGATAATGGCTAGCTTTAAAGGTGATTTCGATACTCCATTATTATATTATTCTTTTGCGTTGAACTCTGAGACCGGTAAGATATATGCCGCTGAGGGGAAAAAGATATCTGTGATTCAGGGACCTATCTATCATATATCTAAGTTCTACGTGAGTGATTTAACAGTTGAGCCGGAAAGAATTATGGTTGGAGAACCCGCTGAAATTTCTATCAGAGTTGAGAATATTGGAAATTTACCCGGTTCACACATGGTAGTCCTAAGAATAAATTGTACAGAAGAATTACGGAAGGAGGTTGAGCTTGCTGAGGGTCAATCTACAAAGGTTAAGTTCAACTTGGTAAAAGACGTTGGAGGAACATATATCATTCAAGCAGAGGAATTATCATCGATCCTCACAGTAAGTCAATTTGTAGTTTCTGAATTAACTATCGATCCTTCTGAGGTTGAATCTGGAGAGGAAGCAAGAATCACAGTGAGAATCACCAATCTAGGTGAAACAGCAAGTTCTTACGTAGCAATCCTTGAGATTGATGGTTTGAAAATTCCAGAGGAAGTTAATCTCTCTGGTAGCGAATCGAAAATAATAGAATTCAATGTGACTCAAAATATTTCAGGGGAATATATTGTGAAGATCAACGATTTACAGGGTAAACTTATAGTGAAGCATCCAGCAGAGTTTATAGTAAGCAATCTTTCCATAATTCCCCCTACAGCAAAGCTGGGAGATGAAGTTGAGATTAATATTA
The DNA here is from genome assembly GCA_016840025.1 of Candidatus Hodarchaeota archaeon. Next base: position 2,503 of record JAEOTF010000245.1, read on the forward strand.
AGTTATCTAATGTTGGCGAATCGAAAGGCTCATATGAAGTTATACTTAAGGTTGATAATGTAAGAGCCGATACCAACAATGTTGAATTAGAAGTAGAAGAATCAAAGACTGTAACTTTCGTATTATCCAGAAACGAAGAAGGAAGCTACGAAATCAACATTAATGGAGAAACAGCCATCTTAACCATCCAACAACTTGAGCCTTCACCTACCCAGACAGCTACGCCTACTCCAACACCAACCCATGAAGATTCTGGAGTTTTCTTGTCAAATGAAACTTTAATTGCAATCGTGGTAGGCGTTGTAGCAATCTGTATTGTTATTGTGATCTTATTGCTAAAAAGTAGAAAATAATGTTTGCGATATTTGATGCATAAGCACTTTGAATAGTGTTAGAAATACACAATGAGCTTTTAAAGTGTATGTTGGGGTTAAATTTTAACCCTCACACACCCAAACCCAAACCCAAACCCAAACCCAAACCCAAACCCAAAAAACATAATCCTTTCTAAATTTATCTATGCGTGCGAAAATATTGACTCAACAAAATATAACATTTCTCGGATTTTTCTAGAAAAATTTTACACAAATTGTTTTAATTCAAACCAGAAATAATTTTATTGATCACGATGATTATAAAATTAAAAAAAATCGCAATACTATCTATTATTCTTCTTCTATCTTCACTAATTTTTATCTCTGCAAATGTTTTCGCAGCTACAGAGATAATTCAGCCTCCCAGTCAAGATGCATATATGGTTGAGGGGGGTGGTGGTAGTTACACAGGCACTTCAAGTTCTATCCTTGTTTATCCTAGGATAGGCTACAGGTTTAGGACACTGGTACAATTTGATTTAACTTCAATTCCTTCAGGGTCCACAGTTTCTTCTGCTGTTTTGAAACTATATTACAATCCCGGGGTAGGCGATCCCTCTGGTAGAATTTATATGGCTTATCGAATAACACAGTCATGGATTGAAACAAGCGTTTCATGGAATAATTTGGCTACTCCAGATGGCGGTATAGATTACACCACTACAGAAGGAGCTTCTTCTACGGTACCAAGTAGCTCTGGTTGGATGACTTGGACAGTGACTGATATTGTCAAAGCATGGATAGAAGGCGGAGAATCAAACCATGGCTTTTTAATAAAAGACAACAATGAAGAAAGTTCAGAGGAAGTTATGGATCAATCCAATTTCTATTCCCGAGAATGGAGTGAGGCTGGGCAGCATCCAATTCTCGAAATAACCTATAGCGAACAGGTAATTCCGACTA
>JAEOTF010000246.1 GCA_016840025.1 Candidatus Hodarchaeota archaeon
CCTTCCAGAAGTTCAGCTCCACAGTATTTACAGTAATCTTTCTTTAATTCCTTCTTTGGTTCGGGTTTTGGTTCTGTTATTGGTTCGGGTTTTGGTTCTGTTATTGGTTCGGGTTTTGGTTCTGTTATTGGTTCGGGTTTTGGTTCTGTTAATGGTACAGCAATAGTTCTTGCAGATTCTGAATAAAGAGGTTCTTCAATTACTGATTTCCCACAATTGCTACAAAACTTTTGTGTAGCAGAACGCAGAGGATTTCCACAATGAGCACAAGCTGGTCTTATTTGCTTTATCTCTTTTCCACATGATATACAAAATTTGGCTCCTGGCTTATGGGGCGCACCACAAGAAAAGCATGCCTTTGTTATCGATGGTTTTTCAAGTTTGCCCCCACAAGATGAACAAAATTTACTATTAGGTTTATTAGTTGCTCCACATTTAACGCAGTTGAGTGTAGATCCCATATGTGTCTGTGGAGTAATCTTTGGAGACGCTGTAGGCATAATTCCATCATAAATAAAAAGACGGTTACAGCCAGGGCACTTGGGGGCACCGTACTCGCTCCAGTTTCCACAATTTAGACAGGCAATCATTTGAACTTCTCTGTTCTTTTTTTTAACCTTTTTAGTTAACCGAAACCCACTAGACATTTCTAATGCGCACTCCTTGCATTCTTTCTCTTTTTCTAGTTCGTTTACCTCTTCAAAAAATCTATGTTATCAATAAAAAAAAGTATTTTGAGTGTATAATATAAGAGAAGAAGTGAAAAGAAATGCTCTCTGATAAAGGAAAACGAAGTTGTGAAACCTGTATACACATGAAAGTGATGCCTGGGTTGTTTGGTACACGATCATATCATTATTGCAAATTGCATTCCAAGAATGGAGAAGAATTTCGCATTTCCTCGCTGAATTATTACTGTTCAGAATATGAATGGACAGATGCTCCATCAAGGCGATAAAAAAAAGTTATTTAGAATGATGCTCCATATCACCTTTAAGGAAATTATTTATTTATTCAGAAAATTATTTCATAACCAAGAGAAGTTTTCTCATAATTGAAAAAGAAGGGGAAACGATTGCCAGTTTGCAAGAAATGTAAAAATTATTACGTTCGAGATCCTTGTCCTTTTTGTTATCCTGAAGGAACCGATGATTCGCTTGTAAGCGATGCTAAACCCAGAATATCTGAGAAAGACGCCTTAGCAATGGAAATAGAAGAATTTAAAAAGAAAATAGAAGTTCTAAATAATAAAAATGAATCTCTTAGAGAAGAGATAACACAATTGAAACAAACTATAGAAGAGAAAGACATCGAAATTGCAGAAAAAGGAAGAGAGGTTCAGAGTCTTGAGGTAGAATTTGAACAACAAAAACGGGCAGAAAAAGCAGCACGTAATCAAGTACAAGCTCTTACAGAGGAAAAACAGAACTTAGAAGCTAAATTGGAGGAACTCAAATCCTCTGAATCCAAAATCTCATCATTGGATCATGAAGTCCAAACTCTTCACGCAAAGCTTGATGAAATACAATCAGAGCTTAATGCTAAAGATAGTCAAATAGAAGAGCTACAACAGAAGCTTAAAAACCAAGAACCCGCTACGTAGGAAGCTACTATTTTCTTTATAACCTGTTTTTCTCTTTAACTAAACACGGGGTAACATATTTAAAGCGTTATGAAGAAAAAATTGAAATAATTCTTTAATTCAGATGTGGAAGGTATAACTACAGCTAGGGATGAATTTCTAATTGTTATTCATCCACTGAAACCAATCCAGCAATTGTGCCTCCCAGAAAACTGTATCTCACATCAAGCCATGAAATAAATATTATTAGATGTAAAATGGTCTGAAATAGAAGAATAACCGACACTATCAGGAGTGTTATCTGTAGTACACTCGTTCCTACTGAAAGAGTCATGTCCTCGGGCAGGTTACTCGATATAATTGGCTCTTCCAACAATTCTTCAATCCAAAGTATGAATTCAGGAATATTAAATGGCCAATTCATCAATAGGAAGTAAATAGCTGAAATTTTTATGAAATTAACCCCCATAAGTAACGGTCGGGCTTCAGGAGGATTACCTATGATGAGCCTTACTATTGCTACAGATATATCAAGTATTAATGGCAAAAATACTGAAATAATTACTAAATATTCTTTCTCAGTGAAGAGTGGGTTCTCTGGATCCATAAATGCTTGAAGTAGGAGAGCTCCAAAAAATAAAAGAAAGAAAGAACCAAAAAATTCTCCAATCCTTTCACTCCACTTCATTGGCTTATATGGATTCAATTTCGTTCCAATCCACTTTCGAATCCCATCCCCTGTTAATTCCTCTATAATGACAAATATTAGAATTACTATTGTTATGCTTATAGGTACCATAAATCCCCAAGTTCTCACATCTTCATACTCTTTGGGAATCAACCAAAGTAATACAAGATTGATGATATTAATAGCCAAAAAGAGTGTTACAGTTCCAATTATTATCAATTCTATGGGTAACTTGAATTCCGCTGGTCCTGAAAGAGCTCGTTCCCCTGAAATCATTTGACCGCAGGAAGAACAATGAATCGTATCTGGTTTAGCTTTATTCCCACAGAATGGACAAAAATTAGCTACATCAGACATATTGAATTCTCCAATAGAGCTAAATATCACTTATGTACTAATTTCTTGAAACTTTGAGATCACTTTTTTCTGTTTTAAGAACTTCTGAATGAAACCAATAATCCCAATTGTTCCTAGAATGAACCAAAATAATGGAAGTCCTATCCAAAAAAGAGGATCATAAATATCTAGAAGTAGTTTAGCAATATCTGCTCCGAGGATATCATAAAGGTAGGATGAAGTATCATTTAATTGATCATTAACTTCTTTTCCTACCTCAAAAAGCACACTGCTGCCAATTAGAATATTTAAAATTAATAACCAGATTCGTTGTTGTTTAGCTAATTTTTCGTTTTGCACAGCTCTTGCATTGATGAGTTGATCACTCAAACGTCGTAATTTATCTTTTGTCTCAATGCTAATTTCCTTAATCTCAAAAAGTTTGAGGGATAATTCCAATACTTTCTTTCCATGAGCTCTTCTGTTAATTATCTGTTCTTCAAATAATCTATCGCTCATTTTTTCAACTACTTGTTCTAAGTTAGATACTTTTTCAATTTCATATTCGAGGAGTTTAATAGGTGGATCATCATATCTTTGTATACGGTTAGTGACTTCATCAAGTTCAAGATTTAGCTTATAAAAACTAAATAGCAATCCTTTAACCCGTAATATCTGATGAATGAAAAATTGTTCCATGTAACTTCCTCCTCGGTCATTCCACCAGTTTTCAGGCATAAAAATAAAAGCAGAGTTGTTCCGAATAAAATGAACTTCGGATTCTCGGTTAGAGATGTTGTTTTCTATTCTAGTCACATACAATTCTCTTCGATAATCGTCGAATTGCCCACTATAGAACTCTATCCACCTTCCCAAAGGCTTCATATAATTCTCGACTGTCGGAGTATCCCATTTAATATTTTCTTTAGATGATTCTACGGCAATATTCACTATGTATGGGGGGTTATATTCATCAAGGAAGAAATTATGTTCTGTAGTTGCATTTTTTTCTTTAATGAGTTTTTCTAATGCTAAGCTTGTTTTGTATATCGCGAAAGTTTGCTCTTCAGGTTTTAGTTCATTCATTGCAGCTAATTCAATTTTCTTTAATCGAATCTCAAAATACCCAAGTGTTGCATATTCTTTAAACTTTAAAGGAACCAATTTCTGGAGAGTTAATGGTGATTCGAGTTCTAATGGTGAATTTTCTTCTTTTAAAGACTTATTTATTAATTCAGTTAATGATTCTGCCATTTCTGAAGATTTTTCTTCCTTATGTAAGCAAATTATGTAAAATCTTGGGAGTATTGCAAAATTCATCTCTTTATACACAATATTACACTCACATTAATCGTTATTTCTAAAGGATATTTCTTCAAGAAGCTTCTGTGCGCGTAAATACCATTTTGCATAGATTTTAGTAATAGTTTTTACATTCTTCAAATATTCTTCTGCGGACTTGATAGATTTTAGCGACTTCCATTTTTTTCTCCCAAACCAGTTAATACAATTTCTTTGTGTTTTTTATCCAGGTTAAAACTCACTCTGGCTAATTCATCTACAAGATCGTTTAAATAAGCCACTAATTTAAATTTTTTAATGATTTCTGCTTGAACTTCCTCATAAATCTTCTTTAATTCTTGTACTTTATTGGTAGGAATTGAGATGGTTCTTTTCAGTTCTTTTACAAGAGTTACCCATTTTACTTTACCTGTAAGTTCCATAAGTTTACAGCATATTTCTTCTCTTTCACCATTATCTAATTTTAATGCAATTTCTTGGTAATTAGATAAACAGTGGTTAATGAAATTATATTGTTTGAGTTGAATGGATTTATTTGTGTTGATGATCTTTTGAACTAGATTATCGATGATGTCATGAATTACATGCGTTTTATAATCAGTGCTCAACTCAAGGAGATAATCTATAATCTCTTCTGGAGATTTTACTAACTTCTCGATTTCTTTAGAAATAAGTGATAAGATCCTGTTAAGATAAGATTTTGGTGCACCAAACTTAACCTGAGGTATGGGGATTAATGAAGAGTAAGGATAATCCATAACTCTTGAAGTTTCTGTTGTTTTACTAAACAAGACATTAGCAAGATAAAAAGATGGATAAGGGCTATTAATTATCCCACAAATGTACCGCAACGAGTATTTTGAGAATGGAGGTATTACAATATTTACCAACTTTTCAGTTGTGCTTAATTGCCCTTCATGATCCGAGTATCCTATTAATCGATTACCCCTCAATACCTTCAAAAATATCCGAGGAACTGTTGTCTTTCGAACCTTTTCAAGCTGTTTATGATGTTTTTTATGTGATAAGGTCAATATATGATATCGCTTAATTCTATACTTTGAAACATGGGGGACTTTATCGATCCAAATGAACTTTCCTGAGGTAAATTGATCCTGTTCAGGCATTATATATGATTTTTTTGAAACAACCTCTTTTTTTACTCGATCAGGAATATAAATACCTCGAAAAATATTATTTTTGGACTCTAAGATTGTATTTATAGGGATACTCGTATTCATCAGTATTTGAAGAACATTCAATTCTCCTGGGGTAATTCCACGAAATATAATTATGTTATTTAAGTGAATAAGATGAGTAGGAATGACTCCTTCATCTATTATAGTTTTTTTCATATAAAATGATCGTAAAGGTTGAGCTACAGAGATATTAACTTTATTTGGTTTCTTTTTATCTCCAATGAGTACTATAGTTTCATAATTTGCATCTTTAAACGCTAAACCTGTATCCATTATATGATGTATATTACTTTCTATCAATATGCTCTTACGTACTTCCATCCACTTAGAATAGAATGCAATAGTTTTTGGTAGAATAATTCCATATCTTTCACTAATAGAAAGAATTTTTCGAGTGAAATGGGCTGCTGTATCCTTGTGAGCTCCATAAAGAGACGAAAGATAGTTTTTGTGGTGTCCTAGAATCTTCCCCCCAAAAGGAGGATTAGCTATTACAAAGTTAAACGCTTTTGACTTCATAGTTCTTTTATTAATGAAGAGATCCCAAAATTCTAGCTCAAAATGAAAGTATTTTTCTCTCCTCGCTTCAGTAAGGATTTTGTTCACAAACACTGGTGCGTAAAAATTCACTTCTCCTCTGAAAAAGGAGTTAGATATGATAGTAGCCTTTTTTCTATCTTTTATTTCTTTTTTTGATGAATGAAGTAATGCCCACAAATAGAAGTGTAGAGCATATTTTCTTTCACTGAAATAATCTTCAATCTTTTGACAAATGAGTTCACTTTCAGCCATTTGTTCTAAATTAAGGTCTGCATTGTTCAATAGACTATTAATCTTACTCATTATGATTTCATTGTTTTGTAAATCTTCTAGAAGTCCTTTTTTGTATTTATTAGGTAAATTTTCTATACTTAAACCTAATAAGGAATTTCCTACCTTAAAATGGTGATTAAGGAAAACAACAGGATATTCGGGCATGAATGATATTAACCAAAGCGAGATTTTGGTAAGTTCTATTGCGAAGGGATCTAAATCAATACCATAAAGACATCGTTTGAGAATTAATCTTTCAACGAACCTACTTGGCTCAATTACTTCATCCGGCAAAAATTGTAGGGGGGTAAAGACATAGGAAGAGTCATCAATAATGAAGCTTTCTTCAAGGAGTTTTTTAGCCCATTCTGAGAGATATCTAAAAGCTGCAATGATAAATAGTCCACTCCCTACTGCTGGATCTAGAATGCGGAGATTTAGCATTCTAGTTATAGGATCCTTTTCTCTAAGTTTTGCCAACTTTTCTTCAGTTGTAAACTTAGTTAAAGAAACCAATCTTGCAAAATGAGTGAGAAAATCCTCTTTAATGCTCTTTAAAGTAGGTTCTATGGTTTTTTCAGTTATAAACCTCACTATGTATTCTGGAGTAAAATAACTTCCAGTTCTTTTTCGTTCCGTATTATCCTCAACGAAATACAAAGATTTACGGGGAATTAACTTCAAAAATCGTTGTTTTTTTACCTTTCTAGCAGGAATTACGGTTTTGATTTTTCTCTTGTCCCTTTCTTCTTCAACAAAAGCCATTTCTTCTTCAGCTTTGCAGAGTCGAAAACATAGTATCGATTCATATAGGTTCCCTAAATACTCAGTTGGTAATTTTGAATAATCAACCCAGGTTGGAAATTCTTGTTTTCCGATCCATACTCTTGATAAGAGATCTATACTCTCTGCGATAATTTGATCTGGAATAGTAAACGGATTGTAAGATAGACCATTTGTATCTTCAAAGATTTTACTAAAAAAAGGGAATATTCCAAATTGTTTATCTCCCTGATGAATCTTCTTGAATAACCCCAATACGCGATCGTAAAGAATCGTTTCTGTAATGCTATAAATGTCTCCCCTATCTATATTTTGAATGACCTCTATCAGTAGTTTCTGTAGAGAAAGTTCATAATAATCACTATTAAGCAGTTCTTTGTTTCTAGATTCTACGTACATTAATATTAAAAAGCGATATAGCCAAACAAGCGTATTTTGCTTAATTTTATCAATAGTTTGTAGAGTTAATTCCTTATACGAAAAAGATCTAGCCATACCATTAGCCAATAAGGGGATAATTTCCTCCAAAATACTCTCTTTCAAAACAATAAGGATATATTTCTCTAGTTTCTTTACTTGTTCCATTCTATTCCCTTTTCATCAGTTCTGGTATTCCATAGTAAACGACTCATACGAGTACTAAATCATAGTCTAAATGAAAAATCACAGCGAAGACCAAGAATACTTCAATTCGGATACTATTATCTCTACTGTTGTTGCTATTGGTGAGCTAAATAGTTGATTAAAAATATAGTCAGTTATAATACTTTCTTCCGCAAAATTAAGTTAGTTTCATTCCCGCTCTTTATTTTTCTTTTTGCATTTTAGTTACTGTTACTCTGAACTTGCTTTCGCTTATTAACAATCTCTGCAAAAGAAGTTGTCTTGGTAAATGCCTTGGGTCGTTGTCTTCCCTTAGTTCTTTGTCCCCATTGTAGTTCATAATCTTGCATCAGATCTTTTACTTTTTTACGTAGTGTTACATTATGTTTGAACCAACTCATAGCAAAATCGAAGAAAAACGGACTAAAAAGTGAACCTTTTGAATCGATTAATGTAGGTAGGTGAGACTGGAGATCTATTAACCAAATTTTTGCTTCTTGATCTTCTTCGAATAGTGCTTTCTTCTGGAGTTTAATAAATAATTTTTGAAAGTCATTACCAGGTTTTTGACCACTTAATAGCTGTTTAACCTGAGCTATTAACTCTTTATTTGAGCTGATTGCCTCAATTGGATCTTCTAAGCAAGGTAGGAGTTCATATAATTTTGTTGCATACTTATCATGAAGTAGTGGGGGATTTGAGACTTTTTTCTCAGGAAAGAGTCGCTTCTCATAATCTATAATTATTTCTTCCAATTTAGAGATTAGTCGAAACCAACGAAGACTAAATGAATGCATCATCACTCCAATCGATACATTCTGAGAGACTGTAAGTCTTCCTAGGTTATTTTGGATGTAACGTAATAAAAGACGTGCATTTTCATTCTTTTTGAATGTTGCACTTTGAAAGAGGTTATAAACCATTTCCGCTAAGAGTGACCCTCCTTCTGAGCTACCCTTTTCTAATGCTTTCTCAACAATTGATTCTAGCTGAGTAGATAATCGCATAAGATCAGCAGTTTCAATTTCTTCGATCATTTGCCTAGTCTCACGAATGTCTAATTGATATTCCATTATATGATTTTAAAATATAAGTCCAGAAAAAAAGGCAAATGTTCCCAAAAATATCATAAAGAAATATGTGGTCAAATATTTCAAATGTAGTCAATAAATATAGTATCACGATAAAATAGGAAAAATTACTCTCTACAAAGAAAAAAAAAGGGGGAGAACAACACGCGTCAGTGTCCTCGGTGCTTGTCTGTTTTGTACGCTTATACACTGGTTACGTTTTGTACGTTTGTACGCTTGTACGCTTATGCGTCTATCTAAACCTCATTAATTCATTTTTAATTATTATTTTCTCATAAAAATTAGAAAGGTTTCCTTCGTTAAATCACTTGATTAGGATAACTACAAAATTATATATCTATGAAAGAATTAATGGTGTTTTTTACGAGAAGACTAAAGAATCATCAATATTAAGTATTAAACCTTATTACTTGCTCATTTATAAGTAAGACAGAAATTAACAGTGAATCTTATGGAAGTATAATTTTCTAACCTTATACACAACATTTTTTAACTCTTCAATATCAATTTTTAACCATTCACCCCATCTAAATTACAACATATTACCTATAACAATAAAAAATTACTAATTGACATTAGGAGTTATTTACATGGATGATAAAGATAGAAAAATTCTGAGTGTTCTCCAACAAGATGGTAGGGTAACATTAAGTGAGCTAGGTAAACAAATTGGAATTACACATGTTGCAGTACGAAAACGGTTGAAAAAACTTCTTGAATCCGACTCTCCTGTAATTAAAATTGGTGCTAGTCTATCTACAACTCAAGTTGGCCTTCATTTCGCGGTTGTTATAGCTGAATTAGAGAATATTGCAGATTTGACCAAAGTTTATGAACGTTTCAAGGATTGTCCACGACTAATTTTCTTTGCTCCGGTGGTAGGCAGCCATAATCTATTCGCTATGTTTGTAGGTGAAGATTTCGGCTCTATTCAAGCAATTTCTGGATTCTGTTCATTTCGAACAATGAAAGAGGTTCGAAAATCTGAAGTATTTGTGGGTACTAAACCCGTCTATCCACATTTTCTTTCAGTTCCTGTTCCAGCTGAACACAATGCTAAAATGGCTGCTTGTGGCCTTTCATGTGGTGAATGCACAGAGTTTCGTAAAAACTGTGTCGGTTGCCCTGGAACTATTGATTATATTGGAAAACTCTAGACAAGCAATAGATGGCATTACTATTGATTATAGATAAAATTATTCCTTCCCGTATTTTCTCTTGTATTTTAACTTAAAGGTAGGCTGTGAAAGTAGCTTTAGATGCTTCTTTTATCCCTAATGCTCTTTTCAGATTTGATTCTAGCTTTTCCATATTAGCGCCTACAATTTTTGACAGGATTTTTTTCCCTCGAAGTATAAAGAATGATGGGACACCCGTCACTCCTAAAGATTGTGTAATATATGCTTCTTGGTCTACATTAATCTTAAGAAATTCAGCCTTATCAGAATATTTTCTAGCAAGAGCTTCATAATAAGGTGCGGCCGCACGACATGGCATACACCAGTCTGCATACATATCAACAACAACAGGCTTATCAGTTGTTTCAAGAATCCTTAAAAATTCCTTTCCATCAACAGTTTGCATTTTTGTATCCTCATAATTTGCCTTACGTAGTATTGTTAGCTTATATAGAAAAAATCTTCTAATATTCTTGAGATTAATTTTAATAAAACAAAACTCAAAACTAATTAGTATATTACCAATAAATGCCCATTCAATTAGAAAAATTCAAGTTATAATCTATTTACTTCATTTAATTGGTGAACTCAATGTCTGATACACTCGATTCTCAAAAATTGATTTCTTATGCCAATAACTCCATCAAACATCTAAGTCAAAAGTTTAAGGCCTTTACTGAATTGGTTTATTCAACCGATCCTGATACTGCCATTTTAAGAATGAACAGAGTAGCAAATTTGCTTAATATTGCTCAAATCGTAATGGAGCGGAATTTAAGCGAAGAAGAGTGGCAGGAACTTATTATTTCTCTCGGTAGATTAAAAACTGCTAACCGTTTACCTTTAAAAGGGTAAAATATATAAGAATCCTGATTAAATTTTATATCTTGCTCTTTCTAACCATTTCAATCGTATAAATCCTGCCACTAAGACAATAACAACAGCAATTGCGCTAAGCGCCAAAAAAACAGCAATAAAAAATGTTTCAGGCCATTTTCCAACAAATATTACTGAGATTTCAGGGCATTGATAAGTAATTTTGCTACAATCTTCACATTCTTCCATAAGTGATAATCCTACTTTTATGATTCCTTCCTGCCTTTCTCCTGCATCTAAGGCTAATTCGTGTGGATTAATTAAAAATATTCGTTCGATATAATATATCCATGATTCTTCTGTTCGATTAGGACTTATTTTTGCTTCTGGGATAACATCATATTCTTCTTTTCCAGAAGTAACTGTTCCCCAACCCATTTCAATGGTAATTGATTCCCATTTGATATCTCCTTGAACACCATATATTAGAATGGTTAAAAGATTATCCTTGTTCTCAAACCACTCTGAAGATGTTTTCAGTTGGTAAAAAGCACTGGATCTTCCTATGTAAATCAATCCTTCCCGAGGATTGTCTGTAAAGTTGTATAATTTTCCCGAATTGTTGTCAATAGCTTCTTTCGCGAATAGGTTCGTAGATATAACTTCAAAGTAATAGTTTTCCCCATTCTCAAGAGTTAAATTTATTGTATGATTTTGAGTAAGTCTATAGCTCCTTGTTATATTCCATAACTCTTTAGTTTTTCCGTACCGGATTTTACCTATGCACATATCATTCGTGGTCCATCGAATAGTTGCGGTTTCATTACCTAAGGTATATGATACATCTGATATACTTGGAAAATGGATTTGACTTGTATAATAAGGATCATTACTGAGAGCAAAGTTCAAAAGGTTTATTCCGAGTCCTTGATCCTTGTCAGCGTCAACTTGCGCGATCCACATCATAATACTAGTTTGACTAACAATCCATTTTCCTAGACCGTATTGACTCTCCAATAGTATAGGAATCCCTCCTACAGTACCAAGAACACTCCATTCAGAGGATATTGTAAGAATTTTATGGGGACAGATAATTTCTGGTAGATAATTAATGAGATCAACAGGTTGATGGAGAAGTGGGTGTGTTAGAGCATAATTTGTTGGTTCAGGGGTAAAAGTGCCATTGATCCCTTCTGAGCCTAGTGTAAGGTTGTGAACAAGGAAATTTTCTTGCCAACCAATTGAATCCATCGCTAGACTAATAACAATCCCTCCTAGTGCAACATAAGTTTTAAGCTCCTGAAAATTCTGGTATAAATCTTCATTAATCATGTAAGCATCTCTATCAATGAAAATCACAGAGAAACCACTCAGCTGATTTAGTGTAAAATTCTCAATAGTAGTATACTGAATATTAAGTCTTTTAAGTGTTGTATTAATAATCCCTGTTCCTAAAACTACCCCTATTGTAGAATTAATATCATAAAAACCCTTTTGATCTAATGAGTCTATAGAAAAAAATGAAGCGGTTAGACTATCCGTGGTTGTTATATTATAAGATGGGAGTGATGTAAATCCTACAGCAGGCATTACAATCATGAGGATTCCCAAAAATATTAGCCCGTACCCTTTTTTCATGCATAGCCCTCTAGTGGTTACTTTTCATTATATTACTGAAAGCGAACTAAAATGAATGTCCATATAAGCGAATCTTTATTTTCTCCTTTTTTTTACTTTTATTGTATGAAAATACTGTTGAGTGTGCATTCTTTTGTGTGCATTTTTTCTACGGGATGATACGCCTACATTAAAAATGGCAATCACGGGAGAAGCGTGTGCGGGTAAATCCAGTTTGTGGCGAAGATACAAATATAATACCTTTGATGAATATCTTCCTTCCACAATCGGAATGGACGCAACAGAATTTAAGTTTCTTCTTCAAAAAAAACCCTTAAGAATAGTTTTATTTGATTTAGCTGGGCAACAACAGTCTTATTTCATTCGTCAGATACTTTACAGGGGAACAGTAGGCGTAGCTATTGTTTTTGACATTTCATCAGAAGTCTCTATTGAAACTCTACCATTTTGGATACGAGAAGTCCAATTATTATGTGGTGAAGTACCGATAGCGCTAATTGGTACAAAAGCCGATCTTGGAATATCCTCTTCTGAAACTAAAGTGAAAAATATGGCAAAATCACTTGGAGCTCCCTACATCCAGGCTTCTGCTAAGTTAGGGAACGGCTGCAATAGAGTTTTTGAAGTTCTTGCTGAACTTACAATACCGTTCCTCAACCAACAAATAGCTAAACTTTTACCCTATGCTATAACAGAAAAGAGCTTTTTAGCTTTAACTAAAAGATATCTTGAGGTGTTTAGTGGAATTCGAGTTCCTTTTACTGGTTATTTGACCCATTGCAGTCAGAAATACAGTTTAGAAACAATGAAACAACAATTCCTTATTACTGAATGTTCTGATATAAGTAATGAACTCCGAAGAATGATAGTAACAATTTCACAAGATATACTTAAAATCGAGGAATTAGACTCTAAATCAAAATGGGAAATTCCTATAAATGAAGAGCAATATGAAACCATTTTTTCCGAATCAAATCCCCGTAATAAAACTAAGCAACTACTTCACAGTCATCTGCTAGAAATACTATCTCTTACTAATCCGAATATGCATAAGAAAGACGCAACGACTTTTGAGATGGAAGCTTTAGAAGGAAAATTTCAAATAACCTCAACAGGCTTTCTCTATCAAGAAAATGAGGCATGTTGCTCGTGTGATTCTCCCTGTAAACAGTATCAAAAGTTAGGGCGGATTTCGGGTTTAGATTTACTTGACTTCATACGCAGGAATGATGGTGATCTTTTAACTCGATTTATTGATAAAAAAAAGGGAGATCAAGAACTAGTACGGAGGCATTCTTCCGCTTTTCAGTTCGGTTTTTGTTTTAAGGAAGAAAAGGTACATTTTATTCAAGAAGATGGAAAATTCTGGTTAATAAAGGGAGATTTAAGATTTGAAATCAGCAAAGAAGAATTTTGTGCCTTTTGGTTTGCAAACTACAGAAAAAGGCCTTCTATAGTATTCATCCTAAAACGAATAATTATTGAAAGTATGTTTGAAGCAGGAGTAGTTCAATTCTTGGAGAATCATGTTTGTATTAAAGGTAAACGACATAACTATCAGATTAACACCTCAAATGCAAGTGTTCAATTACTAGATGGACGGTATCGAAGAATTTGTATTATTCCTGCTTATCCAAAGCAGCGAAAAGGTTTTCTTCTTGTCCCTTCACATTTTTTTCCTCTAATTGGGCAAAAAACCATTTTACTTTCCCCAATCGAAGCAGAAGTTATTGCAAAAATAGGATTGTTGGCTTATGATGATGAAATTGCTGATGAAACAATAATCAGTCAACTTTAGCGAATTTTTTAATAACTTTTATCCTAAAGAAAAAATATTACTTAAGGTTGATTGAGAAATTGCTAAAATGGGAACATAAGCTAATAATAAACTGCATCAATCCCCAAAAAACCATATCATCAATAAATCGCGATAATTTTATGATGAATAAAAATTATGATTCTAAATAAGCTCTATGATGATGGCTCCTATGAATAGTTCAAGGAAAGAATACGAACAGATAATAGTGGAAAATCTGGAATCAATAAAGAATAGAATACAGCGTTTTATAAAGAATTTTGATCAAAGGGTTACAATAGTGGCTGTATCCAAAAAAATGGTTCCTTGGAAAATAAATACCGCTTTAACTGCTGGTCAACATGTTTTTGGGGAAAGTTATATTCAAGAAGCAGCAAACAAGATTCCCTCTCTCCCAAAAGAGATAGAATGGCATATGGTTGGGCATCTACAACGAAATAAGGCCAAAAAGGCGGTTATGATGTTTAACATGATACAATCTATAGATTCAATTCGTCTCGCAACAGAAATCGAACGACGATGCAAAAATCTAGGAAAAAAAATTCGAGGACTTATTCAGGTTAATATATCGGGAGTTAAAAACCAATTTGGAGTGCAACTACACGAAATTCCACAGATTCTACAGGAACTTTCAGATTTACGTTTTCTTCAGATTGAGGGATTAATGGCAATAGGCCCTATGACAACTACTGTAAAAGTACGTAAAACATATAGTGCATTATTTAATGAATTTCAAAGACTACAAAAACTAGAATTCGGTGAAATTAAACTTAAAACACTATCTTTAGGTATGAGTAATGATTTTGAAGTTGCAGTCAGTGAAGGTAGCACAATGGTAAGAATAGGAACTGCAATTTTCGGTAGACGTTCTATGTGAGCGAAAAAAACAATATTTATATGTATTTTTTGGCTTCTCCGACTACCTGCAGGTAGCGGATTCTCCTGACTCTTCCTGCACTCATGGAGAGAGTGAGAACAATCGAGGACGAGCCACCGCCCTGTTCATAACTTTCGTAGGCCAATTGACGTTTTCCTGAGCAAGTTTCATATTTACGGTCTGAGGAAGAACGTGTTAGCACGTTTCAAAGCGGATTACCTCACAGTGTTGTCCCCACTTTCCTATTTAAAGATCTAAATGATGAAAGAACGACCAAATCATCCCCTACTTGAATAGGAGAGCTTTCTTGGACTTTATCTGGAGAGCAACTTTGGTTTATAACACTAGAAACTTCTAATTGTTTCACTCATCTCAACCTAATAGAAAATTGAAAAGGGATAAAAATAGTTGAAGAGATAGATTGACAAACTATCTCAATAACCATTTTTGATATTATTTGAGTGAGTAGGATATTCAACAAACAAGAGAAAATAAAAGATAGAACTAGCAACAGCAAAAATGAGCGGAATGGCATAAATACTAACTAATATCGCCAGTTCAACGAAATTGAGGTAGTACCATACTTCACCCGGAGGGAGAAAAAGCCGAACAAGTTTAAAAAAATCTTGAAGCCCTAGAACATACCAAAATAGAAATAGTACCCCTGTATCTAATTTACGGTTAAAAGCAAACCGAATTGGAATGAAACAAGTAAACAGAGTAGGTGCAAGAAAGAATAAAATTGCTAGTAAAGGTGAAATATCCGAAATAGACGTACTGACATACCCTAAAGGATGACTAAAAAAATCAATTCGTATTCCACCTTTTAGCTTGAGCCCAAGAAAGAGTATTTGAATCTCATGAAGAGGGCGTAGAAAGGCTACTAAGACTGCAGCATGTATTAACTCATGAAGAACAAGTATTAGAAGGGACATTTTAAAGGATGGAATAAGCCAATCGGTTCCTTCCTCTTCCAATTGATCCGCAACGCCGCAAAGAAAACACATAATTAACTATCATGTCTTTCTATATTTATGATTAATGGTGTATATGAATACACAAATTCTTCTATAAAGGTTTTCGAAACACCCTTGTGAAATAGATAATTAGTAAACTAAGAGTTGACATATATTGAAGAAGAATGGTTTATTTCTGGTTTTAACCTGCATGATTCTCCTTTTTAATACAGATTCGGTAATAGCCAGTACTTCTCTTGAGTCCTTTGAAATTCTTCATATAACACGAGGTAGTGCTATAAAATTCGAGGGGAAAGAACCTGCTGCTCGATGGGTAGATAGTTCTTATCTTGTTAATAACTGGGCGGATAGCGGTGAACTCACCTTTGATAACCATTATTCTAAGCCTACCTTACGAAACAAACATAATACAACACATTTAATTTCCTCAATTGAGCTTGATTATGCACAACCTCCAGAGTGGGTTGCATGGATCATTGAAACTGCTAATCATCATATTTCACCTGCGGTAGTAGTATATACTAATAATAGTGGAGTGGTCGATTGTTATTTTTCTTCTCTCGATAATAAATTTCATCCAGATACAGATGCAGCCGGTGAAAATAATGCTCGCGGTGCGTGGGGTTACACGGTACATGGTAATAATTTCTTTGTTGAGATTGCCTTTCCTTTATCTAACTCTTTTGACTTCCTTATTGATACGCAGATTAAATCTGGTCAAGTATTTTCCCTCTCAATTCAGATTCAGTATCAAAGCGGCGAATCTCCTGTCAGGCTCCCTGCTGAACAGAAAAATCTATGGCTAAAAATTAAGAATACACGCGAGGAGTATCAAAAGCAATGGACAGAGTTTCAGAAATATATATGGCGACGAAAACAGTATGTCTTTACTCTTTATTCAGGTATGCCCATTTTTCTCTATTTTCTCCTTTCACTTACTTTTGTTATATTGATTTTGTTCAAAATAACTGCTTTATGGAGACACAAAATGAGTTTACTGGAAGAATCTATCTTAGAGGATAAAAAGCCGATTGAAAAGAAATCCAATATTCCTGATCTTATTGATGAAACTAAAGAATACTTCAAGGAAGGGGATGGAAGAAATGTAGTGATTATGGTGGTCTTAAGCCCCCTTGCCTATCTAATAGTAGGTGAAATGTTCAGTGCATTGGTAGAAGCAACAGGAATAGCAAAAATGCCAAACATTATGTTTTGGTGCCTTATGACATTTCTTACAGTATTTTCTTCAGGGATTCTTATTTATCTCTATTTTCAAAGTAACTTGGCTTTTAAAGGTGATTCTGACCTATTTTTTGAAGCTATTCCTTCCGATCTACTAATGGATCCTAAAAAAATGATTGTTAGAGTTATAAAATTCTTATCAGCGTTCTATTGGACCATCTCCATGATGAGTTGGTATACTACACTAGCATTATTAACTCTATCATTGGAAGAAACTTCAGAATCACCAATTAACTTCTTTATCTCCTATCTCAGTCCGACTGACTTTCTTTCTAACCTTGTTTCCATCATTGTCGTTGTAATGCTTGGAGCACTCTTCCTTCCTTCACCATTCCTCGCTAATCCTAGGATATTCGATGCAATAACAGCACAATTTGTCTGGTCAGGATATTTAGTTGCTTTCTTCGTGGCCTTAATAGCAACAGTTCCTTTTAAGTGGAAAAACAATTGGAATCGTACAAGTTTTTCCATGTTTGTAATCTTCTTTTTGCTTGCTATTGGAACCATGTATTCTGTTGCCTTTTAGGTGAAAAATATGAAAAACAACATGATTGATATTCGGGAATTATACCGATAAATCCTATCGAATCTATACAACCCCAGATAATTTGATAACTGAAGAAAACTCTTGTTGTTTACGGGTTCCACCACTATGAGATACAGTTGGCGTTTTATCATTCCCGCGTATGGGTTTACTGATCGAACCCGTCGTTCTCCCACTCTAGTTAGTATTATTGTGCTTTAAGGATGGAATTGATAACTATGAATCGAGAAAAGTCTCATCCGATGAGCAGATGAGTTGAAATACAATATTCAATGCTCCATTAAAACCTGCACGGCATCGGATACCGCAGTCATAACAGTGAACCAATGCATGGAAGAGTGACGGTATTCCGAGAATCACATTTGAAATACGTCTTATTTTCCAATTTTCACCATTGGTAGAAATCTCTGTTAGGGGAGTATTAATTCGCGGAAACACGGGCTGATGTAATACTCATCAATATTTCATAACTCAAAACGTGATATATATCCTTCAATTGTGTTTCCGACGAAGAATTGATTTAAGGAGAGGAGAATGTCAATTGAGTTACTTTATTTTTTAAAAAAAAGGTAGGCCCCTCTCCAGAAAAAAAAAATAGGGTGGCAGTTATCCGCTACGATATCTTTGAGGTCCCTTGATCTACCCAGCTAGTAGAGCTTTTCTTTCTCTTCTATATCTCTGTTTCCTAATTATAGCTCTAATAGTAAGGAAAATGACTAGAACGATAGCTCCGATTATATTTAGTGACCACCAAAAGAGAGCAAATGGATTGTCCCAATGCATCCAATTCCACCAGTCGAAAGATATTACCTCAATTGTGATATTGTAATCATCCTGATCAGCGAGTTCATTGCCTATTCCGATGTGAACTATACTTTTATGGGGCGCACTTTTGATGGATCTTAAGCCTATTCTAAATTCTGTATAGTTATTAGGAGGCAGTTCTTGAATAGAGCCAAAGAAAAAAGTACTATTGAAATTGGATGGGTCAAATCTTACAGTTCCATTAATATTCATAGTTCCATTGACAGTCCATGACGTATCGCTCTCGGCACTTACTAGCTCCACAAATTCTGGTTCTGTGTTAACGATCTTTATATCTATACCTGTGATAGATGTTAATCCTGTGCTATTGATGAAAAACCAGATAGATCTTATTTCCTCATAATCTATTTCATATCCTCTTGTACCTACACGATATTCCGCGGGGTATGGTCCAGTGACCTTCATTTTTGGTGCCATAATCTGCACTAATTGCATTTCTACGAATCGAGGGAATAAAACTGTGGTTACGTTTTCCGTATCGGTGTTTTTTCCTATCGCTGTCATTAAGCGAGTCGGATTACTGGGTGAATAGGTCAGTGCAATAAGATGCCAGGTGACTGTTATACTCTCACTGGCACTCATAGGTCCGATATTGTACTCTAAGGGGATTGATATATTGGTTAGTTCTATAAAATTATTAGAATCACCGAGCGGCGGTGGAATTTCATCGATCAATACCACTGTAATATTCTCAAAATCCTGATAGGCGGTCACGTTTAAGCTTACTGCAGAAGTAATGTTAACGAGGACAGCAATAGGATCTGCGACCATGTCCCAGTTAGGATCTATAGGGTTTATATGATATGTGGTGATGAAATTGAGCCCTAAATTATTACGTACTGCACCCTGCGGTATTGGCGCTCTCTTAGGTTGGTTGGAAGCGGTTGTAGCTTGTAAGTTATTGGAAGTCATTAGATCATTATTCCCAATAGTCGAAGAGAGAGATGCATGTGGTAGTGGTGCTAATAGGATGAAGAATAGGATAACTAAACTACTAATTGATACTACCCGGGTTTTTTTAAGAAATGGCATATTTTTCAACCTCATACTTCAAAATTCGATTCTACTTTCAACTGCAGGGAGTTCTTTTCCTTCATAATGGCAAGAAACTCGCCATCCAGTCTCTATTTCTGTATATCCCGGTTCAACCTCTTTACAAATATCCATAACCCACGGACAGCGGGGATGGAATCGACATCCTTCGGGAATATCTACTGCAGATGGGATATCACCCGGGATTACGATTCTATCAGACTTCATGGTTGGATCAGGTAGATTGACATTTGATATAAGAACTCTAGTATAGGGATGTTGAGGATTCGCTAAAATCTCTTCCATAGGCCCTTCTTCACAGATTCTACCTAGATACAGAATAACTGCGCGCTCACTGACATAACGGGCTTGCCCAAGATCATGGGTAACGAAGATATATGTAACATCATGTTTCTGTTGTAATTCCCTCATCAGGTTAAGAATCTCAACTCTCGTATTCGCATCCAACATCGAAGTAGGTTCATCCAAAATGATTAGGGGTGGATCTAAAACCATTGCACGGGCGACTCCGATACGTTGTCGCTGGCCTCCACTTAATTCGTGCGGATATCGTAGGTCAAAGTCTTCTGGTGGTATCATTCGAACCTCTTCGAGAGCCCGATGAACCCGGTCTTCTAGTTCAGTTCCTTTACAAACTCGATTAACTCGTAACGGTTCTGCGATTATTTCAAAAATCGTCCATCGGGGATCTAGGGACTCATAGGGATTCTGAAAGATCATTTGTAACTCAGTTCTCAAACGTCGCATTTGACGCCCTGAAATCCCAATCAAATCGTGTCCCTCACCTTCAGCAGTAGGATGGTATATTACAGAGCCTTGTGTTGCTTTTTCTAACCGTAAGATGACTCGAGCGATTGTGGTTTTACCACTTCCACTTTCACCTACAATACAGAGAGTAGTACCTCTCTTAACATCAAAGGTGACATCATCTACTGCTCTAACGTATCTATAGCGACTTCTAAGGGCATCTATAATCCCGACTTTGACAGGGAACCATTTCCGTAGATCTTTGACTTCTAAAATGTTATCTACGTCTGAATTCAATGCTTCACTCGTCATTTTTATTCACCAGCGAAAAAGCATGCAGCTTTGTGACCAGCTCTATATTCTTTAAACTCTGGTACCTTCTCCGAACAAATCTTTTCAGCTCGTGCGCAACGAGGATGGAAACGACATCCTAAGGGAGGATTAAGAAGACTGGGAGGGAGACCTTCTAAATTGGGAATTTCCCTCTTTACTCCTTTTATGTTAGGAAATGCTGCACATAATGCTTTTGTGTATGGATGAAGAGAATGGTTAAAGACTTCAACAGCAGTGCCTGTTTCGACAAGGTGGCCTGCATACATGATTCCTACCGTATCACTGGATTGAGCTATCACAGCTAAATCGTGAGTGATTACTATAACACCAAGATTGAATTGTTTCTGAAGATCCTTTAACAGTTTTAGAATTTTTGATTGGACAACCACATCTAATGCTGTAACAGGTTCGTCAGCAATGATAATCTTAGGATTGCATGCAAGAGCCATAGCAATTATCGCTCTTTGTCGCATTCCTCCACTGAAATGGTGAGGGTAATCTTTTACACGGGCAGGATCAAGCCCAACGATTTCAAACAACTGCTGTGTTCTTTTCCATGCTTGAGATTTAGCTTTTCTCTTTTCTATTCGTTTATAATCTCCTTTTGCCATAATAGCTTCTACAATCTGGTCACCGACATTCATAACCGGATTAAATGCATTCATTGCATACTGAAAGACTATAGAAACATCTCTCCAGCGTGCCTTGGACATTTGTCTCTCGGATTTCTTTACTACGTCATCGTTATCTATGAGAATTTCTCCGGATGGGATGGTCGCGTTTCTCGGCAAAATTCGCATAATTGAGAATGCACATGTGGTTTTACCACACCCGCTTTCTCCAGCTAAACCGAAAGTCTGACCAGCTTCGACATCAAAGCTGACATCTTCAACTGCACGAACAGTTCCTTTCTTTATTATGTAGTGAGTGTGGAGGTTTTTTACCTCTAGAACAGCCATTGGGTGGAACTCCTGTTTATCGTTCTCGTAGTCGGGGGTTAATGAGTTGGTTGAGACTGTACCCGATGAGGGCAAACCCGAACACGAACGTCAGGATGCACAGGCCGGGGGGGACAAACCACCACCAATTCCCGA
>JAEOTF010000247.1 GCA_016840025.1 Candidatus Hodarchaeota archaeon
CGAGTTAATGGCAGAGACAATATTCTCGACCCCCGCGTCAACTGCTTGGTATAACCCATTATCGAAGTAGGTTTTGACCTCGATGCGACAATTGAATGCGACAAACCACTTTTTCGACACATGGTCTTGGTAGAGTTCGACCTGCTTAATCTCCCCGGTGGGAAGGTAGGGCAGCTTAAAGGCGAGGGGGGTTTTCGAGGGATGCTTATGGGAGAGAGTTAAGACCCTGTGGTGCAATTACGAACTCTCCATCAAAGAGCAGGAGTTTTGGGGAGAGACAGAACTCCACTCGCGTCATGAGGTCCCAAAACAAGTCGAACATCAATATTTCCAAGAAAATTTAGGGACTTTTCAGACATCGATGAATAGTTAAGACATTCTTGTACAAATATTTGCTTCCATTGCGGGTTTTATCAGGAATGGAGGTGAGAAAACCACGTAGGCCAATCTTTGGGCATTCTTTCACGAATATTTATTTCATATATTTCGACAAAAAAAAAGAAAAGCTTGATTGGTAGGATTAACTTCTATTTTTTTTATAAGTTATAAGAGGAATAGGATCTCTAATGACAACTGATTTGTATTTAAAGTCTAAGCAGGGTAAAAAAATCTATGCTGCACTTTTAATTCTCGGCCCCCTCTCCTTAACGGAGATAGAATCAACTACTTCCTTAAAAAGAAAAGAAGCGCAGGAAGCTATTTCGGATTTAGTTTCTTTACAGCTTGTGCAAGAATCAGAAACCAAAATTGGTATAGTGAGATATTTTGCTTTACCTGCTTTCGCATCTACTCAACAACTTATAGAAAAACAGCTATCTTCACTTAAAAAAAGCACTAACGAATATATAAACCAATTGGATCAAAATTATAAGAATTTTGTCCATCTGCAAAATAATTATCACGTCGGCATCAGCGATAAAGTCACTCGAACCGTTGAAACTCTTGAAAAAGAACGAGTGAAGATCACAGGTAATATTTTGTCTGCATCGACAGAGTTAAAGTCACAATTGTCTGAGATTCAATTGGATACAATAAATGAAATTGGTACATCATTAGGTGGATCAATAAATGAAACTGCGACGCAGTTAGACACTCCAAGAACAGCTATTCAAAAAGAAGTCAATGAATTTAACAAATCATTGAGTGAATTAGAGAATCAACGAAAAGTACAGTTTCCTGAGATTGTTACAGACCTTTCAAATACCATAAGAAAATTTTCCGATGAATTATTCGTTAATATTAGTGCTAATAAAGAAAGAGCTACAACACAAATACAACATATTCAAGAGCGTTTGAATGAAGAGATTGTTACATCTAAAAATAATTCCCAACAATTCCTCTCAGAATATCTCAACTCAATTTCTAAACTGTTAACAAATCTTGAAACCACTCAAAATTCTCAAACAAATCAAATTATCTCTCTAATAAATGAATTAATCGCCCAAAATCTTTTTCAAAATCTAGAAAATATTAAAACCGAAGCAAATAGCCTATTAACGTCTGAATTTACAGATACTAAGAGTAAATTGGGTGAAGTTACTAGTGAACTTGTAAAAGAAAGCCAACTTGCCGTTCAAGGCCGTAAAAAAGAATTTAACAATACAATTCAACAGATTTCTAAAGAGTTCAATTCAAGTGCCAATGAGCTGCTTTCACGAGTTACTTCATTAGATGAGGATGTTCTTTCTTCACTTACATCTTTTAATCAAAACCTTGGAGGGCAGTTCGAGGCTTATATTGATACATTATCCACTCAGAGTTTTTCAGGGCGAAAAAGAGTAGAAAGAGATGCGAGTGGGTATCTTGACCAAATATCGTCAGCTCTTCTATCACGTCTACAGACTATGTCCGAACGTTTTGAAAACCAGAATGTAGAGTTTTCTAATTCTATTAATCAGATTAAGACAGATTTAGACAAGGAATTAGAGAAATGGGAGTCACTTGAGGGTCATACAAAACGTACTTTTGATGAATTACTTGTAGAATTGATTCAAGAAGGAGAATCAACTTATCAGAAGCTTCAGGAACACATTGATGAAAGAGATCTCGCGATTAAAGAGGAACTCAATAATTTGTACTCTAACTGGGACGCTGAAATTCAAACAATCCACTCTAATCTGTCCCGTGAAGGGAATGAAAAGTTTATAACTTCTCAAAAGGATGTTATTGATGTTTTCAAAAGAACAAAGGAAGAAAATATAACAATTCGTCAAGATATTCAAACAACAAACAAAACCCTTTATACGAAGCTAGAAAAACGATTTAAAACCTCATCAAAAGAGTTAGAAGCGATTAATCAACGTGTATTAAAAAACATGCAAAAAGCTTTATCCGCTATTTCAAGTACGATGATTGAAGGAAATGAGCTTCTACGTACAAATACAACTTCATTTTTAGCTGAAATGGACAATAATCTTGCAATACATACTTCCGAAGTACAAACTGAGCTGCGTCGTTCTCTTAAAGGTCGAAAATCGCACGTAACGGAAAATATTCAAACTATTGGTTCAAAAGTAGAAGAATCTCTCGATACAGCTATGAAAACAATTCAAACGGTTTTTAATGATCTCAAACAATCCTTTAACGAACTCACAACCGAGATTGGAACTGAGTTCACCGGTTTTATAGATGAGTTTCAAGGATATATATCAAAAGAAATGAAAGGATTCGAAAATGATTCAGGAAACATTGTTGGCGAGTTTAGAGAGAACTTTAATGTCACAATGAAGGAGAAAGAAGAGGAAATAACCAAGATAAATACTTCAGAAGAAACTCGTATTGCAGAAATATTTCAAAATTATTCATCAAAACAAATAGATTCAGAATTGAAAAGAAAGGATGCGTTTACGCTTATTATGAATGAAATCTCCGAAAATAACTTAAAACACCTAGAAAATCTCAATAATACATTATCCTTAGTAGAATCAACAAATGAACAGCTTTTAACATCATTTGAGCGCATAACAGAGGATGCAGCCAATGATATTCAAGAATTATTGCCTAAAATCTCTAAAACTAAAAATCAGTTCCAAAGTGCATTAGAAACAGGTAAAGAAATCTACACTCAAAATATCGAGGATCTAACCAAAGCTCCAGAAAAGGTAGAAAAAGAAACTATAACGAAAGTAGTTGATTCTATTTATGAAAATATAAGAAGCTCTGCTTCTCAACTGAATGTAGCTGTTGAACAAATAGTGAACACCACTCAGAACAAGGTAACTACTCTCTCCGCAAGTTTAGATGAAGAAATAGTTTTTCAGCAAAAAGAAATCCATGAGACCGGAGCTCAATTGCTTGAACAAATTAATAAAGACTTAGAAGCTGATTCGGAGAGTATAAATACTACACTAGATAAACTAAAGTCTGAAACTATGACTTCAACTGAAAAAACTACCGCTAAATTAAGAAAGGCGTTACTACGTGAGTTGAGAACATTACATTCTACTGTAAATGTAATGAGAGAGCAGTTAAGTCCTGAACTTGGGAAAATAGATAGTGATGTTTCAGAAAATATTGAATCACTAATTCAATTAGTTGAAGGTACTTATACCAATGCAATTGTCCAAAAAAGCGCGGAAGTTTTAGAAAATACAAAACATTCAATAATAGAGTTATATACACAATTACTAGTTCAGTCCCATGAATCTATGGCTGAAACCCAATCTCAATTTGAATCTTCAGTTCAAGAACTACGAGATGTTTCCGCTCAGAATTTTCAGAATTTTTCTAAAGATGCGGAAACCGTAGGTCAGATCTACTCTTCTTCCAGTGTAGGTAATGTTCATGATCTTCGTGAAAGCATCCAGACTAATCTTCCCGAAACATTAGATGCTGTTTCTAAACTTGGTGAGGTAACTTCTTCCCAAATGAATGAAAACACTGCAAAAATCACAGAAGACTTGAAAACGTGGGTACTCTCCGCCGGTACACAAATGAAGACTCAAATCGGGGACCTTAAGGCAATTCTCACGAATATATCAAAAAATATAGATAATCAAATTTCTAGTGCACAGAATACAATAGATACAGAAAGTAACGCTATTCTTACAACGTTAGAGTCGTCAATGAAGGCTTTTTCAGATAACGTGAAAGTGTCATTATCATCCACTACAGATGATATTTCTTCTCATTTGGATTCTTCAGTTGTTACTACCAAAGATTTCATTACGTCTGCGTCAGAAGAACTTAAAACCTCATTAAACGGTTTAATAAAGAATACTGAGGAATTAACGGAAATTGATAAGAAACAAATCAAAGAATTAATAGCGGAGTATACAGAAAAACTAGAAGAGACTTCTAATACTTTAGAAAGCTTTTCTTCTGAGGTCAGAGATATTGATCTTACACAAAAGGCTGAAAACCGATTACTTTCTGTTAATGACGTCCAACAATTTGCACTGACGTCTCTTTTTGAACGAGCTCAATCCCGAATAGTATTAGCTTTACCACATCCCAACGCTATTCCTATCGGTACTTTAATGAGTGCAAGACCTAGTGTTCGCATCCGTGTAGCGGTGAATCTCAGCGATAAAGATGTAAATGATTGGGTAAAGAAGCTCTATACCAAAAAAGTGAATGTAACTGTATATAACTATACGAAAAAACTGCCAACATTAGTGATCACACGAGACAAAGAAGAATTATTAGTATCACCATATGACGAGGAATCTTCTGCAGTAGCTTTGATAAGTGAGCAGCCGAGCCTTGTCCATTTCATTGATAATGTTGTATTGCCAGACTTGTTCCGGAAAGCAAAGAGAGTATCCCGAAAAAAGAGCTGATGAGACTACAACCGAAATCTTCCCTTTGACTCCTTAACATCGATTAATTTTTCAACTCTGTGTGAATTGATTTCTCCATTGAGGTATTCAACTTGGGCAGTCCAAAATTAATACTAGGACTAATCGGAAAAGGTGGAACTGGTAAAACAACCCTAACTGCATTGTTTCTTAAAGCAATCACAAGTATCAAGAGCGAAGAAGAGTTTATACTTTTGATCGATGCTGATCCAAACGAATGTTTACCTTCGGTATTATCAATAGACGAATATACCCGTTTAGGGGATATGATTTCTGATTATTACGGGAAAACGATTAATCCGGTAGAATTTAAGGATCGCTTCCAAAGTCATCTCATGCAAAATGAGCAAAATGAATTTTCCATGCTGATAATGGGTCGAGGTCATAAATTAGGTTGTTATTGTCTAATCAATTATTTGCTACGCTCTTCTGTCCAAGAAAATGTCCTCGCTGGCGATTATGCCTTTGAATATATCCTGATGGATTGCGAAGCAGGGCTGGAGCATATTTCTCGGGAGACTTCCACCTGGATTTCCGATCTGATTATAGTCTGTGACGGGAGCAAAATGGCGTTGGAAACAATAGGAAATGTCTATGGTGTCGCGGAAGAAATCCGAAAAGAATCCTCAATCGGAAACATCTATGTTATAGGTAATCGTATTAGTTTACCAAAGCAGATAAAGCGATTGGAAGAAAAGGCGGAAATGTATGGAATGACTTTCCTTGGAGCGATACCTCTCGATCCTATAATCGAAGAAGCTAATGTGGAAGGGCAATCACTCTTAGAAGTTCCAGAGAATTCTCAAGCTTATCAAAAAGTCTTAGCAGTACTAAAGAAAATTCTTACTGAATGAGCTATTAGTAAGAATCTTTTTGTTATAATCCGTTATTTTTAGAACTCTAAAGGTTTTCTTCTATCAAAGTCTGGTTTAAAAGGCTCGAATGGTCTCGGGGGTTCATCGGGTCGAGGATACAGCGGCCATGGAATCCTTGATGCAAAAAACGGACAATTTAAACAAAAACTCGGATCTATTTCTGTCGATTCTTCATTAGGGGAAGTAGAAACTCTTATTCTTTCACAAGGCTCGCCAGAGAGCCTACAACGGATTCTGCCTGGCAATTTATTTTCCTTCATACTCAGAACACATTTCTATGTAATTATCTTATGATGCTATAAGAAAATCATACTTATATCCTTATTCTTTTAGTAGTATAGAAAAATCCGATTCTACATCCTCAATTCTATTGTTACTCCCATATAATCGTTCTATATATTCTATTTTTTTCTAAAACCCTTCAAATTATGATAAAAAGAAATTAGGAATATGTGCCTGAAAAATGACTTAGGAATGTTAAAAATCAGTACAATATTTAGCTTTATGATTACAAATTTCCTAGGAGAAATATGTTGAATGGCACTTATCTTTGAACAGGTGAATCCTCACGCTTGTCGTACTTATCTTGTTAAAGCAGAGGGCACTAATGAAGCTATACTAATTGATCCTGTCTTAGATCATGTTGATAACTACCTACAACTTTTAAAAAGAGAAAACTTACAGCTAGTTGCTGTAATAGATAGTCACACACACGCAGATCATATCTCAGGAGCAGCAGCTCTTAAAGACCACATGGACCATTGTCAATATATTATGCATGAAAAAGCACCTGCAAGGTGTGTTACTAAACGGGTTAAGGATGGAGATCAAATTGAACTCTTAGGAACGCCTGTAAAAGTCTTACATAGTCCAGGTCATACAAGAGATTCCATTTCTTTGATATTTCCAGATCGTTTATTCACAGGGGATGCATTATTCTTAGATGATGGTGGTGCTGGAAGGGATGATTTGCCTGGGGGTGATCCTTCTAAGCATTATGATACACTAAAAAGATTTTTCGAACTTCCTGATCATTTAGTTGTGTGTCCTGCCCATGAATATCGAGATCGAAAACCTTCGAATCTTTCTAGACAAAAAGAAACTAATCCTCATCTTCGTAAAGCTACTGGAACTAAAAAGGAATTCATTAATTATCTTGAAGATTTAAAGTTGGGTCCAGCTGATTGGATGAAAGATGTATTGAAGGCAAATTATGCTTGTGCTCGTGATCCTGGGGCTGTTTGGATTCCTACAGATAGTCCCGTATGTGAAGTTAAAGGAACACTTGATTTAGGCGTTAATGCTCAGATCGTATCATCTATCTCTGTAAATGAACTTAAAAGTCGAATTGATGCGAAGGATGCACCAGTAATGATTGATGTTAGAGAATCACACGAATTAATTGGACCATTAGGAAAATTAGATAATGTACGTCATATTCCCTTGCTTAAACTTATTCAAAATCTGGATAAAATTAAAGGGCTTAAACATAAAGAAGTAGTGATTGTTTGCCGTAGTGGTGGGCGTGCTCACACTGCTAGTCAGATTATGCAACAAACAGGTTTTAAAAAAGTAAAAGTTCTAGAAGGGGGAATGTTAGTTTGGAGAAAAATAATACGTACTTAGCTTAATTTAAAATACTTCCCTATTGTCAAACTTTTATATAACTTAAAAGGTGTTTAATGTCATTCACATTAAAACTATAGTTTATTATGTACTTGAGGATCAAAATAGTGAATAACGAGAATG
This sequence comes from Candidatus Hodarchaeota archaeon, assembly GCA_016840025.1. The sequence continues at coordinate 7,424 of JAEOTF010000247.1, forward strand.
TTATGATTCTTCAAGTATAAAATTAAATTTAGGTGCTTTCTCATCAAATTCCTGTCTATACTCCATAAAAGGAACATCAACGTAAACATCGTCCATTCCTTCAAATGAATGCCCTACATGATACCGTCTTATTTCTTCATCCATCTTTCGCCATTTAGCTAGCGTAATCCAAGTATGTCGCAATTGATGAGGAGTAATAGTACCATTTTTCAGTATTAGAGCTATTCCTTTAATTCTCATCTTTAAGAGTATTGGAATGGTTAAACCTTGCTCCTGTAGATATTGAATTCTTTCTTTTATCTCTGGATAGTATTCATTTTTTAAATAATTAAAATGGGAAGTAGAAATTTTACTTACAAAGTTCGTAGAAAGGAATGGAAATACGAATTGTGAAAGAGAAGGATTTTCTTGAATTTCAGGATAATATTTCACTCTATTTTCTATCCATAGTTTTAATGCTTTACATGTTATATCATCTAACATTAAATAAAGTTGTCCTCTTCCTTGAATTCTATTATTGTCCTTTCTCCCCTTTCGTAATAAGTTATGAATACATTTTTGCTCAAAATCAATCTGTTCTATTCTTAATCCTTCTAAGTAATAGACTTTGTTATAATAGTGTGCTTTTCCTCTAAATTTTACGTTATCTTTTTCTAATTTACTGACATATTTTACTGCAAATTCTCCTTCTGGATGGTTAGGATTTACTCTATAAACTCTAGGTTCGTGATTTCTTAATCCTAGTGAATAAAGCATAAATAGAACTTTATCTCTCAGATTAGTCATAGAATTTACCCATACTTCCACTTCCTCTTTCGTTCTTGGTTTGAATTTCCTAGATCTTTTTGCTGGAAGATTATCACGAATAATCTCTGCTTTATTCTTTGTTAAAGTAAAACCATTTATAGTTACTTCATTTTTAATTAATCTGTCAATGCATCCTTTTATGCGTGTAACTAACTCTCTGGCATTTTTTGGAGCTGGTTTTGTAGCTAATCCCGTATGCCAGATTAGTGGTTTTGTTTTTAATTCCATATATCTGTGAAAAGTTTCGATTTTTTCAATATCCTCATACTTTGTGCATTGTGTTAGAACTACAAACATTCTAAACTGTTCTATAACAGATTGCCAATGTCTCCTTGTTCTAGATCCCTTATTATCAAACGAGCAATTTCAAGAATAGAAATCCGCCGATGCCCTCCCACGGTGCGAATACACTCAATTTTCTCATTACCATCCCATCTACGGATTGTTTTTGCACAAACTCCTAACCGTTGAGCTGCCTCTGAGATACGGTAATAATCTGGAATAGTTTATTGTTGCTTTACGCCCTTGTAAGCTCCTAAATTGGCAATAAGTGTCCAAGATTGGAAATTTTTTTTGAAACAGAAAAACACCCTTCAAGGAAGAAGTAATTTTTTTCATCATACCTCATTATCTTTTTTATGTCTCAAAGGATTTATATTCCCGAATTCGATCCCAATCTTGTAAAAAATTGAATCATACATCATCATACGGATAAGTGCTTCCATTTAACAATGACAATAGGGAATCTAGTCCGAATCTCCTTGGTCAATATCTCTCTTTTTTTAATAATAACTACTAGCGTAAGAACGTTAAAAATTCCATATCCAAGAACGGGAGTTAATACCTTCTATGTTATGTGAAGTTGCGGTCTCATTCCATAAAGTTAAAAATTCTTATCTGGAAATCATTTTGTTAAATACCATCAAACAATTTAAGAGTATAATTATGCTTTGAAAAGAAAACACACCTTACAAAATAATGTTGATTCAAAGAGGTTTTAGAATGACAGAGGCAGAAATTATCAAAGATCTCTCAAAAAGTCTTGGGAAATTTCTAGAAAACCATTTACAGAGTCAAAAAATGAACGTTACGATAGATTACAACAAACCTATACCAAAACTTAAAGAAAATCTCCAGATGCCTATTATCAATATCTTCTGCATGGATATTTCGTTGAAAGAGGACACAAAATCTAAAGAAGAGGGAGATAAGGTTAATCTGAAAATTACTGTTTCTTACTTGATATCTCCCTTTACAGAAGACCCATTACAAGAACAAGAGCTCTTAGGAAGTATTATTATCGTGTTGAAAAGCATAGAGAAACTTCCAGAAACAGACCTCGTAGGATATCTTTCCAAAGAGAAGGAAGATGTAAAAGTAAAATTAGCAGATATTATCGACTTTTCTAAAAAAATAATGCTATATAACACTCTCAAAGCTCCATATCACCTTGGTCAAGGCGTCCAATTGGAAACTCAGTTTTGTTGTGTTTTACCGAAAAAAGAAACCAAAAAACCTAGTGAACCAGATCTAGGCTTCCTCTAATAGTGTTTTGAGCCTGTGTGAGCCCTCATAATGCGAAATCCTTCACATGAGAATAAAAATGTCAATCCAGCTTATTGTCGAGCGGTTATTCAACGTTTAAGACAAGAACTTCCTCTTAATCGTATGCAGGTTGAAAAAATCAAGAAGAGATTATGCGGTGATTTCGGTTTATCCCAGATCCCACGAAATTCGGCTCTCATTCCATATTTAGAAGAAATTCCACTAGAAGAAAGAAAAAAATTGCTAACATTGCTGAAAATAAGAGCAGTCCGCTCCCTTTCAGGAATTAATGTTGTTGCTGTCATGACTAAACCAGCTCCCTGTCCAGGGCAGTGTATTTATTGTCCAGGAGGGATCGACTGGGCGGGGTGTGATACTCCAAAAAGCTACACGGGTAAGGAACCAGCAACTATGAGGGGTTTACAAAATGAATTTGATCCATTTCTACAAGTTAAAGCTCGAATCAACCAACTTACTGCTATTGGTCACACTGTAGATAAGATTCATCTTATTATTCAAGGAGGAACTTTCCTTGCACAAACCAGAGACTATCAAGATTTTTACATCCAGAATTGCTTAGATGCTATTACGAATAACAGATCAAACAATATTCAGGAAGCTATTATTGCAGCTGAATATAGCAAAATAAGAAATGTAGGGATAACTTATGAGACACGCCCTGATTTCTGTCGAGAAGAACATGTGGATAGAATGCTTGCCCTTGCAGGAACATGGGTTGAAATAGGGGTTCAGACTTTATCGGATGAAATTTTTTCTAAAGTAAATAGAGGACACACTTTAGCTGACGTCGTTTCGTCTTTTCAGATAGCCCGCGACAGTGGATTGAAAATAACAGCACATATGATGCCTAATCTTTTTGTTACACCAGAAGAAGATCTTGAGATGTTTAGACAATTGTTTGAAGATCCTCGTTTTCGTCCCGATGCTCTCAAGATCTATCCTACTTTAGTGTTAGAAGACACTATTCTTCATGATTTATGGAAGCAGGGAGAATATACTCCTTATCCCGAAGAACAAATTGTAGACATGCTTGCTAGTGTAAAGTCCGAACTTCCGTCATATGTAAGAATACAACGTGTACAACGGGACATACCGGTCTATCTTATTGAAGACGGCGTAAAACACGGAAACTTACGCGAAATGATTCAAAAAAGGTTAAATGAAACTGGGAGAAAATGTTCTTGCATTAGATGCCGAGAAGTAGGTTTAAAGACGAGGAAATTACAAGAAGAGGTGAGTATCGCTAACTTGTCCCTAGAAATCGAGAAATATTCAGCTGCTGATGGTATTGAGTACTTTCTTTCTTTCGAGAATAAGCAACAGGAATTACTCTTTGGATTTCTACGGTTACGAATCCCAAGCACAAATAATCATAGATCAGAAATACGTAAACACAAATCTGCATTGGTACGAGAATTACATGTATATGGAACTCTTGTAGAGGTAGGAAAGACTCCCAATACATTTGATAGTCAATGGCAACATCGAGGACTGGGAAGTCAATTGTTAGAGAAAGCAGAAAAGATTGCCTACGAAGAGTATGACGCACACCAGATCCTAGTCACCAGTGGAATAGGAGTTAGGGAATACTACAGAACAAGAGGCTACAAATTAAAAGGTCCTTATATGTGTAAGAAACTTGTATGATAATTTGTCAAAGTCCTTTTAGATAAGCGGTTTCGAGATAACTCATCAAAGTCACAATCTGAAAAAGTATAGAAGCTTCATCTTCTCTCGGTAGTACGGGGAAGAGATAGTCTAATACTCCTTCTTTATCTGTTCGAAAACATCCCAATAAAGGAAAATATTGGTTTATTGTCTGCAACAATGTGTCAAGTTCTTGAATAAAGGCAATGTCCTTCACAATCTCCCGTGTAATTATACTTGTATCAATTGTTTGATGAATAAGTGTACTCCAAGAAGGTAAAGGATAGATTCTGACATGGATATCAAG
>JAEOTF010000248.1 GCA_016840025.1 Candidatus Hodarchaeota archaeon
CACCTATGGGATAAAACTCAGATCTTCGGATTCCTTTACCACTTCTCAATGAGCATTCTTCAACTGATATGCTTTCTAGAGTCTCACGGTTCTCTGCCACTACTAATGCTATGAGATTGAATCCCCCTAACGTAGTGAATATGTTTATGACTCTTGGACAATCTTTGAATCGTTCAAGAAGCTTCTGTACTGCTTCTGCGCTTTCCATCTCGAGAAACATGAAGGCCGCATTAAGATTCAAGGTTTCTATATTGAGGAGAGCTGAAATCTTCATTATGTTCTGTTCTTGGAGCTTCTCGAATCTCTTCTTAACTCCCATGCTTGTGTAGCCAACAACTCTTCCTAGTTCTAGGTATGTTGATCGTCCATCAAGTTGAAGTTTCGAAATTATCTTTCGATCAACCTCATCTAAAGCAACCATAGTTTATTTTCTAAACGAAACAGATATATATAGTTTATCTGCTAATCAATGACCTTGTAAGTTTGGTCATAAGTTGAAGTGAATCAATATGAGTTCTAAAGAACAACCAACTGAAGTTTTAGATGTGCAAAGAGAAGTATGTCTATATCCTGATGTGAAGACACGGAGATCGATCGATGAAAAACGAGAAACAATAACCAATGAAGGAAGAATCCTGATTAAAGTTAAGTAGAGGAATGCAGACACATGTTAGAAACAACACTAATTCTTGGCGGGTTAATTGTAGGACTAATCTTCGGTTTTGTCTTACAGCGCGGTCGTTTTTGTATGAATTCAGCGATCAGGGATATCCTCCTGCTCAAAGAATATACAATGATCAAGATGGTTGCCTTAGCTATCGTTATTCAGATAATTAGCTTTCACCTTATGGCGTCCATGGGAATTATCCAGCTCAATCCTAAACCCTTTTATTGGGGAGCGATGAGTGTCGGGGGCTTCATTTTTGGCATTGGCATGGTGTTAGGCGGAGGCTGTGCTAGCGGAACCACTTATCGAATCGGCGAGGGTATGGTCGGCTCTTTAATCGCCTTACTTGGCTTAATGATTGGAGGAAATATCATGTCTGGAGATACCTTTACGGAGTTGAGAACAGCATTACAAGCTAACACCGCTATTACAGCTACTGATTTAGGGATTAATTCTGGACCCTACCTTAGCAATGATAATCTCACAATCGCGAATGTCTTAGGTGTGAATCCGTGGATTATTGTCGTGATCTTCTCCGTGGGAATATTAGGAGTTCTGTTAATGAAAAATAAGGGGCAACAAAGCAAGGCAGAGGGTACACTCTACGAGAGAGTCTTTAAGAAGGGTTGGAACTGGTGGAGTACTGGTATCGCTATAGGAGTCACTGGCGTATTGGCTTTCTTATCGTTTAAGAAGTATCCCTTAGGAATTTCTGGGGGATGGTTTGGTGTTCTAAATACTATAATAAAAGGGGATCTTGGACAACTAAATTGGTTCTCGTTCCTCGTATTTGGTACAGTAATTGGTGCGTTTATCGCCGCGAGTGTTGCCGGTGAATTCAAGGTAAGAGTGCCAAAACCCATGCGACTTGCACAACAGTTCATCGGTGGACTCCTCATGGGCGTAGGTGCCGTGATCGGAACAGCATGCAATGTTGGACATATCTTGAGTGGTGTACCACAACTTTCACTTGGCAGCATATGGGGTGGCATCTTCATCGTTCTAGGATGCTGGGTGATAACGTACATCATGTTCATGAGGGAATAAGAAGCCAACAATCGAATTTCTCTTTTTTTCAGGACCGCACCAGACCAAATGTCCAGATCTTCTGAGAAGGCATCGTGCTAGCTAGCTGTGGAGAATATGGTATTTACCCGTTCTCAAAGCAGCGAGAAGGTTTTGGGGTTACACTTCTTCTCCGAGAGCCGGATGAAGAGTTACTGTGCCATCCAGTATTGAACTTCTAAGAGATTTGGTTAATAATCTTATTTGACCACCCAGATTTAGAGGCGTTTCCTTCCAAGGCTTTGCCCCAACAAAGAACATGTTTATAGGAAACTCGATTGATTTTGATGGAACAGCCTCTTCATTTTCGGATTTTGGGATGCATCGAACAATTGGAGTTCTCTGAGTGCGCGCATTGAAAATATTTGACTAAATTTTAAAAAATATAAAATTAAACAAATTTCCCATCTAATGCTATCAATTTATAAAAATATTCTATTATTGGAAGAATTTTCACCTAGTTTTATTATTTTTTCTGTAAAATCTGAAACAACTTCTACATATCTCTGTGCTTCAGAAGCAGAAATCCATCTGAGAAGAATTCGTTCTGAATCTAAGCCAGCATTTTCAAATATATTTTTTAACATAGCTAATTTTCTACGGGTATAATAGTTACCTTCTTGATAATGACAATCACCGAGATGACAGCCTGCAACAATGACACCATCTGCTCCTTGTAAATAACCCGTTAAAATAAAAAGTGGGTTTACTCGACTTGAGCACATTAATCTAATTGGAAGAATCGATGGAGGATATTGTAGTCTACTAACCCCCGCAAGATCAGCCCCAGCATAAGCACACCAATTACATAGAAATGTAATTATTTTTGGCATAAATTCTTCATCTTTTTCCATAATTATCACCTATTCTTCAAATTCAATAAATTCATTTTTTTCAAAAGTAACAATAGGAATCTTTTCCTCGACATCTTTTCCTGGCACATATTCAAACATTTTTTGAACAGATTCCCCAACCTTTTTAAATATAATAGATACAGGTATATCCACAGGACATACATCTTCACATGCACCGCATGCAACACAAGAATAACTCATATGCAGCATTCTACCAAGATGAAAATATACTGTTCCTGGTGGAACTCTAATAGCTTTTCTATTTTTCAGCTCAGAATCATAATTAGAAGGTTTGTATTCAACGTCAGATGATTCAAACTCACATAGAACACAATAACAAATTGGACAAACTCTCATGCATCCATGACAGGATATACATTTTCCATATATATCTATTAATCCATCTATACCATTCATTTTTTCATCAATTTCGTTAAAAAGTTTTTTCTTTTCGACACCTCTTTTTTCACGAACTTGATCTAATTTTTTGCAGTCCACCTGTTCATCTGAAATATCTCCGTTGATGAATTTAGAAATTTCTTCAGCTTTTTTAGTGTTAAGAAACATTATACAATTTTTATCAAGATCGTTTTTTCCCAGCAGATCAACAGTTATATCCGCTGAGTATGGCGAAAATTCTTCACAAGATCTGCAAGTTAATCTTGTATCTTTAATAATCTCACCTTTTTTAACTGCATCCCAATATTTTGAAAGGTTTTTTTCTAGTGTTCCATCAATTTGAAATCTAGTTGGGTAAACACCACCACATGTTGAACTTATAATCAATAGATTTTTTAAACTTCCTTGTGTACGTTTAATTAGTTCTACAAAACCTCTCAGCTCACATGGTTTTACAATTGCAGCAACTAGTTGGTCGAGTTCTCCCCTTAACGTAAAACGGGATAACAATTTACCAGCATTGACAGGCATTAAAGGATAAAACGGAACTGCGTCTTTTAGGTCTTTTATATCTGTTATTAGTGAGTATGCAACAATGTCTTTTTTATTAATTTTTTTAAGACTAAAAAATCCTTTAATTGTTTTGTTTTCTAATAATAATTTTATAAATTCTAGAAGTGCTTCCTCTGTTTTTTTATTTATTTTAAGAGCTTTTGACATTTGCATCCTCCACCTCATGAAGTTCTTTTTCCTTATATGCAACTATAGGAATAGATTCATCAATTTTTCTACCTGAAACATAATCAAATAATTCTTGGGTTTCATTAGCTATCATACTAAATATTTGCCCAACAGGAATTGACATTGAGCATGCATCTTCACATGAACCACAAGAGACACAAGAAATACTCATATGCATCATTCTACCCATCTGAAAAAGAGTTGTATTAGGCAGGAATCGTATACTACCTTTGATCTTTGCCCTCTCAAGATAATCCTCAGCGGTATATTTTACTTTATCAGAGTCAAAAAAACATAAGCGACATATACACACTGGACAAACCTTCATGCAGTTATGACAATTTATACAAGTACTAAAGGTTTCAATTAGATTATCAATACCACCAACTTTTGCTTTTAATTCTTCATGCGTTTTCTTTCTTTTTTTATACTTTTCGTTGGAGATAGATTTAACTTTTGTTTTCCAACTATCAATATTATCCTCGAGATATATATCTAGTTTATAAGCTACTTCATCTCCTTTCTCACTGTTTGTAATAAAGAAAAAAGTATCTTTTTTTGCACCAATAGTACCTATATGTATATCTCCTGATATCATACTGG
>JAEOTF010000249.1 GCA_016840025.1 Candidatus Hodarchaeota archaeon
GATAGCAATGTTGGAGGGTATTTTGGGCCATACATGAAATTTTCGGGATTTGATGCCTTGGAAATCCAGGGTAAGGCTGAAAAAGACGTAGTGATCTTTATTAACAGCGATGACAACGTAATCCAAATCATTGACGCTAGTGACGTTCCTGATGAAGCCCATCTCAGTTCAGAGCAGCTAACGGAAAAGTATGCAAAAGAAAACACAGATCCTGAGAAAAGAAGAGTGGCTGTTGTATCTTCAGGACCGGGAGCAAAGCATAGTAACTGGGGAATGCTGAATTTCTCTTGGTATCATCTGAGAAGAAAAATCGTTCACAACAAACAAGCAGGACGAGGCGGAATTGGAACAGTATTCCGAGATAAAAAAATCAAAGCAATTGTATGTCGATCACCAAAGGTTGATGGCAAGATCAACAATCCTGCAGAGCCGGAAGCATTGAGAGAGGTTGCAAAACTACACAGCAGTGAGATAAGAGAATATGATCCATTACAAAACGAGATGCGGGTCGTGGGAACCGGGCACTTACCGGAGATCATGAACGATTTTGATCTACTACCAACAGAAAATTTCCGTTTTGGGGCTCACCCCACCAGTAAAGGGGATGATTTTCCTTACACTCGCGCAGTATGGGGAAAAATTTATTCGGATACAGGAAAAGGGCTCGATAACTGCTGGTATGGATGTACAGTGAGTTGTTCTCACTATATTGCCACCCATAAAGTCTTAACAGGTCCCTTTAAGGGACAAGAAGTTAAGGTGGATGGTCCGGAGTATGAAACTATTGCCGGCTGTGGATCAAACTGGGGTGTTTGGGAGCCAAAATGGGTAAATGAAGCCAACTTTTACTGTGACACCTATGGGCTTGACACAATTTCTGTAGGCACTGGTATTGCATTTATCATGGAGTGCTATGAAGCAGAGATCTTAAACAAAGAAATTACTGGTGGATTAGAACTTACATTTGGAAATGCAGAAGCTGCAATGGAAATCATCCATCAAATTGCTAAAGGAGAAGGCTTCGGAGTAATTGTTGGAAAAGGTATCCGAAAAATGAAAAAGGTATTCGCTGAAAAATACGGTGCAGATCCTCAATTCTTGCAGGATATCGGCATGGAACACAAAGGTCTCGAATTCAGCGAGTATGTAACAAAAGAATCGCTTGCTCAACAAGGTGGCTATGGATTAACCCTCAAAGGGCCGCAGCACGACGAGGCGTGGCTCATCTTCGAAGATCAGGTCAGAAATAACATCCCTACGTTCGAGGCGAAAGCAGAAGCTCTTGCATGGTTTCCTTTCTGGCGAACATGGTTTGGATTAAATGGACTATGCAAGCTGCCATGGAATGATATTGTCCCACCAGATAATACGGACAATCCCACGGAACCACTAACTCTGCCAAATGCACGAGCTAAGATCCCCAAGCATGTGGAATGGTATGCAAGATACTTTTCAACGGTTACAGGACATAAATCAGGACCAGAGGACTTAATTAGAATGTCAGAACGAGTATACAATTTCCAACGAATTTTCTGCATTAGACAAGGTGAAGGATTACGGAAAAACGATTCAAATTTCCCCTATCGTGCGATGGGTCCTGTTACTGCTGTTGAATATGAAAGTCGAGTAGAACGCTACGATAAACAGCTGAAAGAGGACGTTGGTGTTGATCCCGCTGGGAAATCTGTTGAAGAAAAAATCGCTGCATTACGCAAGTACAGGGAAAGACAATACGTAGAGTTACAGGATGCAGTCTATACACGCCGTGGTTGGAGTTCCAAAGGATGCCCCACCATTGAAAAAGTCAAAGAACTGGGGATCGATTTTAACGACGTCATAAAAATAATTCAACCATATCAGTGAACTAGTATAGCTTAAAGAACAGAACTTCTTCCAGAAGTTACTGATTCTCCTAATTTTTTCCTTTAAACTAGCCCTAGATTAAATTTAACAGATTTTCTATATGTTTGATCATTGTTAAGGGACGTTCACCAAAGAAATAAGCTACAGATTCAAATCCAGGACTACCTAGGTCAGCAAGCACATTTAATTGTGCTAGGTGGTTTGTTTCAGCTAGTTGGGTTAAAGTGCCATCCCAATTCTGATCGGCTCCTTGAGTTTCAATCACAATAGTGTTCATTTTGCGGAATGCGGCTCTTATTTCATCTGTATTTCGAATACATATCACCGTGCGTTCTGTAGGTTTCGTTTTCATTCTTTCAAGTAAAATTTGGGAGGATGTCTTACTAATACCGAATTCCGGAGCAGCCATCTTAACAACTTTGGTTTTAACTTTTATTAACCTTCCCGGAAGGGTTGCGATATCTTCATTCCCTTTGGCTTCTTTTAAAGCAAATGCTATCTGCATTCCTATCTGCGGTACAATTGTATGAATATTATGGAGGTTTAACAAAATTTCGCTTGCTTGATTAAGTTCGTCTATTATCTCGGCCTTTCCCAGGATTTCTTTCTCACTTATCGATGGAAGACAGGCGCTACAAGTAGTAGATAAGTCAGAGAGTGATTCTCGATGATAGTGACAGAAGGGACCCAAAAGCCTTAGACTATGACACGCCGAACATAGTGTTCTAATTATTTGTTCTGGGCCGGTATTGTCTTTTATTTGTTTTAAAATTTGATTTGCAGTACTTTGTATCGTTTTATCATAATTCGAAGATTTAGCGGGTGATTTTGTCCGAAGATAATCATGAACGACAGGTTGAGACACTTTCAAGATCTTAGCAACTTGTGGTTGAGACATTCGAGTAGTATTAACTAATGATATAGCTACAGTTCGACGGATTTCTTTTAAAAAAGATCGGGAAAGCTTTTCACATGGTGGTCGCATTTATAGCCACCCTATAATGTGATAGCTATAGACTTTTAAAAGCATTTGTTGTCTTATTACTTCTATAAATTTTCTTAGCAAAGACAGAGTGTGATGAATTTTGGGGTTAAATGGGCTTCGATCTTCAAAAATACTTGCGAAAAATAATAGGACTACAATTGTAGGGATTATAGCTGTTATATTAGTGACTAGTATACTAATTCTATTTGCTTTCAGTATATTTAGCGGCTCCAAGGCAACAAAACTGACAATATATACCTATGAGAGCTTAATAAATTGGGGATTAGATCCGAAAGCGGCTAATACAATAGTTTTTGATACATTTGAAGATATGCATGGAATTGAAATTGAACTTCGGTATTTTTCAGAGGCTACTGATCTTCTGACAGTTGCTATACAAGAAAAGAATGACCCTCAGGCGGATATTATCATAGGACTGGATAATATTCTAGTTTTTGAGGCAAAGAAACAGAATCTCTTCCAACAATATAACTCATCTATGCTTACACACATCAACCCTGAACTCATCAATGCACTAGATCCTGAGCACTATCTACTACCGTATGATTATGGATCTATTGCTTTATATTACAACGCAGAACATTTCAATGAGACATATGGACTGGATAAATCCTATTTTGATCAAATCAAGTTGGTTGATCTACTTGATCCAATGATTGCAAGAGAATTAATTCTTATAGACCCAACAAGTAGTTCTACAGGACTTTCCTTTTTCCTATGGACTATCGGTGTGTGTGAGTATACCCCGGAGGGACAAAAACCGGATAAGAATTGGCAGCAATGGTGGGAAGAAATAGATGAATACCTCCAAATCGAAGCCTCTTGGACAGATGCTTTCAATGCAATCTATTCTGGGACTACAAATCGGCATATGGTGATCAGTTATGCTACTGACGGAGCCTATAACATGCTTTTCTACAATAGCACCGATTTGACAGCCTGTCTCACTCATGAAAATGGACAAACAGGCGATAATGGTTATGCGTGGCTACAGGTGGAGGGTTTGGGGATTGTAAAAGGCACCAAGCAGTTAGAACTCGCTAAGAAGTTTGTTGACTGGTTTCTCGGACCAACTGCCCAAGCAGTTCTACCTCTCAACCAATGGATGTATCCTGCGAACAGTGAAGTGGTTTTACCGCCTGAATACGATTATGCAGTCAACATTAGCAAAGTTGAGTCATTAAATGCTTTAGTGCCGACAGCAGATATTGAAAATAATTTAGAATCCTGGTTAGATACATGGGAACTAATTGTGATTGGAGGTTAGTGCGAAATTAAGACTGAAACAGATGTCACAAAGAAAACCTGTGGAGTAATTGAATCGAAGGAGAATTCCTTCCCGTGAATAGTAAAAATGGGTTTCAAAAATACGTTATTGCAGTATTTCTAACCTTTCCGTTCCTTTTTTTCGTTGTGTTTTTTTATTGGCCTCTATTTACGATTCTCGGAGACTCTATCCTAACTGATGAAGGGACACTAACCAATCAATATCTTTTAACAGTGATTAATGATAGATTAAATCGCCGATTTTTTCTCTTTACATTCCAACAAACGTTAGTAAGTGTGTTTTTTTCCTTGTTAATGGGGCTCCCTGGAGCCTATATTTTTGCAAAATACCGATTCCGAGGTGATTCACTTCTTAAGAACCTTTTGACTGTTCCATTTGTACTTCCTCCAATTGTAGTGGTACTAGGATTTATTTTGGCATTTGGTCCAGAAGGAATGGTGAATGGGTTGTGGAAAGAGGTTAGTGGATCAAATGACCCATTAATTGACATTTACAAAACATTCTGGGGAATTATCCTAGCGCATACATTTTATAATGCGAGTGTGTTTATTCGAGTAGTGGGAGCAGGATGGGAACAGCTTGATCCGGAGTTTGAAGAGGTAGCTACGACACTTGGAAGTTCAAAATCTCAAATTTTCCTGAAGATCACACTTCCACGTCTTTTTCCAAGTCTTTTAGCTGCTTCGGTAATTGTATTTCTTTATTGTTTTACTAGTTTTGCGATTGTTTATTCTATTGGAGGAATACACTTCCAAACTTTGGAGACCAGGATTTACACCACCACACAAGCCTTCTGGAAAGAGGATAGATTTCATTTAGGTGCAGCGTTGGCATTAATCCAATTATTCATCTGTATAGTGCTTGCATGGATTTATGCTAAACAAAGTGAACAAATTCGAGGAGAAAAAGCGGGATATAAAGCAATCCAACAAAAAAAATTTCTTTTCTCAGAAAAGGTAGGGCTTGCACGAAAAATAGGAGCAGCGGGATATTTCATGTTTTTAGGTTTGATAATACTTTTCCCCATTGCAACCATTATTCTAACCTCGCTGGTTTCAAAAGATGGAAACATCAGCCTTCAAGCATACATGGATATCTTAATAGAAGAACATAATCCTTTTTTAGGGGCATCTCCTCGTTTACAAATCCTTAATACTCTGACATTTTCAATTCTCACGACGATTGGGGCAACATTCCTCGCTTTGGTGGCTGCCTATGCTCTAAACAGTATCGGTACAGCTAATACATTTAGAATTACAAGTCGTCGTCTTTTAATAATTTTTACACTTATTCCCATGGCTTCATCGAATATAACCTTCGCATTAGGATTTCTTAGAACATTCGGAAATACATTAATGAAAGCTGATAATATTTGGATATCAATCGTTTTAGCTCACATTCTTGTAGCCTTTCCATTTGCTAATAGAAGTATTAACGCATCTTTAGAAGCACAAAATCCGGAATATCGGCAGATTGCCGCAACACTTGGAGCATCACGATTTGAAACGCTAATAAAGATTGAACTCCCACTTATATTGCCGGGTATTATCGCAGCAGCAACATTTTCCTTTGCCATAAGCATGGGTGAATTTGGGGCCACTTATTTTATCTCAAGCCCCGAATATTCAACTATAAGTGTGGGAATTTATCGATTTCTAGATATGCGGCAAATGCAGACGTCAGCCGCAATGGCAGTACTTCTTATAGTAGTTTGTGTAAGTGCTTTTCTTATTGTAGAAAGGTTAGGACGTGTGGAACGAATCTTGGGCTAATAAAACTTTTCAATATTAGTAAGGTAAGTTCCAGGCAGAGGATTGACTTGGTTAAGGTTGAAATTGAAGAGTTAGGGCTTTCGTTTGGGTCTCAAATTGCTCTTGAAGATGTCTCTTTTCAAGTAGCTCATGGAGATTTAGCTATAATTCTTGGACCATCGGGATGTGGAAAAACAACCCTTCTCAAACTAATTGCAGGTATCCTCGAACCTGATCATGGTGCTATCTATTTCGATAAAAAGCTTATAAACCACATTCCATCCAAGGAACGTAATGTAGGGTATGTTCCTCAAAATTTAGCTTTATTTCCTCACCTTACAGTAGAAAAAAACATCCAATTTGGGCTTGATGCACGACATTGGTCTATTGCAGAGAAAAAAGAACGACTTAAATTTCTTATTAAGCTGGGTAGCCTTCGTGGTCTTGAATCACGGTTCCCTCATCAAATAAGCGGTGGTCAACAACAACGAGTAGCTCTTCTTAGAGCACTTGCACCTAACCCATCTGTCCTTTTACTTGATGAACCGCTTAGTTCATTAGATACACAACTTCGGGAGAAAGTAAAATGGGATTTAAGACTGATTCAACAGGAAACAGAAACCACAACGATCATGGTTACTCATGATCAAGTGGATGCAAGGGCAATTTCCGATTACATCGTCTTTATTAATGAGGGGCTGGTCATTCAGAAAGGTCAACCGACAGATATACTTCAGAAAATGAAAGGATACTCTGTTGCCAGTATTATGGGTGTACCAAATCTATTAAAACTACACAATATAACAGAGACGAAAGAAGGGGTTAATCTCGGTACAGACATTGGGATCATTCATATGAACAAGATTCGGTTCCCACAACAAGAAAATAATGATCTAAGCATTACTATTGACCCTCAACAAATAGAATTAGAAGTTTATGACCCGAAAAAGCAAGTAATTGATTCTAGAGGAACTAATCAATTTGATGCTAAAGTTCTTTCAATTGAAAGCCATGAAAAAGGGAAGTTGATTAATGTTGAAACACAAGGCACGATTGTAAGGATAATCTCATCTTCTTTGGAACTTATCGAACGATTAAAAGTTGGTGACCAAGTGAAAATATTTATACAGCCTCATTCGCTTAAGTTAATAGGATTATAGATAAAGCAAGTTGAAGGAAGAAGTATGGCGATCTTAACCCGAAAACTTGGTAGAAGTGGTATAGAAGTTAGTGCATTAGGATTAGGTTGTTGGGCTATTGGCGGACCTCTTTGGTACCTAAAAAACGATACACGCCACCCTTTGAGCTATGGTAAGGTCAATGATGTTGATGCGATTCGAGCTATCCATCATGCGCTCGATTTTGGTGTCAATTTTTTCGATACTGCGGATGCATATGGTTGTGGGCATAGCGAGCGAGTTTTAGGTCAGGCATTAGAAGGACAACGCGATCAGGTCATCATCGCCACCAAGTTTGGTAATATATTCGATGAAAAGACCAGAACTTGGCTAGGTCATCCAGATGGTGCAATCACGCCCGAGTTCATCCATGAATCCTGTAAAATGAGCCTGAAACGTCTCAAAACAGACTATATCGATTTATATCAGTTTCATTGGGCAGTGTACGATGCTAACCTCGCATCTGACGTATTACCTGTCCTAGAAGACCTAGTAGATGAGGGAATGATTCGTTATTATGGATGGAGCACACCTTATTCAAAGAGTGCGCGGGTATTTGTGGAAGGATCGCACTGTACGGCGATTCAATATAATTACAATATACTCGAACGCAACCCCGACATGTTAGCCCTCTGTGAAGAATTTAATCAAGCTACTATCGCACGTGGACCATTCGCTATGGGACTTCTTACAGGGAAGTACAACCGAGATTCTAAAATGCCCGAGGACGATGTTCGCGCAGGATGGGATTTACAGCAAGGACGTCAAGCAAAACAGCTGGAGATGTTAGATATGATCCGTGAAATATTAACCAGAGACGAACGTACACTTGTTCAGGCTGCTTTAGGTTGGCTTTGGGCTCTTGGATCCAAAATTGTACCAATCCCGGGTTTTAAGAATGTAAGACAGATAGAAGATAGTGTAGAAGCACTCCAGTTTGGACCACTATTAGAGAAACAAATGCAGGAAATTGAGCAAACTTTGAAGGATTATTCAGAAGACTTGATCCTGCTTGATTAGAGATTGCTTTGAGTTTTTTATAGCGTTTCTTGTGCAAAAAAGGGATTATTAACCAAGATTCAAAGCATGAAATGTTTTAATAGCGAGTGTGATGAAATCTTGATATGGAGGGTGAGTTTTTCGTTCTGAAAAAGGCATAAGCTTTAAACGGGCTGCATGAATTGCATACCAAAGCCCTGACATTAGATCCATCAAATCACAATACACTCGAAGTTTTGTGTGATCGATGTGAAAATCTAGATGTACTTCATAACTTTCAATAATGGTTTTTTGTACTTGCACCGGAAGGTTATTCTGAGAAATTAAGTAAGCCAGATCAATCAAAGGATCGGCTAAGGTTGAATATTCCCAATCAATGAACACTATTTTCTTTTTATTCTTTGTTAAAATGAGGTTGGAAAGAACTAAATCGCCATGGATTCTACCGAGGGCTTTTTCTGAATCAATTTTTTGAATCTGTTTGAACCGATTATCAAAAAACCGATTCAGTAACGAATATAAAGGGAGTTGAGATAATATAGAGTTAGAATTAGAATAAGGGAACAATAATTTCTTATATTCTCGGAGATAATGCCGTATAACATCAAAATAATCAAAATCAGCAGAGAGAGGAATTGAATGAGAATGGATTGTGGCCAAAGCAGATGTTATATGAGTTATATAGGATGATATGTCACCTATTTGTAGCGGAGATCCATCAACCCACTCTCGAATAATGAAATAATGGTGAGAATCTTCAAGAAAATTTAACAGCTGGGGAATATTTTCATTCTGGGCAAGAACAGAAAGACATTCTTTTTCGCGACGATAACGGAGAGATACAGGGTCATTAGATTCATCCCGCACGAGAAATTCTTTGAAAAGGAGAGAATTATTGATTAGCACATTTTTATTGTTGAAACCACCTTCAACTAGTCGAATCGTGGTAATTTCCTTAGGTAAAAGGCTTTTGGGAATATTCTTCAATAAAGGGAGGTTAGGAACCAACTTACTCACTTACTTTAATCGTGATACCTAAGGTTTTATTATTGGGGTTATGAAATATTCGACAAATACAGGCTAAAGAGTGTTTTTTTTAATATGAATAAAGGACACTTTACGGAGATTTTCTCTTCACTTCTTAGTTTAGGTCTACTCCATATTTTACGATTAACGTGAAAGATGTCTATTTTTGTAGAAAAGATAAAAAAAAAGAAAATAGGATGAGATCACAGCCGATTAAAGACTTTTAAAGCTAAGTTCTTCATTCGGAGAAAATTTTTTGAAGGAACTGGCTAAGTTTCATAGCTTCCTCTTTATCTTCGATAGAGATGGTGGTTGACTCATCATACCAAATCGACTCGCCCTGTTCGTTCTCTGTTGCTTGATTGCTTCCGATGAGTTTCCAGTGTTCGGGTGATAGAAAATAACTTACAATATTAATGGAAGCAACTTCTTTAAAGAATTCGGTGCAAGCAGCACGAATCTCATCGGGTTGAAGTGATAAAATTTTAACATCGCCGATAATGGCGCCACCTTGATCTCGTTTAATCAGGGATTCGAGTTTCTCGTGAGTTACTCCAGGTGGAAGTTCTATAGTCATGATAACATCTCCTCGTCTAACTTACTACATCCCGAGCCTTGGCTTTCAACTTCTCAAATATAGAGAGTTTGATTGCCCTTTCTTCTTCTGAGAGCTCACGAAGCTGTTTATAGAGCTCCTTTTCGGTCCTGGATAGTTTCGTGGGGGTTTGAACCTTCACCACGACGTATAAATCCCCTCGACCATAACCGCGCACATTAGGAAAGCCACGTCCTCTGATCTTGAAATGTTCACCGGTTTGTGTCTCCGGAGGAATCTTGATCTTTACAGTTTTACCGCCCAAAAGTGGAAATTCTACCTCATCACCAAGAATAGCCTGAAGAACGGTAATTGGGAGTTCACAAACAAGATGATTGTCCTGTCTTTCGAAGAACTCATGAGGTTGAGTCCTTACAAAGAGATAAAGATCACCTGAAGGACCGCCTTTAATACCAGGAGCGCCTTTACCCTCTATTCGAAGCTGAGCTCCATCAAAAATACCGGCAGGTAAGTTTACATTGATATTTTTTTTCTTACGGACTTTCTTTTTCCCCTTGCAGGTATCACATGGGACTTCAATAGTTTTGCCTTCTCCGCGACAGTGAGGACACCCGGTAATATTAACAACTTGTCCAAAGGGGGTACGCTGCACTTGACGGACTTGACCATTGCCACCACATGCGGAGCATACTTTAAGAGCATATCCTGATTTAGAACCAGTACCACCACACGTAGGGCAGTCTATGATCAGGGGGAGTTCCAATTCAAGTTCTTTACCGATATATGCTTCTTCCAATGTGATTTCTATATCATGTCGTTCATGAGATCCCTGTCTTGGCCCGGTAGGTTCTCTTCTTCGTCTTCCAAAGCCACTAATCCCACCGAAACCACCAAACATATCCTCGATGCTACTAAAGATATCTCCAAAGCCACCAAAACCACTGACATCTTGGAAACCGGAGAATTGAGGCCCAGCATGACCGAACTGATCATATTGCGCTCTTTTTTGGGGATCGGAAAGAACTTCATAGGCTTCACTAATCTCTTTGAACTTTTCTTCCGCCTCAGGATTATTTGGATTCATATCGGGGTGATATTGTCGGGCTAATCGCCGATAAATTTTCTTGATCTCCGACTTAGAAGCGTCGCGAGAAATCCCGAGAACTTCATAATAATCTCGTTTGTTACTGGAAGAAGCCATTTTTTATCAACCGGTTATGTTCTCTAATCGTCATCGACAATTTCGTAATCTACATCGACTACTTCATCATCCGGTGGACCAGCAGCCTGTCCGGGTGTTGGCCCTGCAGCACCAGGAGCTCCCGCGGCCTGTTGGTATGCCTGCTGAGCAGCTTGTGCTTCTTGTTGTTGTCCATACATTGTAGCTGTTAATTTATGAAGCTCCTGCTCGAACTCTTCTTTTCGTGTCTTGATAAGTTCAATATCTGTCCCAGCAAGAGCATCACGAAGGGCTTTAACCTTCGTTTCTACCGTTTCCACTAGTGTTTTGTCCGCTTTGTCACCTAGCTCTTTGATAACCTTTTCTGCTTGATAAATCATACTATCGGATTCATTACGAAGGGTGGCTTCTTCCACTCGTTGTTTATCAGCATCAGAATATTTTTCGGAGTCTCCTACCATTCTATCGATTTCATCTTGATCAAGCTTAGTTGAGGCTGTGATAGTGATTTTTTGTTCATTGCCCGTACCAAGATCTTTAGCAGAGACATTCATAATTCCATTAGCATCAATATCAAATGTTACTTCTATCTGGGGTACACCACGAGGAGCAGGCGGAATTCCTACTAGATGGAATTGTCCCAAGGCAGTATTATCGCCTGCCATTGCTCTTTCACCTTGTAACACATGAATTTGGACACTCGGTTGATTATCAGAAGCAGTAGAGAAAACTTGAGCTTTCTTTGTAGGAATTGTCGTATTCCGTTCAATAAGTCTAGTGAAAACACCACCAAGGGTTTCAACACCTAATGAGAGAGGAGTAACATCGAGTAATAAAATATCTTTTACTTCTCCTGCGAGTACACCTGCCTGAATGGCCGCACCTTGAGCGACACATTGCATAGGATTGACTGTAGTTTCGGGCTTTTTCCCCACTAATCGCTCAAACCTTTCACGTACCGAAGGCATTCGGGTTGGTCCACCCACCAAAATAACCTTGTCAATTTCACCAGGACTCATGCCGGCATCTTTGAATGCTTGTCTAATCGGCGCCTCAAGGCGATTCAGAACAGGGTCAATAATCTGCTCCATCTTGGCGCGACTAAGTGCCATATCGATATGACGGGGGCCACTCGTGTCCTGATAAATATAGGGAAGACTAATACTCGCAGAAGTTCGAGTACTAAGTTCGATTTTCGCTCTTTCTATAGCGTCACGGATCCTTTGTAATGCAGGGAGATCACCGGTAAGGTCGATACCTTCTTTCTTCCTAAATTCGTTCCTAACGTAATCTACAAGGAGATTGTCCATATCATGACCGCCAAGATGAGTATCACCCGAGGTTGAGACAACTTCATAGACGCCTTCGCCCATCTCCATGATCGTAACATCGAACGTACCACCTCCAAGATCGAGAACACAGACTTTAAGTTCACCTTCTTTGTCAAGCCCATACGCAAGGCATGCAGCAGTAGGTTCATTGATGATTCGTAGGACTTCCAGCCCCGCAATAGTTCCGGCGTCCTTAGTAGCCTGACGTTGATTATCATTGAAATAAGCGGGGACAGTAATGACCACCTGACTAATACGTTCACCTATGTACGCCTCTGCATCCTGTTTAACCTTCTGAAGGATCATAGCCGAGATTTCTTGGGGTGTAAATTCTTTATCTGCAACCCGAACCTTATGATCGGTGCCCATTTTTCTTTTAATCCACATAACTGTAGTATCGGGATTAACAACGGCCTGTCTCTTAGCGGGTTCACCAACTAACCTTTCACCGGTTTTGGTAAAGGCAACAACTGACGGAAAGTGTTTACCGCTAAAGGTGGTGCCCTCAGCACTAGGAATAATAACAGGAAGACCACCTTCCATATATGCTGCTTCTGAATTCGTAGTTCCTAAATCTATACCGATTATTTTTGCCAAATAATATACCTCCTAATTAATTTGTTTTATTAGTTGTAGTTAAATCTTTATCTTCTTTATTAGTTGAATTTTTAGCCTGAGTTTCATCAGGCAGTCGAGATACCCCTACAAGAGGGGTACGAATGGTCTTACCATTCATTGAATAGCCTTTCTGGATTATTTCTACAATTATACCTTCATCATGGTCAGGTAACTCTACCATCCTGACAGCTTCGTGTTTATGAGGGTCAAAGGGCTGATTTAAACATTCAATCGCTTCTATTCCCTCAGCTGAAAGAACATCCTTGAAGTTTTGATAGATAAGTTGAATACCGTCCAAGCTGTGGTCATCTGTAGAATTATCCATATTTGCCAATCCGAGCTCAAAACCATCCAAAACATCGAGTAATTTCATAACTAGTCGCTCGGTGGCAGTTTTACGAATACGCTGAATTTCTTCATCCTTTCTACGACGAAAATTAGCGAAATCAGCATATGTACGCTTCCATTTATCTTCCATTTCTCGAAAATCGTGTTCTTTTTGAGTTAATTGGGTTTGAAGCCCGTCAATGACCTCATTTGGGTCAATTTCATCTTCATTGTCCTCTGTATCTACTTCATAATCTAAATCTAATTCAGATTCATCATCAAATAAGATGGATTCTGTTTCTTCACTGGCGGCAGTGGGTGCCTGATCTTGTGTTGTTTTTTTCTGTTTTTTCATCTTTGATTGTTTATTGGGCACATATTCACCTCAGGTTTGTTTACCATTATCTGAGGCCGGTGGTAAAAGCTGTTGAGATTTGGGACGCTTTTGCTTCAGACTCTTTAACTTTAGTGATTGTTCTAAATTCGGGAATTCTCCCTCAACATCCGTTTGCCGGAGATCAGAATCACTTTCAGTTGATTTAACCTGTTTGGATAGTATCTCTAAGACTTCTTCCCGGATAATACTAACCTCAAGACTTACTCCTTCGTTTAGATCCTCAATATTCAGTTTCTTATGTTCCAACGCAGACCAAAACATAGAGCGATGGCTGTATTCCAGACCAGTTTCCGAGATTTGGTCAGAAATCTCGTGAAGAACGAGTTGTTTCAATAATAAGAGTTCTAAACGCTTTTTTGAAAAGGTGTGAGCACGGACATCTAAACTTTGAAGAACTTCGAGTAGTCGTGTTATTGTTTCCGTAAAGTCGGAGTTATTATGAACTTCGGAAAGGATCTCTAAAAGGAAAGAAACCCCTTGGGTCTTTTCAGGAAGTTCTTTAGGAAAAGGTGCTATAGTAATGTCGAAAGTTTTTGGTGCAATCGACGCGGAGAGGAAGATTGAACCCTTCAAGGTATAATAATGCCTATCCGGCCCCTTTGTACCGACTTTTTTCTTTTTTGTTGCTATGTTTCTCTCCACAAGGATTTCAAGATGCCTTTTCGCTGTTTGCTGGCTAATAGAGAGTTGTTTCGCAATTTGAAAAGGATAATGCGCTTCTTGAGTAAGGAGCCGCATAATCTCACGTCGAGTCTTGTTTCCTAAAACAAATAGCCAGTCATCAAGCGTTGGAAAGGACATTGACCTTACTTCACATTTCACTCTTGAGGTAGTGGTTGAATTAAAGTAATGAGTATAATATTAAGTAGTGAATAAATACATTTCTCATAATGTGAATAAAAATTTTAATATCTTTTTTAAGATGTAAATCCTAGAAGCAGGTTAAATTATATAGGAAAATAAAAATGATACAAAAAAAAAGATAGACTGGAAAATTCTCTCTCTTAGTGTATTGGAGTCTTTTTTAGGAGGTAGGGAAGTGAGGTAGAAAAAACCCTCACTAAGTGTAGAACCGCCTAGAATTTTACTTCATAGAAGCGATTTTGATGTCGCCTTCTTTTACAGTCTTTCGTCCGGAGTGTCGAGCCAACTCAATGGCGTATTTCGCAACCTCAGTGCCACGGCCGGTTAGAACCTCATTTAGACGATCAATTGCGTCAGCAGATACTCGGTGAGCACCTGCGTCACGAATCAGTTTCTCAATTCTTGCGTTTGCAAAATGTCCTGCCATAATTCACACCTTTTCATATAATAATTATAAAGCACGTAACTACCTATTATTTAAAGCTTTCCGTTGTTAGTATGGTTTTGATGACTGATACATTGTATCCCATCCCAATCGACTTCATAATTGATTCAATATCTTCCAACACAAATGCAGTAGAGGAGAATCTTACCGTTTACAGGAACAAATACGAGAATTTCCGCTTAATAGGTCAAAAAATTGGCATAATTCCGCCCTGTACGCCTGATCTAAAATAACAATAGCGTGAACAGCCATTGATTTTAGGGGAAGAAGTGAGAAGAGAACTAATCGATATTTTTCAAATTCTAGAGCAGAAATAGGGAATTCAAAACTTCATACACTGTACAAACTTCAAAACTCCCCTGATAAGTCCTACTAATGATGAGAAAATTAAGATTTTATTTAAGAATGAACTCCATGAAAGGTCAATTCAACAAATTATCTTTGCTGTCAGATATTGCCAAACACGGACAATTTCGCAGAACACCGGTTCATGCGTCTTTACGCTTCCAGTACTCCATTAAATGTTTATCTATTAACGTAAGAATTCTCATAATAATTGCTAATGCTATTAAGCCAAGGATAATGGCATTATAGTCCCCTCGGTTCCAGGATGTAAAATCTTCGTAATAAATAGCCACGATTAACTCGGTTCCATAAAGAATGGAGATTATCCAGACCAGTCACGCATAAACGACTTCCTTAAGAATTTTTTCACGAATTAAGGGGTTTAATGCGTTAGGTGTCACGAGATCAACCTTTAAACCTAAAAAAGATTCTAATTCTTCCTTTAAATCTATAATTTCCCATCCGATAGGCTTCAAAAATTCAACCAGAATATCTACGTCACTTATTTCGGATTGTTCCCCTCGGGCATAAGAACCAAAGATACCTATTCGTTTGAGATCATATTTTTGCATTAATAATAACTTGTATTCCTTTAATGTTCTTTTTATGTTTTCAACGTTGGACATGATTGATGAATAATAAATCTAGAAATTTAAAACTATCTATTGGATTGCTTAGAAAATTATTGGTTCATTGATCAATTTTGAATATAACTAATTCACTAATGAGAAGAAAGGAGCTAATATAAGCGAGTTCTAATTGTTTCTATTTATTTAAATTCTCGTATTCTAAAATCTACCTAAATTCTCGTCTTTCAATAAGTTTATATATACCTTGATATTCGATGTATTGATATACAATGTATTGATATCCATGGCTTTGGATGAAGGCATTATAGCTAGGTGATGATCCCCGTTGTTTCTGGAAGAACGATTGGATAAAGAGCTTAAATCGAATTTACAAGGTTATTTAATTCTAAAATGTATAGAATATTTCAACGGAGTTTCTTATGGATACCAAATAAAACAATTTATCGAACAGAGGATCGGAGAGAAAGTATCCGAAGGTACACTGTATCCTTTATTGAGTAAAATGACTAATCCCGAAAAATATGGTTATCTCACTTCATTTCAAGAAGAAACAGAGAAGAAAAGAAAGCGGCGTTATTATAAACTTACAGGTAAAGGAAAGAATCAAATCAATAGCTGGCCTGAAGCTTGGAAACGGGTGAGAGATTTTGTTAGTTCCGTTTTATTAGAAATAGGGTCAATTTCTGAAAATAAGGTCAAGTAGAAAAGGTGGAATTCATGGCTGGAAAAATAGAGACATATTTGCGAATAATCAAGAAACAATTGCAAAGATATGATGTTACATCTGAATTAATTGAAGAATTCATGGATAACATAACCGATCAGCTTTATTCGATGTTAGAGGAAAGAGAAGAAAAAAATCCGATATTGTCAAGAGAAGAAGCCGAAGAACAGGTTATGTTGCAATGTGAAGCAGAAGAAATAGTGGTTCAAAATTACCTTGATCAACTCTATTCTGATGGGGAATTACCTCATAAAATTATCGTAAAAACTCCTAAACCATCTAAACCATCAATAACAGATCTAGTCTACCAAAAAGTGAAATGGTATCAGGAGCACATAATGGTTACTATTCCCGGTTATGCAATAACTGCGATGTGCATTTGGTTAATCCTTGGATTAGGCTATATTATTTGGGATCAAAACCAATTATTTTTGAAGGTCAGAGAATGGGTAGATGAGGATAAAGGAATGGGGTATAGAGAAGTAAGCACAACTTCGGCGTATTATATGATGGCGCTGATGATTCTCTTTGTAATTTTTGCACTTATTGTGGGATATAAAATAAGATGGCACGACATGAAAGGATCCCTGATTCGAATTTATTCGACTTTAACGTTGTCATCCTGGAGCTTTGGACTTATTTATGCCTGGAATGGAGTTCTTAACACGTTAAA
>JAEOTF010000250.1 GCA_016840025.1 Candidatus Hodarchaeota archaeon
AAGCGTGGAATTGGATAAAGAAACATGACTTTGAACCACAGGTTATTCAACCTACCAATAAATTTCGTTTAGAAGAAGTTTAATACCATAAAAAGGGGTCTACTTGACAAAAGTAGTTCTTTTTCTATAATCAAAAAATTTAATGAATTCCTTGAAATCTTGACTTTTAAGGCATTATATAGTTTATTTAAATTTTAAAACAAAACATATTACGTGTATTATTATTCAGGTATATCTGTACGTGATACATTCATTCAGCAAATGTTCTACTAAAAAAAACAGAGGAACTTGTGTAATGAGTGTTCAGGTGCATTCAGAAGGATTAAGGGCACTAGATTTTCCACTCCGAGGCACAGCATTTATCTTTGACAAATTTTCAGAGATGTTTTTCTTTTTTTGTAGAGAAAAGACATGTACAAAAGTCCATGAAATCGCCGAGGACATGTTAGCGTATTTTTTCGATTTTATATTTGGATATTCAGAGAAATGGGTTAGTCCAGAAGACAACATTTGCTCATTTTTCTGTTCGCCTCCTTATTGCCAAAATATTCAGTTAGAAAGTCATGAAATTGATATTCTTCGAGAATTTCTCACGAAAATGTATTATAATCTAGTTTAGAAAATGTGCAATCCTCTTTCGAGTTTATTATATAAATGTCTCAAATTAAATTGGTATTTCTTGAATAATCACTTTTCTGTTTTCAGTTTTTTAAATAAAGAGTAATGAAAATATTGTTGGGTATAATATTGGCTATTTTAGGTTCTCGTTTTCATGAAATTATTGAAAATATGTTACACCACGAGCAGAAATTCTTTCAGTGTGGTTTATGTATCTATTGGGGTGCTATTGATGATATGATAAAGCATTACCGAGAATTTCATGCTATTACAGACATTAAAACCGATCCCCCAATTATGTTAGGTGCTAATTTTAGAAATAAATACATTTTATTCTTATTAGCCTGTAAGATATTCTTCTATGACATGTATAAGACAAAAAAAAGGAATGTTGAGTAGTATTTATCACATAAGTATTAACATTATTCCAGGTTCAAAGAAAAGTGTTGGATCCATATAGTAATCCATGGAAACCTTCATACACGAGTTTTAAGAACTCCTCATATTTAAAAATTATGGTTTCTAGATTAGAAGTGAATACTTGTGTCATAAGTATTCCTATAATGTCATTTAACGGATCAACCCAGTAATAAGTATTTGCTGCTCCTATCCATCCATGTTCACCGATTTTTGGAGTAAAAGTGCCTTCTATTGTCCTCACACGCATCCCTAAGCCTTGCCCGTGGTCATCGAATTTTTCCCCTTGTTTATTTGACAATAATTCTGTAATTGTGCGATTCTCTTTAAGATAATTCCTTGTCATAAGTTCAACTGTTTCTGGTGCGAGTATTTGATTTTCTTTGAATTTTCCTTTATTTAGAAACATTTTTGTAAAATTAAAATAATCCTTCAGAGTTGACACCAGTCCTCCACCTCCAGACAGAAATTTATAACCTTTTTTATAACTTTCATATGCTTTGGATTCCGTAAGTAACTGAATTGTTTTTGAATCGGCATTGTAAAGATAAGGTTTAGCAAATTTCGCTTGATTTTCATCAGACACATAAAAATCCGTATCTACCATCTCTAAAGGCTTAAAAATTCTTTCTTGCAGAAATTGATCTAATATTTGACCTGATAGAATCTCAATTAATCTTCCTAATACATCTATACCCCAACTATAGTTGAAATACTCTCCGGGGTGAAATCTAAGAGGAATTGATGGAATTAGGTTGATCACTTCTTCGAGTGTAAGTGATCTGATCTTTTCATGGGATAGTCTTTCATTATAGAGCTTATCAACTGGATCATCTGGAAAAAATCCGTAGCTTAGTCCTGATGTGTGTGTAAATAGATCAAGAATTGTTATCTCCCTTTCCGATTTCGTTGTGATTAAATTTCCATCTTCTTCTTTTATAAAAACTTCTACATTACGGAATTCAGGAATGTAATTAGATATGGGATCTTCCAGTAAAAATTCTCCTTCTTCAAAGAGCATCATTAGTGCAATAGCCACTATAGGCTTTGTCATTGAGTAAATTCGAAAAATAGTGTCAAACTTTAATGGAATACTGTTTTCAACGTCAGACCACCCATATTTTTGCATAAATTTTATGTCATCATTCTTGGATAAAAGAAGAAGTGCACCAGGTATCTTCTTATAATCAACTAGTTGTTTAATAAGAGTGTCTATCTTATGGAATTTCTCATTGAGAATTGATTGAAACAACTCTTCTCATTCCTTTTTATCATTAAGAATCATAACTCACTTTTCTGAGTGAATATTTTTAGGCTTAGGCATTATTATGCCAAGGTGAAATA
The DNA here is from genome assembly GCA_016840025.1 of Candidatus Hodarchaeota archaeon. The sequence continues at coordinate 2,380 of JAEOTF010000250.1, forward strand.
GTTCCAGCGATCAAGAAAACTAGTCCTTTGTTGGCCTCTCAATTAGTTTTAGATTGATTGAAAACTCTTCTGAGATTATTTCTTGGTTTTTTTTCGTTATTTCCTTCTCCTTAATAAAATACGTTGGAATTGACAAGAATTTTCCTATCGCTAGAGTATAACAATCGGCAAATGCAATTGGAACTTTGCATTTAATTTGTGCTGCTATTTCATCCAGATCTGGTGATCGCAAAACTATAAAATTTGCTAAAAAACCGTCTATTGTTTTTTTTGCTTCTTTCCATCCCTTTAATCGGCATGTTGTGTATAATAACTCTGTTTTTACTATTGAAGGAATATACAAAATACGATATCTATCTGTTTCAAGAATTGTTTTTTCGAGCTTCTCAAGAAACTGTTTTTCTTCAGTTTTTTCTTTATCTAATGAGAGGTATTCAATTAATACTCCTGTATCCAATGTTGCTGCTTTTATCTGGTCATCATTATTTATTTTCATCTAAGAATTCTTCCTGACGCATTTTTTCATATATCTTTCGTCCTTCAGATCCTAAAATTCCACGGAATTTTCTTAATGAGCGTGAGAGAGGAATATCTAATTGACTTGTCTTGACTAAGTACTCTATTACTTCATCATAACTCATTGAACGACCAAATACATTTTCTAAGTGATTTTTAACTTCAAATAGTGTTTGCTTTGTGGGTTCTTTTAGTTGGATAGTCGTAACCATTGTAAGATGACTCCTATAGCAAATATATTACCTATAGTTTATAAATACTAAGAATGATAATTGTTTTTTATTCTTCTCAATTAAACCAGCTTTTTATGGAGATATAATTACAAAGCTTATTAGGACTGAGTTCAACAGAAAATTTATATACAACACTTCCTGAATCTATAATAAATTTGAGAAAGCTTAGATTATTAAATATCAAATAGATACATCAAATCAAGCGGATATAACACCTTTCAAACCTTCCCTTTTCTCTATCCATTATCTTGTCTTTACCATTAACTCGTCCATTTCTTCTTTCCTCTCCCCTGTGATTCTTCTGCTTCATTCTTTAGTTTCTCTCTTGTTTTTTGTTTCATCCCACTGTATACCGTTTGTTCCAACTCTTCGGAAATGCTAGTTTATTGGCATAGACATATCGAATCAATTGTCCTTGATGCTGTATTTCATGTTCTAATAGCTCGAATCCCAATTCTACTTGCTCTATTGCTAATGTATTCTGTTGAAGAAACTCTATAAAACGTTTACTTGTTTCTTTTAATTTCTCGATAACAAGCAGCTTCTTTTCTGTATCTTTTAAACTACATGAAAATCCTCCCCATTTAGAATTTTTAATAGCCTTTAAATATGATTCTCTTGCCCCACAAATACACCAAACTTGTTCTCCCATGGTATTTGAAGGATAATTTTTAATGTTTAACCTTAAGTCTGCTTCAGATAAGGAATTATATAGATCATAAGTCAACTCGAACGCTTTTTCTAAGCGTTTGATTAGTACTTGAATTACCTGGTTGTTCATGTTCTTTCCACTCTACCCTCACTTCTTTATAAACCATGTTCACTTACTATAACGATCGCTCTATAGAAATAAAGTTTGAGACTCTATGAGAATGTATTCTCTATAACATCAGGTAGAAGAGAATAAATTGAGCATCCAACTTTTTGGTCAAAATAATCCTTTATTTCTCGGAGTTTTTGCCATTTTTCTAGTATAGTGAGGTTGATACCTGATTGATTTTTTAAACCATAGCGAATTACTATATCGACTAAACGCTTCTCCATTAAAACAAATCCATTAGGGTCTGCAATGCAATCACACAATTGAATCAGTCTGTCATAGTCATCCATGTCAGTTTGTTCAAGGAAATTTTCGACAAAAGTTAACTCAGTTTCATCACAATCCCATTGCGATACATTCGCATGGAGATCTTTGGTGGGAAAACAGTGCGTGATACAGATACGGGCTAATTTTTCGTAATTTTTTTCTTTCAAAAAGCGATATCCATCTATACAATGGCGCGATTGAGTTACTCCTACCCATCTACCAATATCATGTATCAATCCCATAATGTGTGCTTTGTTAGGATCAAGGTAAGCGGTTTTTTCTGCAATAAGTTTTGCTGCCAAGCCTACAAGTTCACTATGTCGTACCCATGATCCAGGATTGCTTTTATACCCCATTTTTAACCATGAATTTACAGTTTCGATGTCTGGTAAGTTCATTGGAGTCCACTCAATTTTCTTCAACAATACAAATAAATCCTAAAAATCTGCCTTAGTCTGGATGAATTGATGGGTTTTAGCGTGAGGTTCACAAAATGGTTGATATACTGATTCTACATGGAATACTACTAACAATGGATTCTCACAGGCAAATTATTCATGATGGTGCTATTGCTATTGAGAAGGATCGAATATTAGATATAGGTAAGACAAAAGTACTTAAGGGTAAGTATGAAGCTAGAAAAACGATTGACGCTACAAGAAAAGTCATCATGCCGGGATTGATAGATACACATGGTCACGCAGGTCATAGTCTCGTCAAAACCATCGCAGAACACAAATCAGATGATTGGATTCCAATAATGGAAACATTCTATAAAGAGGCTACCACTCCTGATTACTGGTACATTGATGGTATGCTTGCAGGACTTGAAAGGCTCAAATTTGGGACGACATGCGGTTTGTCATATCTAGGATCCTGTGCACGTACTGATGAAGCAATTTATGCATTTAAACATATTGAGGGGGTTGAAAGAATTGGAGTCCGAGATTTAATTGCTGTTGGACCGGGAAGACCACCTTATCCAAATAATTACATCAGATGGGATGACGGAAAACCTCAACAAATTCAAGCTTCCTTTGAACGCAATTTAGAAGTTGTTGAAGAGATTACGAAAAAGGTAAAGAGTGATAATAATAAGAAAATGGATGTTACATTATCTCCTTCCTCTATTACTATTAATAAGTTATCTGTAGATGGTCAAATTCCAGATCTACTAGATGAAAAAGAAAAAGCGGAAGCTATGAAACAGCTTATTGAGAAATGGGAACTTAAACTACATACACACGCCTATTCTCCTCAAATCAAATTTGTCTCAGAAAATTTAGATTTATTGGGACCTCATGTAAGCTTAGCTCATTGCACAGGATTGACAAAGGAAGAAATCCAAATTCTAGCCGATACGGATACTAAAGTATGTCACTCTCCAAGTGCACGTAGTATTATGCCTATTCGGTGCCCCGTGATTGAATTATTAGATGCAGGAGTAACAGTCGCAATTTCTACTGATGGATCTGCACCAGATCGCACTTTTGATCTATTTAAGGAACTTCGTCAAGCCATGAGTCTGCAAAGACATTATTTCAAAGATGAAAACTGTTTTCCTCCTGGAAAAGCATTAGAAATGGTCACAATCGATGCAGCGAGAACATTGGGTTATGAAAACGAGTTAGGGTCACTTGAAATAGGTAAAAAAGCCGATGTGATC
>JAEOTF010000029.1 GCA_016840025.1 Candidatus Hodarchaeota archaeon
CCTTGTTTGTTTATACTCTTCTTCCAAAGGTTGGTATGGATCACTATTCATCCCAAGATAAATTGTTTGTGGAGATAACCGCGATAGTTCCTGTGAAAGTTGTTTTTTTAGGTTAGTATAAATTCTTATTTCCTTTTCCCAGTTAAAATCATGTCTATTCAAAGCATAGCAGTAATAACAGAAGTGAAAACAGCCACAGTATGGATCAAATTGATAGTTCAATCCTTCGAGATTACAAGGTTCCAGTAATTGTGGTTATGAAATTTCCATTATTTTCACTACTTCTCCTCTCTTTTCACATATAATTCCCTCACAATTTGAAATATAAATATTTTATCCATTAAGATTTGAATTAAGCAAGACAATGACGGCATAAAAAGATAATTACTTCTAAAAATTCCTTCATTGATATCATCCTCCAATGAAATATGTTTTTACAATCCTTATAGGTTTCAAAAATGAGCCCGACAAAAACAATTGGTCATTTCACTTGGACATGCCTCTAGCATTTATTTTTAAATGGAGATTGAATCATATAATTCGGTGATTTTGTGTTTTCTTCTACAAAACATTATCCTCGCAAGTTTCGTTATACAAAGAAGTTCAGTAACCGTCCTCCATTGATAAAACGCAGGATTTTTATTCATCGAACAGCCGAAATTGTGAAAACAAGGCCAAAGAGTCTGCAAAATCTTATAAAAAGAATGGATAGGCATTACGTGCAGGGATTCAACAGTTTAGTGACAGTGGTTAGTAAATTGGAAGATAATATCCTCGAACAACTTCTATCTTTCATGGAAAACACAGAACTAGCGATTCGGCTACTTGCTGATAAATTAACAGAAGAACCCGCATTAGTAGATACTTTTGAAAATCCAGAACGATTTAAGGATTTGTTGTAATCTAACAGTCTCAATCTAACAGTCTGAAATTAAGAAACATTTAATCTTTACGGCTTAATAATTGCTTTCATAACTTTAAGCTGTTCAACATCCTCTAGAGCGGTTTTAGTTTCTTCTAAAGAATAATCCCTGCTAATAATACTTTCAAAAGGATAAGAATCAGCATATTTCTCAACAAGTTTCACTGCTAAATAGAAATGACTGAGATCACTCCCCCATGACCCACGAATAGTCAAGTGTTTCTTATTGATGTGCAAATGAGGATTAATTTGGACATCACCTGCATTTGTATACTGACCAACTATTGTATAAGTTCCACCATCTCTAGTCATTTCCATTCCTTCTTTTATAGCAGATGGTACACCGGTCGCTTCTACTGTTACGTCCGCCCCTCGTCCATGTGTGTGGTCTAAAACCGTTTTTACTCTGGTTTGTGGATCCTCTTCCATGATATTAATGGTTTCATCAATTTTAAATCCTTCAGCTATCTTTAAGCGGTGATCAGGAGCCCCTAACATAATAATTTGGAAAGCACCGCTTAATCTCGCGCAAAGAGCAGCCATTAAACCTACAGGTCCAGAACCTTGTACAGCTACTGTATCACCCAGTTTGATTTCGGATCTTTGAATTCCATGAATTGCAGTAGGAAGACCACAACCCGCAGCCATAAAACTTTTCATAAACGAACGATTTTGGAGCTTGATAATCTTTACACCTGGTTTTAGATAAATGTACTCTGACCAACCACCGAGTAAACCCTCTTTTGCAGAATATGTAATGCCATAGACTTTTCTCTTAGGACAACGAGTGTTAGTTTTTGCTACGAGACAATACCAACAATTATGACAGGTTTCGTGGACGTCCAAAAAGGTTACAGGATCGCCTTCATGCAATAACTCCCCATCAATGTCGGTAACGTTACCTTTTATCTTTTCTATCGTGCCTGTTGAAACATGGCCTGGAATTATGGGGTAGGGTACACCAGCCAAGTGACCTTTTAATAGATGAACGTCTGTTCCACAAACTTCGGAATATGCAGTTTTAACGAGTACCGCTCCCTGTTCTAAATCTGGGAACGGTTGATCAATCAGCTCTATTCTGCCTTTAGCTGTCATTTGTGCTGTTTTTACCATCAATACCACTCATTCTGCTTTTTTCTCCAAATTAATAATCTTCAACATAAATAGTTTCATTATTCTATCAATATCCCTTCAGCAACATCCGACATCCTTGAAAAGGCTGTTTGTTTCTTTTTCATATAAGATATTAAACGCTCTAATACCTGAAGTCGATAAGCATGACCGATAACTGCAGGATGAAAGGTTAAAGAGTAAATTAAACGATTGTGAGGTATGTCTTTAGTAGTCAATAAAGCGTCAAATTGCGACTGCCATATCTCAAATGCTGTAGAAGGAGAATGCTGATGTTCCTCGAAAATTTTCCAATCATCCAAGAACCATTCTACGGGAAATTCAACTAATTTTCCCATCGATCTAGGAAGGTGTAGGATATAGGGACGATCATCGTTAAATAAACTAGAATCATAAATACAACCAGCTTTTACGATTAAATTATGTGTATTCGGAGATAATTTCCAGTAAGGTGCTCGAAATCCCTTGATTCTATCGGTATAATTCTCCAGTGACTGAGTCATCTTTTCAATAACAATTTTTTCCTCATAAATGGATAATGTATCAAGATTTTCATGGAGATAACCATGTCCTGCAATTTCATGCCCGTTAGAAACGATTTTTTTGACCAATTCTGGATAACTCTCTGTAATCCATCCACAGACAAAAAAAGTCGCAAATATATCGTGTTTTTTTAGTAGAGAGAGAATTCGAGGAGTTCCACGATGAATAGCAAACCTTCCTTTTGAAACTCTACCAGGTTCTTCCCGTTGTCGAATCTGCACGGATTCTGCGTCTAAATCAAAAGTTAAGCACACAGTTACAGGATTAGTCATTTTATAACTTCCTCAAAATTATTTGATTTGGTTTTAATCCTCAAATAGATAACAGTTTTCTATTTCACTACTTCACAGAATGAACTTCTAATGTTAACTTTACGCATCTTAAGTCTGAAGGGAGTACTTAATGTTTATAATTCGAATTCTTTGTATAAACAATGGCAAATGTCGGAAGATCTAGTGACTGGATTCATATGTAAGTAATAATAGGAGATATGTATTGACCCTTATTGATTTACAGGAGACTGGCACAGAGTGATCCTTTCAGAAATAATTTTGAACAAAAGTGGTTTAATTGTTCATTTTGCTGAAGGAAATGTGACATCGGTTATGGAAAACATCAATGATGACATAATACTTCACTTTTTTAGTGAAAGAGAGAATTTAGAAGAACAATCATCCTCTCCTTTAACATTACAACTTAATCCCAGAATAAAAGGCAGGGCATACTTTCAGGAAGAAGATACATATATTATTATTTATCAAAATCAAATTTCGGAAACAGAAATTAAGGATTGCTATCAAAGATTACTCCAGACACGCCAGCAGTTAAAAGGGCGATTGCAAGGGATAGCTTTTGGGTGGATGGATGATATTCTAGGACCTGACTGTCTATTTGAGATTCCTAGACTACCTGAAGGAGTAGGCTTAGCCCTTATAACACAAAGTTGCACACTATTAGGATTAGGAATGGGAGAAGGTTTTCGTAAGGGGATTTTTGGACCTATTCCAGTTCCAAAACAAACTCATTTACAAGTTCTAGTTTATCAATTTTTAATTCAGGATCCCGACTCAAATGATCCACGATACGTTCAGTTGGGACGTCCTTGTTACCTTTACTTCATATTTCATGAAAATGACGAATATCTTCATTCTCAAGCTTTCCAAAGATTTCTTGAGTCATTTCTGGAAAATAACTTCCCAAGTAAAATCACCCAGCTCGATCTTGAGAACATTATGGAAATTGTTCGTGCAAGCTTTTTATTAGCGGCAGACACTGAAAAAGCGCAAAGAGAAGAACAAAAAATGCTATTAAGCTCAGTTAAGGCAATGAAAGGTCTTGTAAATAAGTTAGGGGCATTAGCTCAAATAATTTGAAGATTAAAAGCTTTTAAATGCAATAATTGATTCTTATTCTGGGAACATATGCTAGAAATTGGTACTCACCCTTTAGAAATCTGATTAAATACACCCATTATCTCCTGTTTCGAAAAAGGCTTTTTTATGATAGCTATAGCTCCTAAATTCATAGCTTTTTGAGCCAAGGAGTCCTGTGACATAGCTGTGATTACAATTACTTGTGCTTTAGGATCAAAGGTCTTAATCCGTTTTAAAACCTCTAACCCATTCATTTTCGGCATGATAATGTCCAAGGTGACATAGTCAGGTTTAAGATCAGTATACATGCTTATTGCTTCTTCTCCATCTTCCGCTTCACCTATAATCTCGTAATCTGTTTCATTTAGATATTTTCCTAAAAGTTTACGGATAATACGAGCGTCGTCTACGACTAAGACCGTCTTCCTCATTTTAGCTCCAAGCTTATTTTAGAAATATTGAGTTCTAAGACCGAATTTAAATAAATTGAATAAAATGCAAATATACCCGATTGTCTATAATCTGGTCTATAGAGCTATTATGCATGCTTAATCGTTTCCTAGGAAAGTTGATCTACTATTCAAGCAAAATTTGTTGAAAACAACCTATTTACTCATTAAAAATTAAAGAAGAAACAGAAAACTTTTGAAGCCCCTCATCACCAAAATTAGTGTTGACTAAAAGTAAGGTACAGAGTTAATGATGATGGGAAATCCCCTTTCAATCAGCATAGGAGAGATAGCTGCCCTAGTAGGAGCTGTTTGTTTTGGAATGGCAAATGTTGCTTATCGTTCCCAACGAAAAAATGCTAATTTCAGATTAATCAATACTCTAAAGGTATGGGAAAGTCTTCTTATTTTTACTTTCCTAGTGTTATTTTTAGGATTAATAGATGAAATTACACGGCTATCTACTGAGGTTCTTCTTCTTCTTAGTATTTCTGTGATATTAGGGATCGTAATAGGGGATTTAATTTATTTAAAAGGGCAAGAATTAGCTGGGGTCTCAAGGGCATATCCCATTGGTATGAGTTTCCCATTTACAACCTACTTACTAGAAATAGTCTTTTTGAATGAACATTTTAGGGGGGAAAAAGGTTTTAGTATCTTAGTTATAATATTAGGGATTATTCTCATTGGAAAAAGCACAAAGGAGCCCAAAAATACTCCCAATTCTTCACAAATGTTAGGGTCACTAAAAGAGATCCAATTAGGAATATTCTTGGCTATTTTAGCTTCTCTATTATGGTCTATGAGCAGTATAATTCTTAAAATAGGAGTAGAAGATGTAGATCCAATAACAGCAAGTTTCATCCGTACCGTTACTGCTAGTTTAGTTTTAATCCCTATATTTCTCTCTGGTTACTATAAGAAGGACGACTTTATCCCTTCCCAAAGGACATTATTGATTATTCTTCTAGCAGGTTTTACAGGAATGACTCTTGGAACTCTTCTCTATGTGACTGCAGTCAAAGAAATAGGGGCTTCTTCCACAGCAGCGTTAACAGCAATATCTCCTCTAATAACTGCTCCACTTTCAGTTATTTTCTTAAAAGAAAATGTATCTCCATTGATTATTCTAGGAACATTACTTACTGTGGGGGGGGTTCTTCTTCTAGTTCTATAGATTTTATTTTTTCCTCATTTAATTTTTCTTAGCCCTTTTTCGATTGCAGCTAAAACAGTATCTTCTTCAGTGTTTTTAAAGGCTTTTTTCAGGGCTGTTCTTGCTCGTGCGATATCAAATTTCGCCAAACCTATAGCCGAATAGCGACGTACTTCTAGAAAGCTGTCTTGAATTCCCTTCTCGAGATATGGGACAATATCTTCTGATTCAAATCTAGATAATGCTTGCGCGGCATACATTCTAACATCGTCTTTCTCATCATGCAATAATATCTCTCCAATAGTTGGAATAATAGATTCATTGTTTATTTCACCTAAAGCCCAGAGAGTGTACATTCTTACTTTAGAAACGGGATCTTTGGTGAATTTAAGCAAAGTTGAGAGATATTGGGGCTCTTTTGAAAAACCTATAGCCCAAGCTAAATTTTTGCGGATTTCAGGGTCATGACTATTAACATCGGATGTATCAATTGTAGCAATTCTGTCTTCATCTCGTAATCGTGGCGCAAGATCGAGAAGGTCAAGAATACGAAAAGTAGTAAGGTTTGGAGAGGATGAAAAGAGATCATAACCATGTGCTCCGTACAACATCCCCACAGAGCACACGTTGGCAGCTTTTGCAGCTTGAATATCAAATATTGTATCACCAATGTAAGCAACAGTTTTAGGTGTGGGTTCTATTCTCAACCGGCTGCAGGCTTTTATAATGGGGTCTGGACTTGGTTTGTGAATAGAGCAATCCTCTGCGCCTATGATTACATCAAAAAAATGGGAAATCTGATAATAATCCAAATCTTCCTGTATTTTTTTACGTCTTTTTGCACTAACAACTCCTAGCTTACATTTTCGTAATTTGAGCGTTTTTAGCAATAAACGTGTTCCTGGAATAAGAAATGTGCCTTGACGACTTTTAATTTCACGATAAGACCGAGATTCTTGGATAAAAGCGTCTTGAAGGATAGATGGAATCTTAAGGGTAGAAGTGATATCTCTTGCTCTCCTTCCTAATTGTTTCCGTACAATTTCCTTATCCATCTCTTCTTTAAGTACTGTATGATAGGCAGCCTCTAAACTTTCAAGAATAATTCGAGTATTATCGATCAATGTCCCGTCTATATCAAAAAGAAACGTTGTAATTGTACCTTTACACATTTTAAGCACCAAGAGAACTTATTGTAATGATTTACATTGATAAAAGCAATTATCAAGAAAAAACCAATTTTTCTTCGATTTCGACCTTCGTTGCGTCGGATAATGTTAATTTGATCTTTTTCCCTTTTATCGGTACACCTACGACCTTTATATCTGGGAATACCTCTTCCGACTCAAATATTTTCATTTTGGGCATTTTATCTCCATAATTAACCTCAAGACCAAATATGCCTTCAATTAATGCTAACCAAGCAAGAGCTGCTGACCATCTATACTCAATGCAAGCAGATAAAGGTTTAGGGATAGTTTCATCAGCTAAATATACTTCAGCAATCGATTCTGTTTCTGATATTTTTCTCAAACATTGAATAAAAGGTCCTATATCAAACTTATATTTTTTAACGCCTGCAATGGTTAAAGCCAACTGCCATGGCCATACACTTCCATTCTGGTAACTATTCGCGGAGTAATAAGGGTGTTCTTTTGAGATAGATCTCAATCCTATTAAATCATATAATCTGTTTTTATCGATCATAGCTTTATATTGCGTTTTAGCATTTGTTTCATTAAATATTTGGTAATAATAACCGAACGATATATCGGAATTAATCACTTCTACTTGTTCATTGTCCCCGTCAAGAGCTAGAGCATAACCACCTAGTTTAGGCATCCAGTAAGACCGTTCGGTATTCTTTTCAAGTTGCTGAATTTTCGTTGCTAATTCATCAGTTTCTACGCCGATAGGGGAGCGCTCAGTGAATTGTTGATAGAGAAGAATTTCTTTCATCGCCCCAATCATGCACAGTTGGTCATGCAAGGGAGCGATGGGTTGTTTTACTTTTTCCCCGTCTGGATGCCTGATTTGATCTCCACCACCATCTCGCCAAGTCTGATGTATAATAAATTGTCCTGATTGTTGTTTGTATTCGATTAAAGAATCATCATCAACATCGAGTGAGAGCATATGATTCCAAAGAGAAAAGATATCCCGTGAATGTGTCTCAATTAATGCAAAATCATGTTGGATCCTAGCTAAACGAAAAAGAGTGATTAACAACAAGGGTGTAGCATCATTTGAAAACCAGTTAGGAAATTGTTTATATCGATTAGACAACGATTCTACATCATAAGTAAATTCATGAATCGCTCTACCAGGTTTCTCCGCGTTTAGAGAATTATTTTTCTTTCCCAGAAATTTTAAATGCAATTCGGCTTCTTTTCTAAGGTTATGAGGATCTATGTAAATTTCACCCATAGCGCTAAGTGAAAAATCCCTTCCAAATAGTGAAGGAAAATTAGGAAAACCAGCAGCCCTTATCAGCCCTGCTGGTGTAAGCATGCGTAGTTTATACAATGACCGTAAAGAATTATAATAAATACGGTTTAGGTTATTATCTAAGGATTCTACTTTTGGTTTTGACATGAGCCAAGTCTTAAAAGATGGAAGTTGGGACTTTTTATAGCTAGTATATGGAATTGTACAAAAAACAATGAATTTCCCAGCTTTTTGTTTAATCTTGACCTTGGGGTAACCTTCTCGTGTGTATTCATTATCGTCTAGAGGAATTATTGGATTTTCAATCGGAGGTAAATTCTTCCAGTTACGAAAGTATAAACTGTTTTGAAAGATGATTTCTGAAGAATATTGATCTGAATATGGGCTGAAATCCCTAAGTACATTCTTTTCAATGGAAATAGTTCTCGCAACTCCATTAGAATAGTTGAAAGTAGCGTA
>JAEOTF010000251.1 GCA_016840025.1 Candidatus Hodarchaeota archaeon
AATAATTGGTATTGCCATTAAAAGTGACTGTTAACGTATAGTTTCCTGGATTGAAGTCCAAGGTAAAGAGAAAAAGGATAAGCCCCGCGTCATCGGACTCCTCTGCAGTTATGATCGTTTCTTGCTCTCCAGAAAAGAGTGATAAAGAAAAATTAAGGATATCGGAAACTAAATAACCTGTTGTGGTATGAAGACTGCCATTAAGTAACACTTCCGTGCCATAGATCCCGCTTAACGGTTCCCAGGAAGCAACGAGGATATTTTTCCGAATTTCCACTTCCATTGTAGTGAGAGACGCCTCGTAATAAAAAGACCCCATAAAATCGGCTTTCAGGAAATAAATTCCAGGGGTGAGGGTATTAAACCAGGTTATCCCGCTCGTTCCATTGCTGTCGGTCATGGCTGTCCCGAGGGAACTCCATGTGTTTCCCTGGTCTGTCGATAACAGGAATTCAATAGATTGATGAGGGATAGGATTATCTAGTTCATCAATAAGTACCGCTGTTATGGTACATGGCTCATAATAACGCAAATCCGTATAAGTAACAGTCAGATGGGCTGTGCTTCGAACAATAAGCGGTTGAGAGACAATAATTTCTTGATAGTATACATCGGGAGATTTGGTCTCACAAGTGATGTCGTACGTGCCTGGTGAGAGTGAAAACGTTAACAATGCCTTCCCATCGGCTGTTGTCGTAGCTACCGCTCTTTCTGTGCCGTTCGCAGCTAAAAGGACGACCACACCGCTTATGGGATCTTCTTGAATACCTTTTATCGTAACTTGAGCTGTCACTCCACTACCTGTAGAAATCGAAGCTGGAAGATCGAGGAACGCGGTTAAAGGTTCGAGGACAGTAATCGGATAAGAGAATTCCTCGGTAAGGATATATTCCCCACGGATTTGAATAGTAATCGTATAAAGGCCACGACTTTGAAAACTCAGGACTTGCTGGAATGACCCTGCTGCGTGCCAATCTATAAGGACTACTTGATCTAAGAGGATCCGAAATTCCTCAGTAACTTGTCCCTCGAAGGGGATAGAAGTTTGAACTTGGGTTTCATTGACCCAATTGGTGAGGGTTACTTGTGTACGGGCAAAGATTGTGACTTCCATAAACATTATTTCATTTTCCTGATTCATAAGACGAAGAGATACATTACCTTTAAACGATGGTACATCCCACTCTATATCTCCTTGACCCACGGAATCGAGACTCAAAGAAGCGATTGTAAGCCATGAAAGAGGCGAAGAGTTCAGTGGACTCCAGGTTAACTCGAGTTGTTCATAGGGGGCCCCTGTCACTTCTATAATCGTTGGTTCCATGCTTATAAGTGGGGGATTTATAGTCATATGTAGCGGGGCGCGCACTGTAAGCATACATGCACCCGAATTACTGGCAGGAAGTCTAAAATTGCCATAGTCACCTGTAAACTGCACTTCAAGCATATGAAGCCCCAAAGTAGCCTCTGTTGGAATGATATAATCATGAAGAAAATCGCCGTTCGCCAAAGTAAAGACAGTTGCGAACATCAGGTCATTATCCCAGAGTGTGACAGCTACATTCGCAATTCCTTGCCCTATTTCATCCAATAACCGTCCTGTTATCTCTACGGGCATTCCTGGAACAATATTAGTGCGATTTAGACTTAATGTGTCGAAATAAGGTTGTGAGAAAATCGTTAACGAGAAACTTTGGTGGGCAGGGCGATATATTTCAGATCCCTCATACTCCCAAACGAGGTTGAGAGACCCAATCGAATGAGTTAGGGGTACTGTATAGATATAATACACGGGACCAGTTACTTCGGTGGTCCAAATTAACGTTCCATTTTGATGACGGAGATTTAACACCCCTTCGGTGACAAAAATGGAATTTGTTAGAACTGTACAATTAAGAATAGCTTGTGTATCGCGTTGAGCACTGCCATGATGTGTCAAAATGAATTCAATGTCGCTACGTATAGCTATCTCTGTGGTTATGGTTGTTTCGGGATACCATGGTTCATATGGAACTACTTGGATTTCTACTTGGTGTACACCACCTGCTGTCCCTTGTGGAATTTGCCATTCAAACTCAGCCTTGCCATACATATCCGTAGTTGTGGGTCCTAGCTCGAATGGAATGGATAAAACTCGTACAGTTACGTTGCTTGAGACAGGTTGTGTAGGTATATCATTTTCAATAGCGTAAACAGTTAGATGGACTATATCCCCTGTACTATATTCTTCCCTATCAAATTCATAGATAGTGTTTATTGTATCAATAATAATAGTAGAAACTGTTTCTTGGGTTTCAATAGTACTGGTTAAGGGGGAAGTAAGAGTAAGCTCAAATTCAATTAATCCTAATTGATAGGCATAGGTGGGGGTAAAGACATATGAGTAGTCACGGGCAGTGACATCTGTTTCATCTAACAGTGTTTGTGAGGCATTTTGGATAGCTGTTAATGTAAGATGATGACCACTTGGGTCATCACCTTCTATATGGGCACTGAGGAGCAAATTGTCATTTTCTCGATTAACAGTTGTCTCATTACAACTTAAAGATATTGAATACCCTTCAACAAGGATTTGAATATTACATGAGCCAACAGATGGTGCATGGTCAGCATCAAGAGAACCAGTGTAACGTGCTTCGAGTGTATGAAATCCAGATGAATACCAAAATGGAATAAAAATGATAAATTCTGTAGTATAAGTCACCACTGCTTGTCCAATGATGTCTTGTCTTTGGAGAATAATATTCTCGGTTGTATCCACAAGACTGATGTAACCTCCCGAAAAAAATGGAAAAGCACCACCTAAAATAGTGATTGAGACGTTAAAAGTAACAGAAGTCCCTAACCATATGGATGATCTATCAGAAACGATTGCTGTTTCCGTATCCCACGCTCCTGTTGATACGGGATCACCTATACATACTTCAGTGGTACCAGACGAAGGAGCATAACCAATCGTACCTTCATAGGTCGCAATAAACGTGCACCAACCTGTAGGGGTCCAAGGTTGGGCAACCCATTCAAGAAAAACGATACCGTCAACTATTTCACCAGATACCGTATAAAAATAATCAGATGCTTCTCTTATTGTGATTAATCCGTTGGGTACAGGGGTGTCCTCAGCGGACACATGGACTGTGAAGCTCACCGCATCAAATGTATGAATCTCAATCTTATCTGGAAAAATCTCGGTGATAGTCACTTGATCGCTTTGTGGAGCGGCCTTTACCGTATTACTTTTATCAAATATACCACTGATTGTGAAAATGATATAGAGGAATAAGAGCAGAATAAGTAGCTTTTTCAGTCCTTTCAAGGTGTACACCTTTTCATTCTTTCACTTATCCCCGCTGTTTTTATTGGTCTGAAAAGTCGCTACTGACTTTTTTCTGAGCTTTAAATAGGCAAATCAATGGGAAGCGCAAGTGAAAAAACATGTTTAAGGTACGCTCTAGAAGTACTTCTGGATCAACTCAAGAAGAATATTCTTTTTTTAAACCTAATCACATTTCTTTCTTCTCAATAGATAAGAACCAGCAGGAAGATTCCAATTCTTTCCAGAATGACACATTATCAATCCGTACATATGCAATACCTCGAGAAAAGCATGTATTACTTCATCTTTTGACCAATGAAACGTTTAACACATGTTTAGCAGGTTGTGTTTCTGAAATATTATGCTTACTGCCTTTTAATCAACGTGGTGCTAAAAATTTATTCGATATCATCCATTTCGGGAACATTAAGCTCATAAAGCGTGTTGTTCGCATTACATCAAATAATAATACCTCACAACAGGAATTTATGGGTCTCTTGATCCTTGCTCAAGTAATGGTGTCTTTCCCAGTTACAAAAAATCCCACTAAACAACAATTAAAAGAAGTGGTGAATCAGCTGAAAGAGGATAGCCAAGTTTATACTAAGGTATTAAAAGTAAATGGCTGTCGAGTGAAAAGATTAACGAGAAAAGAGCAATTACACTATTTGAAGGATGGGGAAGTTAGACTAAAGGATGTTATATTCTTTCAAAAGGAAGAAGATTTGATATCATTTCTTCCTAAACGAATACAACTTTCTAATCCTTCCTTAGTAAGATCCCCTACAATGATCCCAGTTAGTAAGATTCCAAAAGTTCCAACTAATATTTTTCACAGATTTTATCAAATACCTACTAAAGAAGTCGCTACCCATAGGAGGTAACTTAAGTGTCTAGAACCCTACAGGATTCCAATGTATCCTCTATAATTCCCTTTTTTCATCAACCGCGCGCATTTTTGATGATCGAGTGTGTGTGTGGAAAAAGACATCAAGTGGACTTAAATAAACTTCCAACAACCACTACCCGTCAAGTTCAAGTGGAACAGGAATGTGAACGTGCAAGACATTTTATCATTCATAGTGGGTACCCTCGCTACCGGAAGATTCTTCTTATTTCTGAATTTGGGGACGAATTGTGTGATCAATATACTTGAAGGGATTATAATCGCTGTTTTTTCCGAATGCATGGAATGGTATCAGAACAATATTGTAGCGGGTTTTACCCGTTTCCCTTACCTTCTCCTATCTATGGTATTTACTTATGTGTTCATTCAGATATTGTTTCTATTAATCCCCCCATTAAGAAAATTAATGCTAATTCTTGCACTTCCATTCCGTTACATGCATGTCTGGCTTCACGTAGATGCAGCAAAGAAGGTAAACAAGCAGAAAAATGGGGATAATAATAAGACAGTAACGATAAGTTTATGGACCCAATTAAAAGGAAAGGATTGTGCTCAGATCTCCCTTGAAGCCTATTCAACACGGGCCGCCTTAAAGATTGCTTCAGCGCCACTAAAAGGCGCTATCGCCTTATTACTCTTTATTATCTTATCAAGTCCTATTCTAGCAAGATTGGGACTCTTAGGACTTTTGATTCATATCTATCTTATTTTCAGTTGTTTCGGTGTTGCATGGCCGAGTTTCTCAGATTATTCATTTGTATATCAAGGAGCTATGATCCACCCAGATTCGTTTTCCCCAGGTTATTTATTATGGATCTACTTCATTTTCGCGATTTCAGGATACATCACCTTGAACCGTACTGGTTCTGCGGTCTCAGCTCTAATGGATGGCTTAATTTGGTCCATAATATATTTGGTAGGATTTTTAGTGCTTACAAAAGTACTAAAGCAGGGGAATGTAAATATAAAAAAGAAATACCACTTTTTTAATCGATTAAGTTAGAAAATAAGACATTTTCTACCTAATACAATTATAAAACGCGTAATAACTCAGTTTAATGCCAACTATTATTCAATTAGTGTAAAACAGGTTATCTATTTCATTTTCCCAGTAATTAATGGCTCTCTTTCTGTTAGTGAAAAATTTCTCGGTTTTTACCACCTCATAATCTCGGTAAGTTATGACAGATAGATAACGAAAAAAAATGATGCCCTCACAGTAGATTCTTTCCACCCTATGTTGAGAATTAACGTTTGTATAATTCTTTAAGACTTTTCCTGATCCTCGATTAAGTTTAACTGGAAGGTTGACTTTAATTTCTGGGATTACTGTCAATAGCCGTCACCAAACACCTTTCACTTATCTCCTCTTATCTCCTCTATTTAAGAGTCTGAAGAAAGAGGTGGCTATTTTTCTATTTCAGACACTTATAAAGAGCAGGAAAATATTTTTCTGAGGATAAAAATGGAACAACCTATCTCACCCCTTCACCCTAAATCTGATAATATTACGTCTCTTGTTTCCTTAATTGCATTATTCTATACTCAAGGCAATACCGCAATGGCAAGACAACTACTCAATATATTGCACAATAAGGAATAAAAAGAGCATTAATATTCAACTCATATAATTTAAAGTCATTACACAGGTTGATTTGAAAATATCAAATGAAAGAGGATAATTAGACGTTATTTTTAGTGATAATATAGTTTTGAAGAGATAGGGAGAAAAGAAGCTGAAATAACAGTATTCAGGATCAAATTAAAAAACCAAAGTTCCCTAGTAATATTGCTAAAACCCGACCGACTACAAGACCTAACGAGGTAATCCATGAGAATCTAGCTAATGATCTTTTCATTCCCTTTTGATGTGTTAGCACAGCTGGCGTCCTAAGATATTGGAAGAGGAGATACCCCCCATATATCCCAAAAATACTATCTAGTGGAAGTATTCCAAATAAGATCCCTAGGAGGATTAGACTATAGTTCAAAACGGCATAAAACTGAAGGTTTTTCACTGTTGGTACAATACCAAACACAATAGGGAGAGATCTTACATTATTAGCTTTATCGCCCTTAATATCGCGCAGATCACCCATAGTAGTGGTTAAGAACATTAATGTCATGAAAAAAGGCAATAACACCATAAATATTCGGGATACGGAGTTCGTTATAGCTGTATAACTGATCAAGGGCACAAAAGACCAGCCATACGCTACAAAGAACGGTTTAATAAGATAGCTTTTCATCCGAAAGCGAGAATAGGCGATACCCGAAAAAACAGGACCAGTTAACATAAGAAGTAATGCCAAAAATCGCCCAAACACCAATAACGGCACAATGCTTATCATTAACATACTTGTTAGGAAAAGCTTGCACTCACGGACTGTTAATTCACCAGTTACTAAGGGACGTTTTGGGGCATTAATCCGATCTTCTTCTAAATCAGTAAGTTGATTGTAACCATAGGAAAAAGCTGCTATAGCTGCAATAGAAACAAGGGCAATAATCGCCAAAGATAGATTCTCAACCGTCAATCCAGCATAACAAATACCAACTAAACCATTTATCAGACCCATCAAGACAACGGACGGTCGTACTAGTTTCGAATAAGAATGAAGAAGGCGAAGTTGCTGTGGGCTTCCAATAACAGGTTCTTTAGTCGCAAGCATAATAAGTCGTGTCTCCAATCATCCCCACCTAAGGTTGTACTTTTAAAGATCCAAAAAAATGTAGTTAATAAATAAATGTACAGATTTTTGCTCATTAACTACTTTTTCTTGCATTGTTTTCGGATATAGTGAATCGCAGTGGAAATTTTCTTTTTCAGGCGTGGATCATGGATCGTCCGTAAATTTCGGGTTTTTAAAACGGTTTTACAAGCGATCTCAACAATAGCATGTCCGTAGATTTCGGGATCCTTCGGTACCTGCTGCTTACGTTCTAAAAACTTACAGATTTGTTGACTGTGCTCTAGGATAGGTTTTTTTTGACTTGGATCTACATTTAATTCAGCGATTAGTCGACCGATTTGAAAACGGATCACAGAAAAGGTATCAGTATTTCCACGGTTTTGATAGAAACTTTTGAATGCTCCGCCTTGGATCGCTTTGAATTTCGCTGTAGCTACTTTGGTTTTGTCTATGTTAACCTCTAACTCCCCATTAATTTCATGTAGAGTCTGCCAAGGGATAGTCCGACAAGAAATCCGTAATAGCGCTTCAAGGTATCCGAGAATCCGACAAAGCGCCGTTTCATCTGTCATGACCTTAGATGGATCCGTCACATAGAGCTCCGCTATCGCTTGGTCGAGCAAAGACTCAGGAAACCATTGAGACAGGAGACTGGCAAAATGGAGATTCCGTTGAAAAGTTTTAGATGCAAGATTATTTTCTTTCGAGGTGATTCGGTCGTGAAGGGATTTAAGCTTGTAGAAATCTTTTTTAGAATACTCAGACCTAGAAGGAGCGCTTATTTTACTACCAAGCTTCCATCGTAGCGGTTTCATACCCGTAGTGTCATAAGAATCTTCTTCAAATTGAACAGGCTTACTTTCGGTCGAATCATTCTCTTTTGCTGTAAACAAAGTTTCAGAATAACATTCTTTACGGGTAAGTAATTTTACTAAAGAAGGTCCCACTTTTTGTTCTTTATCCTTGGATGGCATTTCATTTCAAGGATGGTGGAAGAACAAATAAGCGATAACAGACCCTTCATTCCATCTGTTGTCATCTTTAAATCAGCAGAAACGTAAGACTAAATTCAAATTTAAGCCTAGAAAATAGAAATAACTTCTATTTTACAATTATAACAAGGTCTAATAATATAAGTTGTTTAAAAGATGGTAAGTGCCAAATTGTTCGGTTCTAAGTTCACTTTGGATTCGTTAAAACTCGTCTTCTGACCTTTAAAAACGGTAAGCAAGCGATAGTACGATAGAAGGTGACTCCCTATCGTAAATATACTACCTTTTGTTGGCTAATAATCTTAGGATCGATTTTTTTAAACAGTTTAATCCTTATTAAGGCAGTAAACGGAAATATAAAGACTGTTAATGAGGAGATCATTGATTTAAAGATCCAAAGTACCCTTATGCTTGATACTGAACCATCTAAAACATTTGATCGATCATTTGCCATATCTAAGAAACACGATATCTATTTAATTCATATTAAATGCCAAACTACAGAAAATAACATAGTAAAAGTCACTGTGGATGCAACTGTTAATGGAATTAGAACAAAAAAGGCTTTTTGGGACTCTTCGCAAAATAATTCTGCTCCTCATTCGTTTTTTGCAGGAACTATCCTGACTCTCCAACTTAAGGAAACAAGTCCAATCTATTATCTTTTTAATAGTCTGAATTTGACTATCCAAATAGAAACTTCATCCTATTTTAAGATGGAGAAAGGAAACTTTGCTATTGAGGAAACCAGTTTACAAGCTTTGACTCCTCCAACAATTACACCTGATTCCCAAGAAGAAATGTTCCTTCCCTTAGAAATAGCCCAAGGAGAATGGTATATCCCCCCTTTATCTCTTCTTTCTGAACGAGTTCTCCAAACGCCAATTTTTATCTATATTACACACAAATTAGTTTGTCAAATTCAGGTTGAAGTGATACCAATCGCTCTACCGCCCACAACCCTTTCATTTACTATTTTATCGGGTCAAAAAACATTCCAGAATAGCTTATATACTGCAAATGAGTTAAAAACTATGGTTTTTGTTGAAGTAGATAAGGGAGAAAGATTAACTCTGGAGCTAAGATTCCGCCCCACTGCAGAAACAAAAAATAAAATTCTAAAATTCACTATTGACGCAACAGCCTCTGTAACATCATTCCCTAGTAATAAAATAACGACAACTTCATCCTTTCTCTATGATTTCCTTCCATTGCATCTCAACTTTCTTGAGCTTCTACGAATATCTTGTCTTATAATTCCATTATTTGTATTTTATAAACGCAGAAAACATGCAATAACAGATGGTCAACCCGTTATTATAGAAAATACCTCAGGAAAGGAGAAGAATGACTACTAAAATTACACTTCTAGCGATAATCAGCTTTACAGGGACTCTTTATACAGGTTATAGTCTTTGGGATGCATTAATTCTTTTTAATATAGCTGTAATAGTTGGAATAACAGGTGAATTCTTATATTCCCGAAAAGATACTGGAATAGATCTTTCCAAGCCTTTTAAAGAAATAGAACTAGATTTGAAAGAAAATAATATTATTAAGTATAAGAGACAAAACTCAATATTCATATTCTATCACATAAGTCATTTTCCACAGATAAACTTCTATAAAAAGTTGTGTAATCATGTCGATTCGCAAATACAGATAATAGAGCTGGAAGATTCTGTTTTCCTTGGATTAAGAATAAGTATACCTAAAAAAAATTGTGAAGTAGACGCATTCATTAAGGAAAATGAGCGAAAGTTCTTGAGAAACATGAAACAACTAATACCAGGGATTGTTCTTGTTCCAATAACTACAGAGCAATTACTGTGGATCTACGGAAAATTCCCATTTTACGCTGTTGAAGCCACAATGACAGCGCATGCCAGACTATAAAGCCTGATGGGATTTATTACCCGCATTTATATTTAAAGACAAGGATAATGTGTTTTGGGAGCCATTAGATTAATGAGATTTAAGGAGAGTAAAAAAGAAGGTGCTACCCTCTCCTATTTGAGATTCTATCCAGATTCTCCCACCATAGGTCTCGACTATTTTCTTGGTGATCGCTAACCCCATACCCGTGCTTTCTGTGCTCTTGGTAAATACTAAGGGTTGAAACATCTGAAAAATCCGGTCAAAGTATTTTTCGGGAATGCCTCGTCCGTTGTCTGAGACACTGAATTGCCAATGAGTAGCTTTCTCCTCAAAGTAAATTTGAATTAACCCTGCAGGTTTATCCATAAATTTAATAGCATTTGAGAGTAAGTTCTCAAAAATTTGAAACAATCGCGTCTTTTCACCACGAATTATAGGCAGATCAGGTGCTACTTGGATTTTAATATGTGTTGGTGGCACAAGTAATTCTTGGACCTCTTCGAGGAGTGACGATAGTTTAATTTCCACACGTTCTTCTTGTTCCTGCCCAACGCAAGAGTATGCGAAAATCCCCGAAATCAACGTTTCCATTAGTTCCACTTGTTTTTTCATCATGGCGAAGAGCATTTGGCCTTCTTCATCTAATTTTTCTCCATAATCCTTGAGTAACCAATCCGTAAGTCCGTTAAGTCGTCTTAATGGCGTTTTCAGGTCATGAGAGGTCATAGACGCAAACTCCTTGAGACTTTCATTCACCTGCTGGTATGTATTCATGAGATGCTCTTTTTCTTTTTCCTGCTGTTTATGAGCAGTGATATCTCGGAGAATTGCGCCGACTCTGAACCTCTTCTGACTTTTTATAACGAATACTGATTGTTGGACAATCCGACTGGATCCATCACCCCCTTGGATTTCCATGTCCGCCAACTGATTTAGCCAAGGGGAGTGTCCTGTATGAAGTAGATGCTGGATGGCAGTTTGATACCTGCGGTAATGATCTTGTGTTCTTTGCTCTATGGGTAGTAATTGAAAGAGAACTTTCCAAACCAGCTTACCTTTGATCTCATCCTGTTTTAATCCCGTCATCTTTTCCAATCCCCGATTCCAGTCGGTAATATATCCATGTTCATCCACTAGGATAATGCCATCGGGAGAATGTTCAATGAAGTGCCGGAATTTTTGTTCACTCTCCCGTAATGCTTCCTCGGTTTTCTTTCGGTTGGTGATGTCCATAAAGATGGCCTGGGACGCAAGTTGCCCCATATAATCGATACTACTGCTGACTAGTTCCACATCTATCACTTTCCCATCTTGGTGCAGGAGCTGAATTTCGATAGGAGGAAAAGGGCCTTTTTTCTTATACAATTGCAGGGCTCTTTCTTTTGTGCTTTCATGGTAAGCGGGATGAATAAACTCCCATAAGGATCGCCCGATGAAGTCGGCGGGTGAAGCCCCACCAACCGCTCGAGCTGCGGCGGAATTGAGAAATACAGCCTTTCCGCCACTATGCACCACAATTGGAACTGGAGAAAGCTCTACCAACGCGCGATACCGGGCTTCACTCTCCTGCACTGCCTTTTGCGCTCGTTTATGCGAAACAACAGTTGTAATTGCATGCAACAGTTCCCTGTATAGGCTCTCGGGGTCAAACCCTTTCTTAATATATCGCGCTGCCCCTAAGTTCAACGCCTGAATCGCGATTTCCTCACGGCCTCGCCCAGTTAACATAATAAATGGAAGCGTGACTTGTTCTTTCCGTAGCAACTCCAATAATTTTAGTCCATCGATAGCTGGCATCTGGTAATCGGCTATTATTACATCATAGTTGGTTTCCTGTACCTTTCTTAGGACTTGAGTTGGATCGACAAGCGATTCTAATTGTACTTTGTCCCTGGCAATCTTCTCCAGATAGTATTTTGTCTCTTCTAAGAAGATATCGTCATCGTCTACATGTAATACTCTAAAGCTATCCTCGGATTTCACCATAGCAAATCGACTTCTAAGCCTTTCAAGATTCTCTCATAGAAAAACATCTGTTTAAGAGTGAAATTGCTATGAAGTTATTATAGTTTAGGTTGAATTGGCTAAACTCCAGTCTCCAAAACTATTATACTATTTAAACTAATTAAAATTTATATTAAGTAAATAAACCATTATAAAGTAAATAAACCGCTCCCGTAGTTGAGTTTTATATTTAAGGTGTCTTTCTGCAGAAATTTTGCGTATGCCCTTATTTTTTCTCAATATCTATGGAATAAAGCGCTGCTATGACTCTCGCCTGTATGGCACTATGATGACAAACCTTTTCGATTTTTACAGGCATTGATCCAGACATCATCCAAAGGTCAGTAGTTGATACCGTTGGTTTTTCAATTAAGCTTCCCATTTTGTTCACTGTCGTCATATTATCATTTCACCTTATAAGAATCCAAACTTCAGAGATTCTTCACTTTTATCGCCTGAGTTAAGAAAAGCAAATATAGTCAATAAAAACCGATCTAAGCGAGGGATTTACTCCTAAACCTCAATGTATTTTTCCCATTTCATCTGTAGTCCAATGTATGATTAAGATTTAAAAACAGACATTTTAATCCTTGATTATTAATCATTGTCGAGGAATAAAGCCTATGAAATATGGAATAAATATCCAAAATTATGGAATTGTCTCAACCCCCGATTAAATGGCTGATTTAGCGGTAATGGCTGAAGATGCAGGTTGGGATGGCTTTTTCATTTGGGATCATCTGATTATTACGCCCCAACTCTTTGATTTTCCGTTTGTTGATCCTACTGTTACATTGTCAGCTATTGCAATCAAAACTTCACGTATCCACATAGGAACTTTAATAACCCCTCTACCACGTAGAAGACCTTGGAAAGTGGCTCGCGAAATGGTTTCTATTGACCACTTGGCAAAAGGTCGGCTTTTTTTTGGGGTTAGGTCTTGGAACACCTGCTTATGAGTATGTAGCCTTTGGAGAGAATTTAAATAATAAAGTAAGAGCGAAAAAATTAAATGAGGGATTAGAGATACTTCTTGGACTGTGGTCTGGTGAAAAATTCTCCTATAATGGTGAAATTTATCAATTACAAGAACTTAAGTTTACTCCAAAACCGTACAATGGTAAGATCCCTATTATTATCGGTGGAAGTTGGCCTAATAAAAAACCCTTTCAACGAGCAGCTCGTTTTGATGGTGTTTGCCCCGTTTCTCCCAATTGGCCTGAAGTAATAACTCCACAAGATCTTAAGGACATTGTGAAGTATGTGGACTCTTATCGTCAGAAAAATGACCATTATGAGGTGATGATAATGGGAAATACCCCATCTAACCTAGAAGAAGAGTCCAAGACTGTTGAACCTTATATTGAAGCAGGAGCTACATGGTGGATTGAAGATTTACATGACATGCGAGGATGGATCGATGAGATGAAGGAGCGAATTCAAACTGGACCGCCCAAGTAATTTAGGATCCTTATTGCAGAATTATATAAGGAAAAAAAGGAGTATAATATCCTCCTAATTAGTAGTCTTCTTTCTTCTCTAATTAAAATCAAAAATAGAATTATTTGTTTGATTTTTATCCAAGATATCGCACGAAAACCATTCCTTTTAAGGGATGGCTGAAGTGCATTAGTTAAATCCTATCTTTCTTACCCTCAGGCATGAGTCTACCTATATGCGCGAAAAGGAAACGAAGGAACGAGTAAAACACCCAATAACACCGGTTTCACTTCTAGGCGACTCTTGCATTTTCTTATAAAGCATGCCAGCGAAATTCTGGTGAGGCGATTTCACTCAGGATTGCCCTTGCTGTGTTTATCCGAAAGGCCTTTAAATTCCGCATCTATCCGAGCAAAGCCCAGCGCATTCTTTTAAATAAAACGTTTGGGTGTTGTCGGTTCATCTACAATTCAATGTTAGCAGAACGGCAAAAAGTCTATGAAAAATATAAAGAGGAGCGGGAACCCCTTAAGAGTTATCCGTATAAGACCGAAAAGGACTACAAAAGGGACTTCGCGTTTTTGAAAGAAGTGGACTCAATCGCCTTACAACAAGCCCGGAAAAATCCGACTATCGCTTTCACCAATTTTTTTGGTCTCCCAAAGTGGGTTATCCGAAATTTAAAACCCAACAAGCCCGTCAGGCCTATACGACGGTGAATGTCAATCAGAACATCAAAATTGACTTTAAAACGCGCACAATCAAGCTCCCGAAGATCCACACGCCCGTGAAATACCGCGACCCCCAAAGCTTTGACGACCCTATTCGAAAAGTCACCCTGAGCCGGACGAAAACAGGCAAATATTATGTGGCTATCTTAGTCGAACGTGACCTCCCCGTGAAAACCAAGCAGGTGATCTCCGAGGATAAGATAGGGGCATATGACATATCTGCCTCCGCTGTTCTGGTGAGTGAGACCGCCAAACTGGAAAACCAGCGGTTTTACCGCCACATGGAGAAGAAATTATGCCGCCTGCATCGGCGACTCGCGCGGAAGAACCCAGGGTCAAACAATTGGTACAAGGCGAAACTCGCTTTGGCACGCCTTTACGAAAGGATTTATCATCAGAAATTAGATTGGACCCATAAGACCACGTTACACCTTAGTCGCCTCTTTGACGCTATTATTTTAGAGGACCTCCACATTAAAGGCATGCAGCAATTCAATTCGGGCTTGTCTAAGTCGGTTACATTAGATTTTTCGTGACATCAGTTTGTGACTCTCCTCAAATATAAGTTGGAATGGCAGGGCAAACACTTAGTCCAAATAGATCGCTTCTTTCCGTCCAGTAAGATCTGTTCGAAGTGCAGCTATATCAAGCACGATCTAGATCTGAAAGATCGGACATGGCAATGTCCTGTGTGTAACACGGTACATGAGAGAGATCCCAACGCGGCCGGGAATATTCGTACCGAAGGCAAGCGAATTTTGAGGGAAGTCCGTCACGTGAACATAGTTAACCCCTCTACCGCGGGAACCGCGGAAAGTTACGCCTCTGGAGAAAATGTCAGACTTCTTCTGAAGCCGTTTTCGAGGAATGAGGAATCTTCCTCTTTTAAGAGGAGGTAGTTCAAATTTTGTAAAATTCCCTTGCTTTTGGATTGCTTAGTTAATGTTAAGTTGATGACTCGAAATCTTCAGCTCTCGCTAGAATTCACTAAAAAGGTGAGTTAAAGTGGTAAAGTGTAAAATTACTGTCCTTAAAAGAACCCTTCACCAGGATTTAGTCAGAGAATATTGTCAAAGAGAGGTTGGTTTGTGTACAGCGTTTAATGACGGTCAAGAATTTTTCACCGATAGTCCCACGAAGCAACCAGAAGATTTCAGTTGTGGTTGGGCGTGGATTGATATTCATAGAGGAGTACTGACGCTAATGCAGGGTGGTAACTTTGGGTCAGCATGGCAAAAAGTCTTCAAAAAGTGGAAATGGATGAAAACGGACGATACATTGATTATGTGTTGTACCGATGGAATTAGACCAGTGATATTTAAAATAGAAAGAATTGATGACGATTAATAGCCATATTCATAACCACTGTCTTAATTCCAGATGATGTCGCTAATAGTGCTGAGATATTGGGAGATGAAACTTTAAAAGAAATTGCTAAAGAATTGATACAGTATGTAAAAAGATCTGCAACAACTGAATAAAGGTAATCAAAGCACCTTTTTAACTATATTACTATTACCGTCAGGAAGTTGATTTTTTGACGGAGTCTGCTGATGAAATTGTAAATTTATATCTAGAAGCCTTACGAGATACCCCTACTCCTTTTGATAGTTTTGTATCTCGCGCTTCCCTGCCTGATGAAATAGATATAGAGAATTCCCACAAAGATGTTGAAAGGGAAGTCTTTCGGGCTCTCAAACGGACAATTAGAGATAGATTAGCACGATTTGTCCCTATTATGGGTGAAGCAGGATCTGGCAAGACTCATTTTTACTGGTATCTAAGAGAGCGTCAACGGATCGAAAAAGATTGGGAATGCGTGTATATACCATCTCCTCCTGCACCAGTCCGTATTGCACTACACATTTACAGCTGTATACAGGATGAAATCGGTCGTAGCTTACTTGCAGGAGTTGCCCAAGAATTTGCTCAAAAATTTACAAAACGAGTTGGTTTCCTTCGACGAAAGAAATATCTAGCGGACATGGCTACTAGAACATATCCTGGGCTTGCATCTGATGTTGTTCGAGTTTTAGTTACATACGCTACCGATAAAAAATTAAAACCACTCGCAGAACGCTGGTTATTAGCAGAAGATTTGAATGAAGAAGAATTAAAGGCTTTAGGTGTATCTCGAATCATTGAAGAAGATGATACTGTAATTGTTACACTTAGAACACTTTTCAAATCTTATCCGAAGACGATCTTGTTGTATTTTGATGAACTCGAGATTCCTTATAGAACTCGTGGACCAGAAGCTGAAACTCGTTTTTTTGAATATCTCAAAAGACTCTATAATGAAATTCCGCAGATAATAATAGTTTCAGCGTGTCTCACCGAAATGTGGGATCGTGTCCTTCAAACAGCAGATACTGCAATGAGAACACGGATGGAACAACCGACGCATTTACAACCCTTTTCAAAAGGGGATTTGGAGAGATTTTATCGAGAATCGATGAAAATCTATTGGGAAACAACTCAAAACATTGACCCTCCCTCTTTTAATCCCCTTTTCCCGCTTACTAAAGATGTTTTTTCACAGATCATTAAGCAAACACATGGAAACCCTCGTGAGTGTAAGAAATATCTTCGAAATTATCTAGAAAACTTTATTTCTTCCTATGAAGAAATAAAAACACATCCCAATTCTCAAATAGCTTATGAAGCGCTAAAACATGCTACAGCTATTCACTCTTATGAAAGTATTGATGAGATTATGACTATCGAACTTAACCCTTCTAGTGTTTTATCGGGCATATTAGACTCGATTCTTTTAAGGGCAAAAAGGGCTGACATAACCCTTGATATTGAGCTAGAATACTCTTTCTTCGTTAAAAACAATCCCCAACAGATTGCTGCGCGAATCACCATAGAAGGAAAACATGTAGGCATAGAAGTGCCTTCTGTAAGGAGTTTTGATAGAAGCGGAGGAGTTGCAGCATATTTTTCCCTTCATCGCCTTATCAGTGCCAAAAAGGATGTAGGTATAATAGATACTGGTATATTGATTGTTCCTGCAGGCACAACAGGTAAGAAATTCCAATCGTTGTGTGAACAAAATAAAGAGGATATTATAGTTGTACAGCTTGACGGATCAGCTGCGGAAGAGATTATAAGGGGAGGACTCAAAAAAAAGATCGTTTTATCTATGAAAGAAATAATTGAGGTCATTTTCCCGAATTTAGGGTTTAAACATGATGAGGAGGAAGAGTGAACAATGACTAGGAATATAGACTCATATGATATGTAATCTCTTATTTGTTAAGATAGATGAGAGAAGTAGTTGTTTAACAAAAAAATTATATGACCTATTACTAATCTTTCATAATTACTTCAATCTGTTGAGATTAGAATTCATCCAGTAGAGTCCAACCTCTTCAGCCAATGAAAATTGGTCCATATTGGAAAATTAAGAATTAATCTGAGTCATTTGATTGATTTAGTTTTTATAGGCAAAAGTGATAGAAGAAAATGGAAAGAAAAGTTGATTAAAATTGCCGGCTGTTTGTTTTAGTGTATTTGACCTCACAAGCGGACCTCGACCTATCTTTTATCCAGGCATAGAGCGGAATATGGCTCTCAAAATTGCCATGAAAAGTCAGATGACTCTTTCCGTGATGGCTGAAAGAACAGTAGAAACGTCAGATGCGGTATTACCCTTCCCTGAAGAGGCGAAAATTGCGTATGTTTTCCTGTTCACGATACAGGGAGATTTTGGTTCAAAAAACAAAAGTGTTGCTTCTCTTAGCTTTATTGTCGATCAAACCCAACAAATGGAGTTTTATAAGCAAGTTTCACTTCTTAGATACCAAGCGGAACAAATTGCTGAAGTAGTTCAGCAAACATATCACTATTCACCCCAAAACGAGGCTCTCCCAAAAAACCTGGAGAAAACAATTAGAGATTGGGGGAGTGATCTAGCTTCTGTGGAGATGACTGTAGAGGAAGAGGTTAGGAAAAAGCGGATTACCATTCGCAGGGCAGAACGCCGCGGTAGTCTCTCTTTTCTCCTGAACACCATTAAAAAGAATAGCGATCGCCTTGTTCGTGCAGTTATCGAAGGAAAGACAGTAATTCTAGTAGGCGATGAAGCGATCATTGATTTGATGGAATCAACATTAGAAAGTTTCGCGCCTCATCGAGCCCTCCGTAGAATTGCCTACACCGAAGAATTTGTTCATCCATCAGAAGCCGACATCATCGGAATGAGTACTGATCTCTCAAAACATTACTCTGAAGAAATTATTGTTGATCTGAGAAAAGGCAAAATTAATCGTGGCACTAATTGTAAGTTTTCTAAGAAATTACTTGATCAGATTAAAAATCTAGATCAAGAAAAAGCAGAACGTGTAGTTAATAGTCGCGTTAATTTCTTAATCTCCAAAGCTAACGCCTTGGTGGAATTGGCGGGAGGACAAGAAGTAAATGATGCGGCTATATCTGCTTTTCAGAAATCGGTGGACAAAGATGCTCTTGAGATTATAACAACCATTGCTTCACAAACTAATCCCATGATTGCAGATCTATTACGTGATAGAGTTCAAGCAAGATACTCAGAGTGGATGGCGGGGCTCTAATATTTCATTAATGAGGAAATCCCAATGCCTGTACCTAAGGAATGTCTAAATCATCAAAAGTTCAAATGTATCTTCCAAGTCATTGAATCCTGCACTAAAAATCCTCCAGCCGACTGTAAAAGTTGTTCTGAAGCCAGTTGTGAAAATTGTGATACTGCATCAGCTTCTTGTTTTTCTAAATAGTATTTTGGGTATTTTTGATCCTTAACAATTAGAAAATCATCCTAAAATTTCAATGCGGGATAAAATTACCCATTTCTTTACCTTTCATCTTTGCTTTTTGAAGAATAGAGTTGTGAAAAAAGCTGATAAGCGAGAATAATTTTACTTAGTTAACATCAGAGAGGATAATCGAGAGAGATGAAAATGCTTAATTCGTTAATAAACACTCTCATTGAATATAATTGGCCAATTCTAAATGAGACAGAAGAATTAGCCCATACTGTAGGAACTGTTATCGGCGGTTTAGGGATTTTAATGATGCTTGGCTGTGCCATTCGTTTATACACGAATTATAGGGCAACAGAAAAGAAACAGTCACTTTATCTCGCTGGAATGTGGTTTTTTCTCGGTTTAGGTGCGTTGTTCGTTGGATTGGAACAAATTCTCTTTCAAGCAATGGATAACCAAGCAGATGCGGCAGACCCCGCAACTTTTTTCGCCATTTTAGCCTTTCTTTTTGCGGTTATTGGCTTTTTCCTAGGCAACCTGTTCGCATTATCTTTCTTTGAGAAAAAAATGAAATTAGCGATAATTCCTGTAATGCTCCTCATAGCATATTTTGTATATTGGCTTCTGACTATTCATTTTACCGCAAGCGATATTCCAGGTACAGAAGGAGTAGATGTATTTGCACCATGGCTTGATACGGGAGTAGATATGGACATGTATAGAACTGGAGCTGAAAAAGGCATTCTCGTCCTTCTGATGTTCATCCCAGTTTGGCTTATCTTTGGGGTTCTTGCTTACGCTACGATTAAAGTTAGAAAACAACCACCTCTCTTTAAAAGATCGTTTCTCCTTGCTTTTTTACAAGTAGGAGTCGGCTTTGCCTATACAATCGAGATAATAGGTACAGATTTTCTTGAACCAGCACTGGGAGATTCAGCAGTTTGGATGGTGGTCCTTGCTAGAATTAATTATGTTCTTATTCCTCTTTTCGTTTATATCGTCTATGCAATGCCTCAATGGTTCAAAAATTTGATTGGTTGGGAATAAACTTCTTACTTGGCTGGCCCCTCTATTTAATGAATAGGGGCTTTGACATTTTTCTCTTACTGGAAATCGCAAGTGTTATCGCGGAACGAGGAAGCCCCCCTGCGACCAGCGGGGGGTAGTTCACTATTTATTATAAAAATACGAACAAATGATCTTAGAATCTAATAAGTACTATTTGGAAAGCCTCAATTGGGATTTTATTACTGCTATAAAAAGAAAGTAACTATCTCCCACGCCCCCAACATGGAGATTGCTAATTCTACTTCTCAGCAGCGAGCTTAATGTCACCCTCTTTGATGGTCTTTCGACCAGAGTGACGAGCCAATTCTACAGCATAACGGGCAATTTCCATCGCGAGTTCAGTTAGAACTTCATTAAGTCGTTCAATTGCTTCAGCAGAAACTCGTTGAGCCCCTGCTTGTCTCATTATTCTTTCAACTCGAGCATTCGCAAATCCTGCCAAAATATTCACCATATCACTAAATTGATAGCATTTCTTCTTTTTTCTACTATTTAAAGCTTTTTATTGCTATTAGAGCTAATCTTATTATTAGATTGCTTATTAACAACGAGATTAATAGTATTTGTAACTTAATTTTGAAAATCAGAGGAAAATCCTTTAAAAATAAATTTCTAATCTAAATTTTTGTCATTTTTCTAATTTTAGAGAATTTTGGGTCACAAAAGAAGTTTACCAGTCATTGATCTTTTAGATCTATGTATAATTTGAATTGAATATAAAAAAGTGGCTTACAGGAAAATTAATCTTGAAATATTGAAAAAAAAAGAGTTAAAAGGGTTTAAATCTTCACCTTATGGATTATCCCTTTATAAATTTGAAAACTATACCTTCTCCATCATCTAAATCTTGTTTAGGGACTATTTTGAGTGGCATGCCGACTTTCGGTTTCCTAATACCTGCCAAATGTCCTAGAATTCGTTGTCCATCTGAGAGCTCTGCGATACCAACCATATAGGGTAACCTAGTTTGCATTGCTTCTGGAGGCATACCCATTTCTCCATAAAAGCAGAATGTATAGAGGGTAGCTCCTTCAAGTGGGGCTGGATGCCAGTCCATTTCTGTTGCACCACACTGACAGAAACGTCGCGGAGGTAGATATTTTGCACTACATTTCTTACATTGCGTATAGCGTAGTTCATTGTCCTCTAGACCCTTGATAAATTCTTCAGGTACTGCTGGTTGGACTAATTTATCAAAAATGTAACCAAATCTCTTCATTATATTCACCGTTGCCTATGTTAGCGTTGATAAACAATACAGTGTACAAACTGACCCGATTGTCCAACATTGTGGGACATAGCAATCTTAGCGTCAGCTCGTTGCCGACCTTGATCTGCTTTGCCTCGTAATTGTTTGGTAAGTTCAACACCCATTGAGACGCCAGTAGCCCCTACGGGGTGACCTTTTGATTTGAGCCCACCATCTATGTTTACAGCGACGTCACCATCAATATCAGATCTACCATCTTCAACGAATTTACCGCCTTCACCTTTTTCACACCAACCACAATCCTCGTATGCCATAATTTCTGCGATTGTAAAACAGTCATGAACCGTCGCGACGTCAATATCGGTAGGTTTGATTCCCGCCATATCATAGGCAGTGCGTGAGGCCATCTGAGCTCCAATAAGACCTGTTAGTGATGGTCTGTCAGCTACCATATTATAATCACCACCTGAGCCAATGGCCATGATCCAAACAGGGTCGTCTGTCAGTTGTTTTGTTTTTTCCTCACTGGCTAAGATTACTGCAGCAGCACCATCAGAAATAAGGGAACAATCATAGAGATTCAAGGGATAAACGATGTTAATGGACTTTTTCGCCTCTTCTAGGGTGATCTGTTTCCGGAGATGAGCAAGTGGATTTTTGTATCCATATTTGTGGTTTTTCACACTAACCATTGATAATTGGTCTCGGGTGGTTCCAAGTTCTGCCATATGTCGGCTAGCATGCAGTGCATAAAAACCCGGAAAAGAAACACCAAAAGGATATTCCCAAGCAAGATCACCTGCACGACTCATTAATTCGGTGACAATGGGGGTAGATTGGTCACACATTTTTTCGGTTCCAATCACCATCATAAGATCATGGAATCCTGCATTAATAAGTCCAACAGCTGTTTTTATTGCAGCAGAACCCGAAGCACAAGCGGATTCAACACGAATCACAGGCATGGGTGATAATCCAACATAATCGGAAATCAGAGCGCCAGGGGCACCTTGGCCCGAGTCAAATAACGTTTTGATTCGTTTGACCGTTAAATTGATCCCCGGCTAAACTAAATATTGAGGCTTCGATATCCTTAGGCTCTAAACCAGCATCCAAAAAGCTTTCACGAACAGCTTCGTGTGCCAGTTCACGGAGAGAGACATCTGGTCGTTTTCCAAACTTGCTATGGCCTACACCAACGACTCCAACACGCTTCATTTTAATCAACACTGAAATAATTTTTTTATAGCTTGAAAAATGTTTGCTGTTAAGAAAAAACTCAAAAAGAAAAAAAGAAAAGGATGATCAACTATTTACCTTTGAATTGTCCTTTTCTCTTCTCAAAGACAGATTTAATGCCTTCTTGAAGATCCTCAGTCGTAATGAGTTTCATAACAGCGTCGTATTCGGCCTTATTTCCTTCTTCCACTGGTATGTCCATTGATATATTCACAATCTGTTTGGCTGCTTGGACAGCAAGGGGTGCATTTCCTGCAATCTTAGAAGCCATAAATTCCCATGTACTCTCCAGTTCATCAAATGGCACAGCTTTATTTACTAGACCAATTTTTTCGGCTTCTTTACCACTTAATTGTCCACCCGTTAGGATCATTTCCTTCGCACGCCCCATACCGACAATTTTTGCGAGCCGTGAACAGCCACCCCAGGCTGGGATGAGCCCAATTCCTACTTCCACAGTACCAAGTTTAGCAGTTTCACTGGCAATTCGTATGTCACAGGCTAGTGCAATCTCTAATCCACCACCAAAGGCAATACCGTTAATTGCTGCTATTGTGGGCTTAGAGAACTTTTCTAGTTTTTGGAAGAGTTTTTGTCCTTGCTCTGTAAATACTGCTGAATCCTCTGGTTTCATAGTTGTTGCTGTCTTCAAATCCATACCGGCAGAGAAAGCTTTTTCTCCTTCGGCAGTGATAACTACTACTCTAACCTCATCATCCTTGTCAATCTCATCTAACAGAGCATCTAGATCTTTCAGAACCTGTGGGCTAAACGCATTGTAAGCTGCAGGTCGGTTAAGAGTGATTACTCCTATGTTTTCTTCTTCAGCTAGGAACGATCCTGTCTTCTCAAACTTAATTGTTTCATATGTCATTCATTTCACCTATTTTCCTCTTATTTGCAATAGTTTCTTTGGCTTTTTTATTTACAACAATCTCCTGTTCCTGATGCCAACTTACGTAGGCATTCCGACGGAGCATAGAATTCACTCCTGCTCCCAATTTCTTTTTGTAGTGCTTCTAGAATTTCAACAACCTTTTGAAAGCCAAGTTCCTTTCCAATTTCGAAAGGTCCTTTCGACCAATTCGCACCCAGCTTCATTCCAAGGTTAATATCCTCAATAGAAGCAATCTTTTCATCACCATGGCATTTGCAAGCTTCATTGACGATCACCGCCAAATTCCGATTGCTAATGTATTCAGGGGGTTTACTCGTCTCAAATTGTTCATCCTGATCTAATAGACCGGAACCTGTCTTATTGCCATAGTTGCCTGCTTCAACCGTCTTCGTTAGTAAATCCGCGGGTTCATATAGAGGTCCTAGTTTTGAGGCCACTCCTTTCGCAGAATGGTATGCTACATCAAGTCCCACGAAATCGAAGAGCGCAAAGCTACCAAGTGGGAATAATCCTGATTCCATTGCAAGAGTGTCAATGGTCTCCATACTGGCAACTCGTTCCTCGAACATACGAACTACGTCATTGCCAATGGGAACAAGGATTCGATTAACAATGAATCCAGGACCATCTTTAGCCACCACTACTGTTTTACCAACTTTTTCACCGACTTCTTTGGCAACCGCTATGGTTTCTTCAGCTGTTTTTTCTCCCTTAACCAGTTCCAATAATTTCATTGCTGCGACAGGAGAAAAGAAATGCATCCCTATGACCTTCTCTGGGCGATCGGTTACACTTGCAATCTCTGTAATGCTCAGTGTAGAGGTGTTTGACGCCAGAATCGTATGTTCTGGAACATGTTTACAGAACTTGGCAAACAGTTCTTTCTTCAGTTCCATTTTTTCGAAGACTGCTTCAATGACTAGATCTGCCTCCTTTAGGGCGGTATCTAGATCAACTTCGCCTTTAATACGTTTAATAATGCCCTTTCCTTCATTGGGAGACAGTTTTCCTTTATCTATTCCAGTTAATACATCCGTTTTGATTTGCTTAAGTCCTTTCTTAATGAAATCCTGACTGGTGTCATTGATTGTCATATTATAGCCTGCAACAGCGCCAACATAAGCAATACCTGCCCCCATGAATCCTGATCCAACAACTGTGATATTATTGATAGTCATCGCGATAATCACCTGCTAAGAACTTACATATTCATTAAAGCTTGCAGGATTAGCTCACTGAGGGGTACCGACTCATGTGCTGAACCAATCACCATTAGCTCCCAGCTTTTAATGGGATTCCAGAAGGGAATTTTCCCCGTGAAGATACCGAGTAATATATCGCTGTTTGCCCGGTAGATGACGTCTGGGGAGGGATATTCTCCTTCATGTAGATTCATTTTCCCGTCTTTGGTGAGCACAGAATAAAAGAATTCGCCGTCTGTTTCTACCTGGAAGACTTTCCCGTCATAGGGATAAACCCACTCTTTAACGAATTCCTGCATATCTTCATTATTCTTTAGCTGGCTTTGGATCATTTTCATGAATTTACGGACTTTATCAGCGCTCATTGAGATTCCTCCTTCATCCAAGCTAGTATTGCATCTTTGGCAGCTTTTTCGAGGTTATCCGCAGATAGTTCTCCCATTCGCTTTTCAACGACTGATTTCAATTCACGGATCTCGTCCACTGTGAATTTAATGACTATACGCGCTTTAAGGTTTTCTTGCATGCTTAATGCTGTCCATGGGCTAAGCTGCCAGTACTCTTGAGGAATATCTTCTTTTTTGAGTCCAGGAAAACCTGGCCATTCCCCATCTGGGTGTTTTCTGAACTTTGCCATTAGATTTCATCTCCTTTCTTTTTTGTGAATCCACTCTTGAACGGCCATTGCACTGCAAAACGAAAACCTTTTTTATCATCTACAGCCCCACGTTTCCAGCTACCTACATAAATACGTCCGCCTGGCTGTTCCACAAATTGCTCGAGAATAATTGCAGCTGCAACTTCAACCGAGATTGCAGCTTCTTCTGCAATCACTTTGAACTTCTCTAAATGTTCGCCTTCTAACTTAACATCCATGCCATTCACTTCCTAAATACAATACGGGTGTAGGGGTCACCCCAACGTTCAGAAAACATAACACTTTCAAGTGGCCATCGTGATGGGCCTAACATTCGGTTAGCTTCTGGAACACCTATACAGAACGCTGCTAATGGTCTCCAGTTACGGGGCATTCCAATTTTATCACATATTAGCTCTGTGTGTCGCGGATCTGAGAAAGGGAATGCTTGATAAGCACAAGCGATCTTATGACCTTCAGATAATAACTTCGTTACAACCAACCACATTTGGAGCAAGCCCATTCCTACAACGACTGATCCAAACAGTTCATTAGGGTAGATATATCCAGAATCTTGGTAGCTTTCACTCGCACACCCAAGAATTACAGTATCCGCTTTTTCGGGGTAACGAAAGAGATCGCCGTCCTTCATAACTTCATATGTCGCAGCACGACCAGGGTCACCCATCCACCAGAGTCGTCCAGTAGTTGCCTCGTAAGGGGCAGAACCGAATGTGCGGGACGCCATCTCTTGTGAGATATCCGCAATATACTTTTTTAGAGCTTGGTCTTTTCTAATAACCACATATCGCCACATTTGCATATTTTCAGGACTCGGCGCGTATTTGGCAGCATCTAAGACGCGTTCTATTAACTCATCAGGAATAGACTCGCCTGTAAACTCCCGAATACTACGCCTTGTACGTATAGCTTCAACTACATCCATTGCCGTGTCTCCGTCTTTTTTTAATCGAAAAAATACTCCTACGGGAATATTAACTATTATTCAAATAATTCTTTTGGCTATATAATTAAGGCAATTAACTGAATTAAGAATGAACTTGGTTGCAGAGGGGTGAGGAAGAGGATTTATTAAAGTACTCAATGCGTTAGAGTGCATTATATTATAGGCTGTATCGCCAAATCAAAATAAATACTCACAAAGTATCTCTTCTGGGCTTTTTTTATAAAAAATAAATGTTTTGAATGAGATTATACTACTCATCATTTCGCGCGTCATTTCGATCATCATACAGCACTAATCGGACAATTAAGCTGTGGGGAGATTATTCTTCATATGAACAGGTTGACATATTTCCCACAAATTTTTAAAGATTCGAACCGTCTGTTTCACCATGGTAGAGTTACTTGTAGCAAGAAATGTCCATTCATCTTCTTGAGCACGTTCTAGTGAGGGAATTACAAATGTCTTTTCATCTATAAGAATAAATACCCCCATTGATCCTGTTAAAGTCCATGAACGTATATTAATTGTAGCCAAGGAGTTCTCGGGTAATTTTAACTGAGGGATAATGAGTTTTAGCATTTCATCGTTTACAATAATGTCAAAAGTGATTGAAGGGAGAGCTTGTTGAGTGATAGTATTCCAGATATCGATCATTTTAGTAATGACTTTTCTATGAAAATCCGAGAGATCAAGAAGAAACACTATTGTTACTTTACTCTGTGCTTCGTTTATAAATGCCCGAATTGCGTCTATAGCTGATTTATAACTATAAAAAATACTACTTTCTTTTGGCTCAGACGCTGGGAAGGGAACATAAGGAGGAAACTCAATTAAAGAGCCTTCAACAACCTTTTCACAATCTAATGACAATTTACCACGACTAAGAAGTCGAAATTCATGAGAAGAATGCCATAGTTCTTCAAAATATGCCTGTTTTGCAACGGCGGGTTCTTTGGACTCTACATATATTGCCAATCCAGGAATTACAGAGATATATTCAACAAAAACCCGAGTATCTGGAAGAATCATCACGTCAACCGAAGGAAATTCACGATCTGTCACTCGAATCTGAAGATCAGGAAACCGTGATAGGATTTCTTTCAGGTCCTCTTCTGATTGAATAGCTAAATAAGACTCCAATAATTCCATACCCAAAATAAGTCGTGCTTTAGCTCCTCGTTGAGCAGCTTTCAAAGTGGCTCGTGTTAATTCTACGATAATTCTCCTTAATTGATCATCACTTAAACTTCGGGTGAAACTGGAGGTTGAACGAGCTAGACAGATTTCTTGAGATTCACCAAGAATTCTAGTCACCTTTTCAAGGATTTGTTGGCCTTGAAGAAGCAATATTTCACCCATTTCTTCGGGAGAGGAAGCAGTTCCTGATAGCTTCCTAATTTTTTGGTTTAATACCTCAATTCTCTTAATGCCATTTTCCATTTGTCGTATTTGTTTTTCTTTTTCAAGTTTTATTAATTCTGACGTAGGAAAGATTCTATATTGCTTGGGGCGCGTATCTGAACCAGCTTCCAATAGTCCACGTCGAACGAGAGAACGAATCACGGAGCGAATTTTAGTTGGAGAAAGATGTGGAAGAAGCTGAGTAGCCTTTTTAACAGTTAACATTCCATTGGTAGTCTTTAAAAGAAGTGACTCCTCGTCTGTTAGGTTTAGGAATTCTTTTATATTTGTTTCATCAAAATCAGGGCTCTTTAAACGTTGAATTTGTTCATTCAATTGGCGAAGGAGCCTGTCAATTGAAAACGGATCAAATCGATATTTACGAGGATAGGAAGGGATTATTTCCAGTAATCTTCGTTCTTCACTAAGAACCCTAAGAATCTCAAAAACATAATATCGAGTGATCTTACTGTGTTGAGCGATTTCATTTCCGCTCATTGGTTTAGAATTACGGATTAAATGTTCAAGGATTTTAGAGGAACTTTCAGAAAGCCCTAAGGTCTGAAGTTCTTTCCAGAGGTCAGACATTGCCATTACCTGCAGAAAAATTGTTAGAACTACTTCAATTGAGAAGGACTCATCATAATGTTTATTGTATTATGTAACTTAATCCTTAATACTATTCACTTATTTTTTTATCCTCATTTGTGATGGGTGATTCAGAAATTTTTGCCGTGGATTTCAAGGCTTGGTACTCTTAATAGGGTTCCAAGCCTTCCTCCGTCTCCATTTTCAGCATAAAAGGGAAGAGAACGATCTTTTCACTTTTCACTTTCGTTTCTTTGGTGTAACCGAAGTATTTTTTTCATGGACTTTTGCTTCTCATTGTGTTTCCCATGTCCATTTCAACATCACCCCTAGCTACTCTACGAGCAGAGGTCGACCAACTATCCGACTTAATCCAATCTGGGACGATTAAAACCCGATCCGAGTTAATCCAGCGGCTTCCAGCTAATAACTCTACAAAATTCAGAATTTTCTCATTACTTTCTCATAACTTTCCTGAGGAGGAACTTTTCAGTGAGGAAATAAGAGCAACCGATGTCTATAATCAAATATGTTGGCAAAGCTACTCGAAAGAGGATAAAACACTAAACTCACAAGTATATTTTATCGCAGAAGCTAAATTTCTTTCAGATGAAGGAAGTCTAGAAGATTTTCGTCCTTTAGTCCTTTATCTCTATCGCCAGGGTTTACTTAGCCCTGAAAAACAGGAAAGCATTATAGAAGCGCTCTTACTTAAAATTCTTCACACAGAACATGAACCTAAGCTAATAATTCAGCTCTTACTGACTGGGTTAGATTTTATGGGGCTTCCTATTAATCCTCCTCGAGATATAGCTACTATTACGCAAAAGATGGATCTATTGGATCTAACGAATCTTCTTTCCGAATTAGATACTGTTGATGTGATTTTTTCGCGTCCAACCTATTTGGAAGAAATTGTAGAAAATTTAGACTGGGCACATTTCAAAGAGGAATCTACGGGTTGGTTATCTCAAAAAGTCATGGCTCGCGCATTTTCTGCCTATTTTTCGCAACTTCTTCAGGAAGTAAAGGATCAGTTTGATGATACAGAGAAAAAACCTATAGAAGAAGCTATTCCCCAAATTGAGAATTTCTTAACTGAAAAAAGCCTTGACTTACCGATTTCTTTTTCAAGTGTTTTTCGTTATCTTACAGAGTTAGTTTCACCAACTCCTATCACTATGGATTCCATCGATCAAATTCCTCAAGAAATTCTCTCTCATATGCTTCCAAAGTATTCATATAGCACAAAGAAAAAGAATAGGCTTCGATCAATCCACTTTATCGGAGGATGTGGGATTGGGCGGAGTAGCATTTTGGTAAGCACAGATAAAGCTAATATTCTAATGGATTGGGGATTAGCAGTATCTAACAGCCAAATACCTCATTGGACTCCACAACTTCATGGACTTGATGCAGTACTTATTTCACATGCGCATTTAGATCACGTAGGCGCTTTACCTTTTCTTTATAGCGATTTAATAGGTTTTGATGGACCATGGTTCTCATTACCTCTAACAAAACAATTTGCCTCAATACTTCTAAGTAATAACCGAATGTTGCTCACTAAAGGTGTGAAAAAAAGAGTCAGAAAGAACCATCCCTCGATTTCTGAGTGCATCTCCTCTACTAATCTTGCCAGAGCATTTGATAAT
The DNA here is from genome assembly GCA_016840025.1 of Candidatus Hodarchaeota archaeon. The sequence goes on from JAEOTF010000251.1 coordinate 29,575, forward strand.
TATATCCGTTTAAAACTTAATAATAAAAAAATTGAGATTTCTCCTGAGGTTCTACTTACTGTTTATCCCGCAGGCCATATTTATGGAAGTGCCGCATTTTATTTGGAAGTTGGAGACAAAACGATCTTGTATACTGGTGATTTGAATTTAGAAAATTCTGCTTCCTTAAAAGGGGCGGATATTCCTCGTGATGCAGACATAACAATTTTCGATGGAACTTATTGGGGGAGACCCCCATTCAACCAAGAAAACGCTGAGAAAACTCTAGTTGAAGCAGTGACAAATCACAAACGCACGATTATTCCTGCTTTTTCTTTGGGTAGAACTCAGGAGATACTTACTTTACTGGAGCGAAACTCATTAACCAAAGACCGTTTAGTAAGTTTGATAGGTATGGGTGCTCGAATCTCCAAAATTGTTAATCTACAGGGAAACTACTCAGTCCCACGCCATTTTGATATAAATTCATTTGAAGAAGACTCAATTCTTATTGCAGGTGGAGGTATGCTCCAAGGCGGCCTAGCGCGTGAATTACTCGATCACACCCGTGATGATTCACAAACTTCTGTGGTTCTCTGTGGTTATCAAGCTCCGCGAACGCTTGGATGGGCCCTAGATAATGGACTAACCAAAGATATTTACAAACAGACTATTTATCGAGCACGAATATCCGCACATACGTCTTCTGATGCGCTTCAAACCTTCATCAAGGAAGTAAAAGGTAAAAAAATTATGGTGCACACTCCATTCAATGAACAAGATGCGATACCCAAGATTCCCTCAGTTACTATTCCTCGTGTTGGTACTAGCATCCAATTCTAAAATATGTACGTTTAATTTTTAAAAAATAGGAATTAAGGTCGAATAAGAAAATAGATGACTGATGGATTAAAAATGAAAAAGAATATGAGGATAGAATGAAATAACGTAAAAATACGAAGCTAATAGAATTTTAGAAAGCCTAATATTGAAAAAGTGAACATAAGTTGCTATGATCAGGAGTGATTTGAAATGAAGAAATGGACGTTCATGGTTTATTTAGCTGGTGATAATAATCTCGAAGGCTGTGGAACTGAAGATATAAACGAAATGGAACAGGCAGGATCCACGGATGACGTCAATATACTTGTACAATTTGACCGAATCCAGGGTTATGACCCTAGTAATGAAGACTGGCGAGGTACAAAACGATTTTACATTACTAAAGGTGGATCGCCTGGTAAAATTGAATCAGAGGAAGTAGGGGATTTGGGAGAAACGAATATGGGTAATCCTAAGGTATTGGAAGATTTCATCGAATGGGGTATGAAGAATTATCCTGCAGAGAAATATGCTTTAATCATCTGGAATCATGGTTCAGGTTGGAAAGAAGACGATGTTTACAGAGCAGCCGAAGATAAAAAGCTTAAATTTGTGAAAGGGCGATTTAATCGCGTTGATTGGCGGAATATTTCTCAGGTTTTATTTTCCCCTACATTACAAGAAACTGTAACCATAGCTCCTGATAAGTCAATTGCTTTTGATGATTCTAATAGAGACTTCCTTGACAATAGAGAATTAAGGAATGCCATTCATAATGCTACTAAAGGCAAAAAGGGAATCGACGTTTTAGGGATGGATGCTTGCCTGATGGCTATGATAGAAGTAATATATTACTTGAAAGACTACGTTAAAGTAGTTGTTGCTTCTCAAGAAGTTGAGCCAGGCGATGGATGGCCATATGAACGAATATGTACAAATCTTGTTAAAAACCCTGCTATGTCTGCTAATGAACTCGCGAAAATAATTGTTAAAGACTATCTCAAGTCATATGACGAGATTGATGTCGAAGCAACTCAATCTGCCACTTCAACAGAAAATCTTGAGACCTTCATTACTCAGATTTCCAACCTCGCAGCAGTACTCTTAACCAAGATTCAGACTCCAGATATACATCAAGCGATCTTTGGCGCTCTCCAAAAAGTCAAACGCTTCTATGATGCCGATTATATAGACTTATATGATTTTTGTAGATTAATCCACAAAAAAGTCTCTGACAAAAAGATAAAACAACACGCAAAGGATGTTATGGATGCTTTTTCAGAAGTAATAGTGGAAGAGGCACACAACGAGAAAGCGGAGATACATGGACTTGCAATCTATTGGCCACAATATCACTACAACAAAAAGTACAACAACTTAGAGTGGTCCAAGAAAACCAAATGGGATGACCTAATAAGAAAATATCTTGATGTTTAAACATCCTACCCTTTCTTTCTTTTTTAGATATTTAGTATAAGTTTAATTGGCAGTTAAACCCTTAGTAGGGAAGTAAGTTTGGTGTCATCTTTTAAAATAGATTGGATTATAGACAATGTTCTTGCTGCGTCTAGTCGCCCCAAACGTACAGATCTTCAGACGATATGGAAACAAGGAATACGAATTATAGTCACTCTTAGATCTAACCCTTTACCCAATGATTGGCTAGCAGATTTTCAGTTTGAATATCTACACCTACCCATTCGTGACTTTTCTACTCCTACTTTCAAACAAATTAATCATTTTGTGAAGTTTACCAACTCAGCTCAAAAAAGTGAGCAGCCAGTTCTTGTTCATTGTTTTGCAGGCTTAGGACGAACTGGCACTATGATAAGTTGTTATTTAGTGACGAAAGGTATGACGGCAGAAAAGGCCGTACAATTCGTTCGTCAGATTCGTCCAGGCAGTGTTGAGACTATAGAGCAACTAAAAACCATTAAAGAATATGAAAAGCGCCTGTAATTATCTTAATAAAGTTAAAAATATCTCTAAACCAGAACTAGTAAAGAAGGTCATAAGATAAGATCATAAATGGAATAATAACGCTCTAAAATTCGATAATTGGCATGATATCTTCCTGAAACGCTCTAATTACTGGAATCATAAGATAGTTTCCATCTCTCTATACAAAAGAAATATTGTCGGCTCAAAAACAAACGAGCGATTTCTGTTAAATCCCTTGTTGTCTCTATTTTGAGTAATTGTAAGTACTGAATTCTATTAAAAACAATTGGAATAGGGTGTTTTAAGTTCTTACTTAGATAGAATAGGAAACTTAGCATTATTATGCCCGCTATTCTAAGTAAAACAACCATTAATTAAAAAGGAAGAGGTAATATGAAAATACCATCAATAACTGATAAGAAATGGGAAGAAATCGTTACTGGAAAAAGGCAATACGAATATGCTTTTTTTCCTGTTAAATTACTTTTAACATGACAAATGATAGCAATAAAACGAAACCCAGGACCAATGACTGTTCTGAAAGGTGCTCGGGAGTTAAGAGAGATGTTTGTTAAAAATAAACAACTACCTAAAGTACAAAAGGATATAAAAACAATTTTTGGAGAGAAATAATATGAGTAACAGAGTAATGTTTGATTTGGAAGAAGTAAAAGCGCAAATTGCACAGCAAAAAAATCTTTTATTAGCTGGTGATGAGGAGACTTTAAAGCAACTACCTACTGGTAACTGGATTGGTGGAACCATACCTTATTTTATGGGAGAGGATGGAGGGCTTTCTACCCGAGAAAAGATTTATGTTACAGAATTACCTGATTTTATTGTCAATGCAGCTATAAAGGTATATGACGAGGAAACCATCAACACAGTATATAATGATGCTCCTGAAAACGGTTTTAGTGTAATTATTATCCCTGCTTCGAGTGCAATACATCTTTCATTTGCATTAAATGCACCAGACTACCCCAGTTTTGCAACACGTCCATTAATTGGTTGGATTTCAGGAATGCACTTGGATGATCTAGGGAAAACTTCTGCCAAGGTGGTTAACGGTAAAACTATGGAAGTATTTGAAAATTCTGCTGTTGTAATGCACATCACTCTCCCAGAAAATAAGTATGCAGAAATTAATATTCTTAATATCTTTAATCAAGGTGAAAGCGATGTAATCTCCTTTCTAGAAGACAGTTTTAGTGCTAAGGAGGCATATATTAATGGAAAAAAGCAAATTTTCGCAGAATATGTTAAAGAAAAGGGATTGGACACCCGATTTCCTCTTGTTGCAAACTATTTTGGAGAAATGATTAACATTAGCTTTCAAAACGTGGATGAGGAGAATAAAATAGTTAATTTTTATGCTCCTGTCTTTAAAGGGATAGACTATCGTCAAGCTGCCGAAGTAGGTGACTATGTGTCAGAATTTACAACTCAAATGCCGAAGGTTACGGAGAAAATAGCCTTTTCCTGTAATTGTATTCTTAACTATCTGTATTCGGAACTCGAAGGAAAACAGACAGGTGTACCTGGACCTATGACATTCGGTGAAATTGCTTACCAATTATTAAATCAGACACTGGCATATATAACAATTAACGACATTGATTCAGAATAAACAGCTAATTTATTAGCTCCCCCATCTTTTTTTTTCAATAGTATTTTAAGTAAATTTCTGTGTAAAAATCCTCTAAATTTTAAAACTGGTTTAAAAAATAGAAACTGTAAGTAGTTACATTGTTTATTTAGTTGAAGAAAGGAGTAAGAGTCATGTATAAAGTAGTTATGCTTCGCCACGGTGAGAGTATTTGGAACAAATTAAATAAATTCACTGGCTGGACTGATGTTGACTTATCAGAAAAAGGAATTGAAGAAGCGAAGAAAGCTGGGCAGGTACTAAAGCAGGAGGGATATTCATTTGATATAGTTTACGAATCTGTTTTGATAAGAGCACTCCACACGACAGATATAGTTTTAAAAGTCATGGATCTAAAAAATATCCCCAGAAAACAAACTTGGAAGCTTAATGAACGGATGTATGGAGCACTTCAAGGTCTTAACAAAGCTGAAACAGCCGCTAAACATGGTGAAGAACAAGTCCTCATTTGGCGACGTAGTTATGACATAAGACCGCCTTCTTTAGAAAAAAGTGATGAAAGATATCCTGGACATGACCCAAACTATAGTAATTTGGATGAAAAAGACATTCCTCTAACGGAATGTTTGAAAGACACGGTAGCAAGGGTTCTACCATACTGGAATGAAGTTATTGTTCCAACCATTAGATCTGGAAAGAAAGTATTTATTTCAGCACATGGTAACAGTCTACGAGCATTGGTAAAACACCTTGATAATGTTCCAGAAGATGTGATACTCAAGCTCAATATTCCAACAGGAATTCCTCTTGTGTATGAACTGGCAGATGATTTGAAACCAATTAAGCACTATTACCTTGGTGATCCCGAAGCTGTCAAAAAAGCAATGCAGGCTGTAGCAGATCAGGGTAAGGTAAAAAAATGAAGTGAGTGTTACGCTGAGGACCAAGATTCTCGCGTTAAACTGCCTTATACGAGCACCATCATTAAGAAGATGCCTAAGATCGGCAGGCAACTAATGAACCCGATTGTTAGGGAACGAACGACTTTTCCAAACTTTTTCTTCTTTTCTTTGCTTTGCTTTGCCATCTTTCGTCTGAGTAATCTATCGTTAAGGTGAAAGAAAAGGATATGCATCATAAACTAAAAGATCTATATAGATACAATTAATGGAACTCTTAATTTCAATCTAAGAAAAGGAGTAGTACAGCTTTACTGATTTGATATCCATGCTTAATTACTTGATTTCTTTCAATATTCCCTATTCTATATTTGTACCTTACATCCTTTGGCTTTAAGTGTCTCCACCCAGGGTTTCAGATTTTTAGGGAGAGATCTATGTTGTTTTTTGTCTTTCCAGTTAATTCCAAGTATTTGTAGATTCTTGAGGTTACTTAAACTCTCGGGAAGCGACTTCAATGGATTATTAAATATATTCAATTCTTTCAGGTTGCGCAAGTTGCCTAATCCCTCAGGAAGTGAAGTTAACTGATTATCTTGAAGCCAAAACTTTTCGAGACTAACTAAATTTCCTATACTTTTGGGTAAAAATAAGAATTGTCTACCATTAACAGGGCTTACAGTTTCAGAAATATTAATCATTTAAAAAAGAAAAATGAAGTTATAGATCCTAATCTGCTTTTTTTATTGTTTTTCGGTATTTTACCACCGTCATTACGAAAAACGATGTTAAAACGAAGAAAATACTCGATTGTTTGAATTCAGGAATCGCAGAACCAACAATAGTGACATCATCAAAGAATATTGTTTCATTTAGTGTGGGGTGCAAAGGATTTCTTCGG